>NZ_JBFUHZ010000003.1:0-142759 GCF_056402135.1 Rhodococcus sp. P4_C10 | reverse complement strand
TTCCCCACCCAGGCACCGGTCGCGGGGGTGGGCGCCGTCGCCGCCACCGCGTCCTTGAGTGCGTCGACGTCGATGGTGACCGTGACGTGCGGGCGTTCCCCACCTTCCATCGGGCCACGAGCGTTGTCGAGGTGTCCGCGGATGATCTGTTCGAGGGCGTCGGCGCGGCGCTTGGCGGCGGAGCGGTCGTCCCGGATCGGGTGGCCGTCGTTGTCGGTGCTGGGGTGCGGCTTCGACAGTCCGGAGAGGGCGGTCTGGAGGGCCTCGCCGGACTCGGCGTCGAAGCTGCCCTTCACGAGCACCCGACCGCCGAGGGTGGCGCTGGCGTGAAACTCGTTGAGTTCCGGGTTCTCTGCGTCGGACGGCAGGTCATTGTCGCGCTCGAACAGGATCTCCATCTCGCGGGCCCGCTTGCGCAACTGTGTGGGGTCCTCGACGCGGGCGGCGATGAGCAGGTAGGCCTCGCAGTCGGCGGCACGGCCGCTGTTGGGGTCGGGGTGCCCCCAGTCCGTTTCGGCGGGTTCGATGTCGAAGTCGCGGATGAGTTTCGCGAGGCGGTCCAGGAAGTTGACGATCACCTGCACGTGGCCGAGTTCGATCCGTCCCTCGTTCAGGACGTCGGCCACCTGTGGGTGCAGGGGGAGTTCTCGGGAGAGGCGGACGATCTGCGAGGCGTGGGCTCGGTGCATCCGGGTGGCGCCGGCGAGCCAGGAGGTGGTGTCCGCGGCACCGGCGTGTTCGGGCAGGCATCTGGGGGCACCTCCCGCTTGCGGGGGATGGTCTGCCTCACGGACGAGTCGGACGAGGAGCGCGTCGCGCCTGCGCATGTCCTGAACCAGCTCCGGCACCGCCGCGAGTATCTCGGTTTCGTCGAGTCGCCATGCCTCGACCCCGGCGGGGTCGGTGAGCATGGCGTCGAGTTTCATACATCGAATTCTACTCGTACACGCATTCGATCACAATGATGTTTTGCCTGGTTAAGCGTGTAGAAGGTGTGTGATCTCGCCTGATCTGACCCCGACACCAAGGCGCCCAACGATCGCGACGCCGACAACCGCCTCGAGCAACTCGCCCTCCAGCCCTGGACACCTCGGCCCACCTTTGTTACTACTGAGTAGCAAAGAGGCGGAAGGGGAACTTGATGACATATGTGAACCGAGCCGGATCAGGTGAGCCCGTGCTGCTGCTGCACGGATTCACCTTGTCGCACCACGTATGGCACGCCGTCGTGGACAACCTCTCGACCGACTACGACGTTCTCGCAATGACCATGCCCGGCCACTGGGGTGGCCCTCGGCTACGGCTGCGCGACCTCGGGGTCCGCGGGATCGCCGACGGAATCGAACGTGAACTCGACAGGGTCGGCTGGAGCACCTGCCACATCGCAGGAAACTCACTGGGCGGCCAGGTCGGATTCGAACTCGAGCGCCGCGGCCGGGCGAAATCCCTCGCTGCGATCAACCCTGGTGGAGGTTGGAAACGGTTTTCCCACACCGAGTTTCGACTCGGATTGGGATTCACCGCACAGTTCCCCCTCGCTGCCGCTGCCCGAGTTCTCGGCGATCGAGCCGCAACGCGCGAGATATTTCAACGCCCGATCATCCGAAACTGCAGCAGGGACATGGCCGCCGTCGACCCCGACGACGCAGCGAACGTGGTCCGCGCGGCGTCGCACTGCCCCGTCTACCTGCCGATCCAATTGGCGTTCCTGCGCGACGGACCGCTCACGGGGCTCCACCTCGTCACCGCGCCGACATCGCTGATGCTGTCCGAGTTCGACACCTTCACCACCCGTGCCGAGTGCATGCAGCGACTGATCGACGAACTGCCCGACCACGTCGAAGAGGTCACCCTGCCGGCCGTCGGCCACATTCCGATGCTCGAGAACCCCGACGTCGTTGCCGATGCCCTGCGCGCCCACCTGACCAGGGCCACCCGTCGACAACCCCGGCAGGCATCCTGATCGGTGCGAGTTCAGGGTCGAGCCACACCGAGCAACGTCGACTCGAGCACCAGGTCCGGTAGCAGCTTCTGGTACTCGACGTGCGTGCGATGCTCGACGGTCCGCCACTTGCGCCCCTCCTCGCCCCGCATGTAGGCCAGGTAGTCGGGCGCGCCGGGCATCACCACGTTGTCGGCCACCACCACCGACCCCGGGTGCAGCCAGCCCGCGCCCTCGATCCGCAGCAGGTCCGTCAGGTAGGCCTCCTTGGCATGATCCAGGAAGACGAAATCCACACTGCCGGAGGAGAATCCATGCTCGGACGCCAGCCGGTCCATGGTGGCGCCGCCGTCGCCGAGGGACCCCACCACCGAGGTGATCCGGTCGGCCACCCCCGCCACTTCCCAGATGCGCTGCGCGACAGCGGCATTCGCAGGGCTGGACTCCACCGAGTAGAGCCGGGCGCCGGGCGGCATCACCCGGGCCGTACGCAGCGCACTGTAGCCGCAGTAGGTTCCCAGCTCGAGCAGTCGCAACGGCCGGGCCCGGCTGATCGCGTCGTCGAGCAGCAGCCCCTTCTCGTCGCCGACGTTCATCAGGAAGCTCGTGTGCCGGGCAAAGTCGTCGATCACCTCGATGACCCCGTCCAGGTCACCGGGCCGAGCCACCTCGGCGACCCGCCGCGCCAACGCCTCCTCGCGGCCGTCACCGACCTGTCCCTCGCGGATCAGTCGACGCGAGCCGAGCAGGAAGCGGAGCACCGACCAGCGCAGGAACGGCACCGGTTTGCCCGCCAGTCGGTTCGCGACCACCGCGCCCCCGACGAACGCCGCCACGAACACCACCAGCGCCGCCGCGCGCTCGGGTACGCCTGCCGATCCGACCGTTCTGCGCATCATGCGCCCACCCCTTCGGCCCCCGCACCGCGAACTCCGCGGCCGTTGCGCCGCGTGTCGTCCTCCCTGGATCCATCTTCGGCCGCGACGGCCTCGCTGGCAACGCCTCAGCTTCCCGCCGGACGGCGCGGCGCCAACGGCGGCCTGCCCCAGGGTCATCGGACCCAGCGCGGCGGCACCCAGCCCCAGCACCGCATCTCGAAGAGCTGAACGCCGGGACACCCTGGGTGGGTTCATCCTCGAAAACCACCCCCCGGAAAGGGTGTCGGCAGGGCGAATCAGGTACCGAGCCGCGCCAGCAGGGCCCGGCCACGTGGGCTCAGCCGGTACCCCACCTCCAGGCTCTCGGTCAGACCCAGCTCCTTGAGTCGGCGGACCCGCTGCTTGAACGGCGCCCGCTCCATCCCCAGTGCAGGGGCCAGCTCGGTCGAGACCACCGCGGGCCGGTCCGCGATCAGCCTCAGCGTCGCCTCGGTCCACGGGCCGTGCGCGTCCATCCGGTCGAGCCGGCGCCGCAGGTCCGCGACGTCCGCCTCCGACAACGCGTCGTCCTCACGCAGCGCGAGTCTCGGGTCGGCGCCGTCGAAGCGCAGCGCGATCCGGTACAGCACGGGGCCGTGCGCCTTCTTGTCCACGAACACGAGCAGCCGCTCGGCGGACTCGAACCCGGCCGCCACCGCGTCCGCATCGGACACCGTGGCCGCGTCGACCGGTTCCACCGCGTCGAACGCGACGACCCCGATCGCCGTCCGCTGGCTCGACCCGGCCCGCACCCGTGGCCGTTCCCACCGCCGGAAGGCGAGCGTCACCGTGCCGGACACGATGCCGTCGAGTGCCGCCGCGGTGAAGATCATCGTGACTCCCGTCGCTCCGCTCGCCGAGACATCCCCCGCCGCTCCGCTCGCCGAGACATCCCCCGCCGCTCCGCTCGCCCAGCCGCTCAGTCCACCAGACCCAGCGACCGCAACCGCTCGAACACCAGTCGCGACCCCGGCGCCGACTCCGGCATCGCCGCGTACTCGTCGGTGGTGAAGTACCGCAGTTCCGCGATCTCACTCGTCGCGGCGGGCTCGTCGGTCAGGTCCGCGAGGTAACAGGTCATGTGCAGCCGGGTACCGGGCGGGTGCCCGAACGCCTCGGCCTCGAAGACCCCCAGTTCCTCGAGCGTGCCCACCACGATGCCCGCATCGAGTTCCTCGCGAATCTCCCTGTGCAGGGCCTGTTCCGGGCTCTCCCCGGGGTCGATCTTCCCGCCCGCCATGTAGAAGGCGGTCTTGCCGGACGACCGCGCCTGCAGCATCCGGCGATCCCTGATGTGGGCAAGTGCGACGGTCCTGATCTCGGCCATTTCCACACGGTACCGCCCGAATGTCGCGGCGATGCGCCTGCGAGCGACGACCGGCCATCCCCTAAACTGGACTCCGATCGCCCGGATACTCCTGGGCGTATCGACACCCCGCCGCCCCCGCACGCAGACACGACGGAGTGCCTTTTGCTCGCTATCTTGTTCGCCCATGCAGTCGCCGCCGTTCTGGCGCCGCTTGTCGTGCGAGCAATGGGGCGAAACGCCTTCCTGCCGCTGTCGCTGGTGCCGCTGGCAAGCCTGGTCTGGGTGGTCCGGAACTGGGGCACCGAGCAGTCGCTGCACATCCAGTGGGCGCCCGGGTTGTCGATGGACATCGACATGCGCTTCGACTCCCTGGCCGCGATCATGGCGGCGCTGGTGCTCGGGATCGGCGCCCTGGTCCTGGTCTACTGCTCCCGGTACTTCACCGACGACGAACCACGTCTGGGCATCTTCGCCGCCGAGATGGTCGCGTTCGCGGGCGCCATGTTCGGGCTGGTCACCAGCGACAACATGCTGATCCTCTACACCTTCTGGGAACTGACGACGGTGCTCTCGTTCCTGCTGGTCGGCCACTACGCGGAACGCGCGTCGAGTCGCCGCGCCGCCACCCAGGCACTGCTCGTGACCGCCGCGGGCGGCCTCGCGATGCTGGTCGGGTTCATCATCCTGGGTCAGGTCGGCGGCAGCTACCAGCTGTCCGTGCTGCTGGCGAACCCGCCGACCGGTTGGCTGACCAGCGTCGCGGTGGTGCTGGTCCTGGTGGGCGCACTGTCCAAGTCGGCCATCGTCCCGATGCACTTCTGGCTGCCCGGCGCGATGGCCGCGCCCACCCCGGTCAGCGCGTACCTGCACGCCGCGGCGATGGTCAAGGCAGGCATCTACCTGGTCGCGCGGCTGGCGCCGGGCTTCGCCGACACCACCCCCTGGCGGGTCACGATCATCACGCTCGGCCTGGCGTCGATGCTCCTCGGCGGCTGGCGCGCGTTGCGCGCGTTCGACCTGAAACTGATCCTGGCCTTCGGCACCGTCAGCCAACTCGGATTCCTGATGGTTCTGGTGGGCACGGGCAGCCGGGACGCCGCCCTGGCCGGCATGACCATGGTGGTCGCGCACGCGATGTTCAAGGCGGCGCTGTTCATGGTGGTCGGCGTCATCGACCACACCACCGGGACCCGCGACCTGCGCAAGCTCGCGCGGCTCGGCGCCCAGGCCCCGGCGCTCTGCGCGATCGCGGTGCTGGCCGCCGCCAGCATGGCCGGACTGCCGCCGCTGCTCGGGTTCGTCGGCAAGGAGGCCGCGCTCGACGCGATCGCCACCACCACCGCGCTCAGTCCCCCGGTGCGGACCCTGGTGCTGACCGGCATCGTGCTCGGGTCGATCCTCACCGTCACCTACAGCATCCGGTTCGTCTGGGGCGCGTTCGGACGCAAGCAGCTCCGCCGTCCCAGCCCGGCGGTCGCGGACATGCACCGGGCGGATCCCCTGTTCCTGGCGGTGCCCGCCCTGCTCGCCGTCGCGGGCCTCGCCGCCGGCCTCGCCTCCCCGCTGATGGACCGGCTGTTGACCCCGTACTCGACGACGCTGCCCGCCGGTCCGGACGGCGACTACCACCTGGCGCTGTGGCACGGGTTCGGGCAGGCGCTGTGGCTGACCGTGCTCATCGTCCTCTCCGGCGCCGGCCTCTTCCTGGCGCACCGCCGGGTCAGCCGACTGCGCTTCGAACGGTCGCTGCTCGGCAACGCGGACCGGATGTACGACGCCACCCTGCGCGGCATGGACACCCTCTCGATCCGGCTGACCGGCACCACCCAGCGCGGTTCGCTGCCGCTGACCCAGGCCAGCATCCTCGTCACCCTGGTACTGCTGCCGACCATCCTGCTGGCCGTGCACAGCGACGGCGGCGTCCGGCTGCGGCTGTGGGACTCCCCGCTGCAGCTGGCGGTCGGGCTGATGATGATCGCCGCCGCGATCACCGCGACGGTGATGCGCAACCGGCTCGCCAGCGTGATCCTGGTCGGCCTCGGCGGCTACGGCTGCGGCGTCCTGTTCGCCCTGCACGGCGCGCCCGACCTGGCCCTGACCCAGTTCCTGGTGGAGACGCTGACGCTGGTGATCTTCGTGCTGGTGATGCGCAAACTGCCCGCCGAGATCGACGAGCGGCAGTCCGTCGGGTTCAAGTTGCCGCGGGCCCTGCTGGGCGTCGCGGTCGGCGCGACGGTGACGGTGATCGGCGCGTTCGCGATGAACGCCCGCTCCACCACGCCGATCTACCTGCAGCTGCCCGACGCGGCGTACCACCTGGGCAACGGCAAGAACGTGGTGAACGTGCTGCTCGTGGACATCCGCGCCTGGGACACCCTGGGCGAGATCTGCGTGCTGCTGGTCGCCGCCACCGGCGTCGCGTCGCTGGTGTTCCGCAACCGCCGGTTCGGCATCGCGCCGCGGGTCGCGGACGCGCCCAACCCGGACGCCGGCTCCGGACCGGAGACCACCTGGCTGCGCGGCGGCGACCTGATCGACCCGCGGCACCGTTCGCTGGTCCTCGAGGTCACCACCCGGCTGATCTTCCCGACCATGATGGTGCTGTCGGTGTACTTCTTCTTCTCCGGCCACAACGCGCCGGGCGGCGGCTTCGCGGGCGGGCTGACCGCGGGCCTGGCCCTGGTGCTGCGCTACCTCGCGGGCGGTCGCTACGAACTCGGCGAGACCGTCCCCATCGACGCGGGCAAGATCCTGGGCCTGGGCCTGATCCTGTCCGCTGGCACCGCGCTGACCTCACTGTTCCTCGGCGCGCCCGCGCTGTCCTCGGCGACCCTGGAGGTCACGCTGCCGCTGATCGGCCACATCAAGCTGGTGACCGCGCTGTTCTTCGACCTCGGCGTGTACCTGATCGTGGTCGGGCTGGTGCTCGATGTGCTGCGCAGTCTCGGCGCCCGACTGGACGCCGAGGGCGCAGCGGAGCCCGCGAGGCGACTCGACAGCGCGGAGGTGACCTTCCGGTGACCGCGAACTTCGGACTGCTCCTGGTGGTCGGCGTGCTCGTCGCGTGCGGGGTGTACCTGCTGCTCGAGCGCAGCATCACCCGGATGCTGCTGGGTCTGCTGCTGTTCGGAAACGGCGTCAACCTGTTGATCCTGGTGGTCGGCGGCCCGCCCGGCAGCGCCCCGATCGTCGGCCGCGGCAACGCCGTCTACGACACCATGGCCGACCCGCTGGCCCAGGGCATGATCCTGACCGCGATCGTCATCACCATGGGCATCGCCGCCTTCGTGATGGCGCTGGCCTACCGCTCCTACAAGATCAACACCAAGGACGCCGTCGAGAACGACCCCGAGGACACCAAGGTCATCCGGCGCCGCAGCCCGGCCGAGGCCCCCGACCGCGACCGCTCCGACGACCCGCTCACCGGCGACTCCACCTTCCGCGGCGACGCCTTCGACGACAAGGGCAACCCCATCCCCCTCGACCAACTCACCAACCTGGAGGACCTGGAGGTCTACGAGGACCTGCGCGAGGGCGACTTCGACGAGTTCGACACCGACGGCGACAGCCCGGTCCGGACCCCGGGCGGTGACCGCCGATGACGTTGCCCGCGGACCTGGTCCAGACGCTCACCCCGCTGCCGGTGCTGATCCCGATGCTCGCCGCCGCGATCACGCTGATCGGCGGCCGCCGGCCCCGGTTCCAACGCGTCGTGACGATGGCCGCGCTGGTCGCGGTCCTCGTCGTCTCCGTGCTGCTGCTGTACCTGGCCGACCGCGACGGCATCTCGGCGCTGCAGGTCGGCGGCTGGGACTCCCCCATCGGCATCACCCTGGTGGTGGACCGGCTCTCCGCGATCATGCTGGTGGTCTCGAGCATCGTGCTGCTCGCCGTGATGGGCTTCGCCGCCGGGCAGGGCGTGCACGACGGCACCGAACGCCAACCGGTGTCGATCTTCCTGCCCACCTACCTGGCCCTGACCGCGGGCGTGTGCAACGCCTTCCTGGCCGGGGACCTGTTCAACCTGTACGTCGGGTTCGAGGTGCTGCTGGCCGCGTCGTTCGTGCTGCTGACGCTCGGCGCCAGCGCCGACCGGGTGCGCGCCGGGGTCTCGTACGTGATGGTCTCGATGGTCTCGTCGCTGATCTTCCTGGTGGGCATCGCCTTCGCGTACGCCGCCACCGGCACCCTGAACCTGGCGCAGATGGCCACCCGGCTCGACGGCGTCCCGACCGGCACCCGGATGGCGATCTTCGGGGTGCTGCTGGTCGCGTTCGGCATCAAGGCCGCGGTGTTCCCGCTGTCGACCTGGCTGCCCGACTCCTACCCGACCGCGCCGGCCCCGGTCACCGCGGTGTTCGCGGGCCTGCTCACCAAGGTGGGCGTGTACGCGATCATCCGGGCGCAGACCCTGCTGTTCCCGCAGGGCGACCTGGACAACGTGCTGATGGTCTGCGGACTGCTGACCATGCTGGTCGGCATCCTCGGCGCCATCGCGCAGACCGACATCAAGCGGCTGCTGTCGTTCACGCTGGTCAGCCACATCGGCTACATGGTGTTCGGCATCGCGCTCTCGACCGAACACGGCCTGTCCGGGGCCGTGTACTACGTGGCGCACCACATCATCGTGCAGACCACCCTGTTCCTGGTCGTGGGCCTGATCGAGCGGCAGGCCGGCTCGGCCTCGCTGCGCCGGCTCGGCGGGCTCGCCGCGGCCAGTCCGGTGCTTGCGCTCGTCTTCCTGGTGCCGGCGTTGAACCTGGCCGGGATCCCGCCGTTCTCCGGTTTCATCGGCAAGGTGGCGCTGCTGCAGGCCGGCGTCGCCCACCCGAGCGCCCTGTCCTGGATCCTGGTCGGCGGCGGCACGGTGACCAGCCTGCTCACCCTGTACGTCATCGCGCGGGTGTGGACGAAGGCCTTCTGGCGGGCCCGCGCCGACGCACCGGAGGGCGACCTCGCCGACGTCGGGCCGTCCGCGCTGATCGACGAGTCCGAGGAGGACATCGCGTTCGGTGACCGGGCCGACGTCGGGAAGATGCCGGTGCTGATGCTGATCCCGACCATCGCCCTGGTGGCGGTGGGGCTGTCGCTGACCGTGTTCGCCGGGCCGTTCATCGAGATCACCAACCGGACGGCCACGGACCTGCAGGACCGCTCGATCTACATCGACGCCGTGCTCGGCCCCGGATACGCCGAGCAGGCGACCGCGCTCGAAACCTCCCCGCCCGGCGAGCAACCGGAAGGTGGCACCCGATGAGCCGCGGCGCGCTGATGCAGGTCGGCATCCTCGCGTGGCTGACGGTGGTCTGGATCCTGCTGTGGGGCAACCTCAGCGTCGCGAACGTCCTCGGCGGCCTCGCGGTGGGCGCGACGATCATGCTCCTGCTGCCGCTGCCGCGGGTACCGGTCGAGGGACGGGTACGTCCGCTCTCGGTGCTCAAGCTCGCCGGGCTGGGCGTGTACTACGCCGCACAGTCCAGCGCGCAGGTCGCGTGGCTGGCCGTCCGACCGGGTCCGCCGCCGCTGACCGGGGTGCTGCGGTGCCGACTGTCCATCAAGTCCGACCTGGTCCTCACCCTGTGTATCGACCTGCTCAACCTGATCCCGGGCACCATGGTGCTCGAGGTCGACCAGAGCCGGCGGATGGTCTACGTGCACGTGCTGGACGTGAGTACCGACCGGGCCGTCGAGCAGTTCTACCGGACGGTGCGTCAGCTCGAGCGGCTGTTCATCGAAGCGTTCGAGCGCGACTCCGACTGGCAGCCGAGCACCTGGCACGACCAGGACGAGGACGACGGACGCCACGAGCAGGACCTCCTGGACGACGGGCCCCCCGAGCATGACGGCCCCGACGGGACCACGACCAGCGGAAAGGACCGGCCATGACGATCGTGTTGGTGATCGCCGGGGTGATGTTGACCGTCGCCGCACTCCTCACCACCTACCGACTGCTGGCCGGGCCGTCCACCCTCGACCGCCTGGTCGCGATGGACACGCTGGTCGCGGCGGCCACCTGCGGGCTGGCCGTGTGGGCCGCCTACACCCTCGACACCACGGTGGTGCCCGCGATCGTGGCGCTGTCGCTGGTGGGCTTCGTGGGCTCGGTCAGCGTGGCCCGATTCCGGGTGCGTGACGACCAGTGACCGCCGTGTGGGACGTCCTGGCCGCGACCGCGATACTGCTCGGTGCGCTGCTGGCGATGACGGCGGCGGTCGGGATCGTCCGCTTCCCCGACACGCTCTCGCGCATGCACGCCGCGGCCAAACCACAGGTCGTCGGGATGGTGCTGGTGCTGGTAGGTGCCGTGATCCGACTGCGTGGCAACGTCGACATCTGGATGCTGGTGCTGGTCGGCGTGTTCACCCTCCTCACCGCGCCGGTGATCGCGCATGTCGTCGGCCGGGTCGCCTACCGGGAACAGCGCGGCCGGGAGGGCTTGGAGATCCTCGGCGACCTCGAGCACCGGGACCGGTCCGAGTAACGGCCCCCGGGTGGGGTTCGACCCACCCGGGGACCCACCGCTGACGCGGGTACGATTTCGCCGCGAACTCAGCGCAGTGCGGGCGCGCTCAACTGGCTCGCCCGGCGCAGCGCCGAGGCGTACTCCCCCTCGATCGTCCCGACGATCGTGCTCAACGGTTCGATGGCGCGGATGGGCGCGAGCCCCTGGCCCGCAGCCCAGACGTCCTTCCACCGCTTCATCGATTCCGTACCGGCGGTGTAGTTCTTCTCCCCGGTCGGCGGCGTCAGGTTGTCGGGATCGAGCCCGCACGCGACGAGGCTGGGCTTGAGCCAGGAGGCGGGGGTGCCGGTGATCGCGGAACTGACCACGAGGTCGTCGGCCCCGTGATCGACGACCATCTGCTTGTACCCGTCCACGGCCATGCTCTCCGCGGCCGCCAGGAACCGGGTACCCATGTAGACCAGGTCGGCACCCGCGGTGATCGCACCCGCGACACCGTGACCGTCGCTGATGCCGCCGCCGATGATGATCATCCCGTCGAAGAACTCACGCACGGCAGAGGTGAACGCGAAGGGCGACAGGTGGCCCGTGTGCCCACCGGCGCCCGCCGACACGCAGGCCATGCCGTCCACACCCGCGTCTGCGGCCTTGCGCGCGAGGCGCAGGTTCACCACGTCGGCGATCACCGTGCCGCCGTATCCCTTGACGATGTCCATCACGGGCTTCGGGGATCCGAGTGCGGTGATGACGATCTGCGGCTTGTACTCGGCGATGAGGCGCAGGTCGTCAGCGAGCCGGGCGTTGCTGCTGTGGGTGATCACGTTTGCCGCCCACGGGGCGACCGGGCCTGCGGTGGCCTCGGCGGCGCGGAGCTGATCGGTGATCGATCCCATCCAGGTGTCGAGGTCCGCCGCGGTGCGGCAGTTCTGGGTCGGGAAGGAGCCGACGACACCGGCGGTGCAGGCGGCGGTCACGAGCTCCGGGCCGGACACCAGGAACATCGGCGCCGCGACGACCGGCAGGCGCAGGGTGGACAGGAACGAGTCGGTCATGATGTTTTCCTCTGTCGAGTGCTGTCGGTGTAAGTGCTTGTGTGAGTTCACGATGCGGCTCGGACGAGGGTGTCGAGCAGCTTGGCGGCCGCCGCCCGATCGACCTTTCCCAGCGCGGTCAACGGGAGACGGTCGACGCGGTGCGCGGCCTTGGGGCGTTTGTAGTCGGGCAGCCGCCTGCGGCTCTCCGCCAACACGACGCGGTCGTCGAGCCTCTCGTCGGCCGACGAGGTGTACGCGGCGACGATGCGTTGCCCCCACACCTCGTCGGGCAGCCCGACGACGACGACATCGTCGACCCCGGGGATCGCGGAGATCGCCTCCTCCACCTCACGGGGATAGACGTTGTATCCGCCGGTGATGATCATGTCCTTGCTGCGGCCGGTCAGGTGGACGTAGCCGTCCGGGTCCCGGTAGCCGAGGTCGCCCGAGTGCAGGCGGCCGTCGACGTGACTCTTGCCCAGATCCGTTCGCGTGCAAGCATTGTGATAGCCGGGGCTGACCGCGGGGCCGGCGACGACGAGCTCGCCGATCTCCCCGTCGGGGACGGTGTCGCCGACGGTGCGGAACGCGATTGCCGCCTCCGGGCACGCGCGGCCCACCGAGCCGAGCAGGTCGGCGTTCTCGAGCACCCCACGGCGGTGGTCATCCGCGGTCAGCACGGTGAGGGGCGGGATCGCCTCGACCATTCCGTAGTACTGCACGAGATTGGGCGTGATGCGGTGGTAGGCCTGCCGGATGTGCTCGACCGGCATCGGTGCGCCCGCATACGCGAGCATGCGCATCCGGCGCATCGCCGACAACCGGGCATCGTCGAAGTCCAGCAGCCGGGCAATGACCGTGGGCACCAGCGCGGTGTGCGTCGCGCGGTGCGCCTCGACGGCGTCGATCAGGCCCGCCGGGCCGATGTGATCGAGGAGCACCTGGCGCCCGCCCGCCTCGAGGAACGGCAGCACGAACAGCCCGCTGGTGTGAATGACGGGTCCCGCGTGCAGGAACACCGCCGGCTCGGCCCCGTCGAGCGTGCCGGCGAGCACGTGGTCGCGCATCGCGCCCAGCGAGGCCAGCCGGTTCGCGTGGGTCCGCTGGGCACCCTTCGGGACTCCGGTGGTCCCGGACGAATAGTGCAGCGCGCACAGCGAATCCGGATCGGGCGTGGGCATCCCGACATGGCGCGCGACGCCGGCCGCCAGCTCGTCGAGCGACGGCCCGGTCGACGACGTCCCGTCGACGGCGATCACGGTCGGTGTGCTCGTCCGGGCGGCGAACTCGGCCGCGCCGTCGATCCGGGGGTCGACGATCAGTGCGTCCGGTGCACAGTCGTGGACGACGCGTTCCCAGTCCACCGGGCCAACGCGCGGATTGAGCGAGACCCGGACGAATCCGCCGATCGCCAGTGCGAGATCGACCTCGACCGCGGCGGCGGTGTTGCCGAGCAGGACCACGACCCGGCTCCCCGCCGCGATGCCGAGGTCGTGCAGGCCCCCCGCCAGTGCGTATGCCCGGTCGGACAGTTCGGTGAACGTTCGAGTCCCGCAGCTGTCCTCGATCGCGATCGCGGGCCCGTACCGATCGGCCGCGGTACGAATCACGTCGGCTATGGACATGAGGCTCCTTCCATTCGCTACAGTTATTGAAGTAGACAACGGCGGGCGTATTTCCGCAAGGGCCGCGCCCCGACCGCACAGGAGGAGTCCCCATGACCCAACGCCTTTCCGCATCCGACCCACGCGCACCGTGGGTGATCGATGCAGTCCGGACCCCGTTCGGCGCGGCCCGAGGGGCGCTCTCCCACGTCCGGGCCGACGACCTGGCAGCGCTTCCGATCGCGGACCTGGTCCGCAGGCATCCCACGCTCGACCCCGGCCGCATCGACGACGTCGTCTGGGGAAATGCCAACGGCGCCGGCGAGGACAACCGCAACGTGGCCCGGATGGCGGTGCTGCTCGCGGGACTTCCGCACACGATTCCGGGCGTCTCGGTCAACCGGCTGTGCGGCTCCGGCGCCGAGGCGGTGTTGTCCGCGGTCAGGCGTGTCGCGGTCGGGGACGCCGAGATCACGATCGCCGGCGGCTCGGAGAGCATGAGCCGTGCGCCGTACGTGCTCCCGCCGGTGGACTCCGCGTTTCCCCGGTCGATGGAGCTGCTCCCCACCACCGTCGGGTGGCGCATGCCGAACCCCAAATTCCCCGCTGCCTGGGTCGAGACGCTCGGCAGATCGGCCGAGTTGGTGGCGCAGCAGCTGGGTGTCGGCCGCCTCGAGCAGGACGAATGGGCGCTCCGATCCCACGAACTGGCGCGCCGGGCCTGGACGGACGGCGTGCACGACAGCTTCGTGATGTCGCACCCGAACCTCGACCGCGACGAACCGATCCGCGACACCGACGCGGCAACCCTGGCCGCCCTGCGGCCCGCCTTCTCGAGCGGCGGCAGCGTCACCGCCGGTAATTCGTCTCCGATCAGCGACGGGGCGGTCGCGGCGCTGATCGGGACCGGAGCCGTCGCCGACGAACTCGGTGTCGAACCGCTCGGCCGCGTGCTGGCCTCGGCGGTCGTCGGCGCCGAGCCCGACAAGTTCGCGCTGGCGCCCGTGGCCGCCATCGCGAAGGCCCTCGACCGCGCGGGTCTCGGGCTCGCCGACGTTCGGGTGCTGGAGCTCAACGAGGCGTTCGCCGCGGTGGTCCTGTCCTGTCTGCACGAACTCCCCGGCATCCCGGCCGATCGGGTCAACCCCTTCGGCGGCGCCATCGCCCTGGGGCATCCGCTCGGCGCGTCCGCGGCCCGGATGGTGGTCGACTGCCTGCGCCATCTCCGCCGGCTCGGCGGGGGCATCGGGGTCGCGGCTGCGTGCATCGGCGTGGGACAGGGCATCGCTATTGTGTTGGAGGCCTGAACAGACGATCCGCAATACGCGATCGTCGCGGGCAGTACCGGGAGGTGGGTGACGTGGCCGAACCCGGGGCCGTCGCACCTCAGAGCCCGGTTGCCCAGACGATCGACCTACTCGGCGACCGGCTGACCCTTGCGATCCTGCGCGAGGCCTTCGTCGACCACGTGCGCCGCTTCAGTCAGTGGATCGACCGAACCGGCGCGCCGCCGGCCATGCTGACGGCACGACTGAACGCGCTGGTCGAGGCGGGTCTGATGGAGCGCCGGCCGCAGCCGAGCGGCGGCGACCGCCACGACTACCTCCTGACCGAACTCGGCCTGGCGACGTGGGAGATCCTGGCCAGTGTCTGGGCATGGCAGCGCGAATGGTCCCCGGAGGGGCTGCTGCAGCCCGAGTTGGTGCACATCGACTGCGGCCACCGGGGACCGCCGGCGATGATGTGCCGGCACTGCGACGGCACAGTCGGCGCGCGGGATGCGCGGCTCGAACTGGACCGGGAATCGCTGGTCCTCGCGGCACGGAGCGGACGAAGGCGATCGACCCGCAATGCCCCGTCGGTGAGCCGGGCCGACCTGCAGTTCACCGAGGTCATGGAGGCGATCGGCGACCGCTGGAGCGCCCTGGTCACGGGCTTGGCGCTGTCGGGGGTTCGCCGCTTCGGCGAGTTCCAGTCAATCCTGAAGATCTCGCCGACGACGCTCACCGAGCGCCTGGTGAGGCTGTCCGAGGTGCAGATACTCACCCGGAGCGAACGCGGTGGCGGGCGCGAGTACGTGCTGACCCCGCGCGGCCGCGGGCTGTTCCCGATCTTCGCGTTCCTGCTGGCGTGGACGCAGGTCGCGCATCCCGATGCGCTCCCGCTCGGCCCTAAACTCCGCCACGCCGACTGTGGCTCCTGGCTGCTCCCGGCGCTGCGCTGCCGCGGATGCGAGGCCACTCTGGAACGCACGTCCGTGCGCTTCGAGCCCTTCCCGTTCGGCGCTCAGCTCCCGCGCTAGCCGAAGACTCTCGCCCTCGAGCGGTCCGACGTCGTCGACCGTTGACAACCCGCTCTGTGTCCTGGTTCACTTCAATAACAGTAGTTATTTCGGTCAAAGCAGACGCACCCCACGTCCACCGAACGCCCCACCCCGATGACTGACTGATCTCGCCACAAATCTGTTGACACAGGAACGAGCGCCCATGTTCTTCGAAACCCACCTCGAACTGCTGCAGGCCGCGGCAGAGGCCAACCGCACCCGCGTCGCGTGGACCGGGTACGCGCCCATCTCACCGCCGGACTCCGCGCAGTCCGACGTCCTCGTAGGCGCCTACGACGGTGCCACCCTGACGCTTTCGTCTCCCACCGACTCGGTGATCACCGCCGACGAGGTCTCGCCGTACACCGGGAAGGCGCTCAACGTCAGCTACAGCGCGCCGTCGGTGGACGAGTCGCTGGTGGGGGCGGCCGCGGCCGCCACCGCCCTCCGCGACGCCGGCGTCGAGCGTCGGGTCGGCGTGTGCCTCGAGGCACTGCACCGGATTCACCAACGCGGCCAGGAGTTCGCGGCCGTCACCTCGCACACCACCGGACAGAGCCTCAACATGGCCTGCAGCGGCAGCGGGACCAACGCGCTCGACCGCGGCCTGGAGGCAGTGGCGATGGCCTGGTCGGCCATGGCCCGGGTCCCCGGAAACGTGACATGGCAGCAGCGATTCGGCAAGTCGGACGTGACCCTGCGGAAGCGATTCCGCGTCCGCCCGCTCGGTACCGCACTCGTCGTCGCCTGCGCCTCCTTCCCCGCCTGGAACGCCTACCCGGCGATCCTCGCGAACCTCGCGACGGGCAATCCGGTCCTCGTCAAGCCGCACCCCCGATCGGTCCTCGCAACCGCACTCGCGGTGGGCGTGATCCGCGAGGTCCTCACCGAGGCGCAGCTGCCGGCCGACGCCGTTCAGCTCGTCGTCGACACCGCGGACGCCCCCGTCGCGGGGCAGCTGGCCACCAGCCCCGAGGTGCGGATCGTCGACTTCACCGGCAGCCCCACGTTCGGGTCGTGGCTGGAACGGAACGTCCCGAACACCCTGGTGTTCACCGAGACCGCGGGCGTCAACACCGTCGTCCTCGACTCCGTGTCCGACCTGTCGGCGGCCGTGCGCACGCTCGCCGGCGGTCTCTCGCTCTTCAGCGGCCAGATGTGCACCACACCCCAGAACATCTACATCCCCGACGCGGGCGTGCGCACGGACGACGGCGTGATCGCACGAGACGACGTCATCGCTGCCCTCCTGACGGCGATCGACGACCTCGCCGGCGCGCCTCGCCGCGCCGGGGCAGTCTGCGGCGCGCTGCAGTCCGACGCGACGCTGCACTCCATCACCGCGCTGGCCGACGCGGCCGAGGCGAGCGGGACCCTGCTGCGCAGGCCGGTGCCGTACGCCCATCCGGACTATCCCCAGGCCCGGTCGATGACCCCGCTGGTCATCCGGGTCGACCCGCGTCGGGGACAGACGCTTCCCGACGGCGAACAGTTCGGTCCGGTCGCCTTCCTCGTCGACGTCGCCGACACCGCGTCCGCGGTGGAGCACGCGACCGCGAGCGTCCGCAGTCACGGCGCGATCAGCTCGTACCTCTACTGCACCGACGACGCCGTCGTCGACGAGGTGGCCGACGCGTACGCCGATGCCGGGGCGTCCCTCTCGGCGAACCTGGTGTCCTCGATGCCCATGCAGTTCGCGGCCGCCTACAGCGACTACCACGTCACCGGCCTCAACCCGGCGGGCAACGCGACCCTCACCGACGAGTCCTTCATCGCCGGGCGATTCCGCATCGTCCAGGACCGCCGCCAGGTCGAGGGGGAGTGACCATGTCCCAGTTCACATCCGGCGTCTACATCTACGACGCGGTCCGCACGCCGAAGGCCCGGGTCCGGCGTCAGGGCGGCACGTTCGCCGACGTACCCGCACACGAACTCCTCGCCCAGCTGCTGTCCGCCCTGCAGGAACGCGGTCTCCCCGCCGACACGGTCGACGATGTCATCGTCGGCACCAGCACGGCCGCCGGCGAACAGGGCGGCAACGTCGCCCGCGCCGGCGTGCTCTGGGCGGGCTGGCCGGACCAGGTCGGCGCCGGGGTGGTCTCCCGACTGTGCTGCTCGGGGCTCGACGCGATCGAGTCCGCCTCGGCCAAGGTGGCCTCCGGCATCGCCGATGTCGTCGTCGCCGGCGGCGTCGAGTCGATGTCGCGGGTACCGATGCTCTCGGACAGGCCGGCCTTCGTCTCCGACGAGGAGCTCGGCGACCGCACGGGCTACGTGACCATCGGGGTCTCCGCCGACCTCACCGCAGCCGAATACGGTTTGACACGAACGGATCTCGACGCCTACGCGGTGACCTCTCACCAGCGTGCCGCCGCGGCCCCGGCGTCCCGGTCCGTGATTCCGGTCCGCTCGGGCGCCACCACGATCCTCGAGTCGGACGAGGGACCCCGACCGGACATCAGTCTCGAGTCACTCGCCGAACTCGCCACCCTCTTCGGGGAGGATCCGTCGTGGAGCAGGGTGGCGATGCGTCTGCCCGCCGTCCGGCGCCCGGATGGCGGGCTGCACACCGCCGCCACCGCCCCGCAGATGGCGGACGGTGCGGCGATGGCGGTCTTCGGGTCCTCCGCCGCGCGCGACCGGATCGGCCGCGAACCGATCGCGGAGGTGGTGGGCGTCGCCCAGGCCGCCGTGCGCTCGCCACTGCTGACGGCATCCGTCGTCGCCTCCAGGCGGGCCCTCGCGAACGCGGGGATCACCGCGGGACAGCTCGACGTGATCGAGGCGAACGAATCCTTCGCCGCGTCCGTCCTGGTGATGACCCGGGAGCTCGGGCTCGATCCGAACAAGGTCAACCCACTCGGCGGATCGCTCGCCACCGGCCACCCGCTGGGCGCAGGCGGTGGGGCACTCCTCGTCAACGCCCTGGACCAGCTCTCCCGCGTCGACGGCGAGTACGCCCTGGTGACCATCCCGGCGGCGCTCGGGCTCGGTGCCGCCGTCGTCGTCCGCCGACTCCGCTGACCCACCGCCCCCAGACCACTGCACGAAAGGACGCCATGAACGCCATCTCGGCAGGCCACGCCGCCAACCGCCTACGCCCGTGCCATCCCGACAGCCGTGTCGACGACTACCTCGAACACCACTGGTGGTCGCCGCTGACCGTGTTGGACCTCCTCGACGGCCAGGTCCGGAGCCGCGGCACCGCCCCCGCGGTGACCGATCCGACGAACCTGCCCGCGCTGTGCGGGATCGAGCCGGAGACACTGACCTGGCAGGAGTTGGACGCACGCGTCGACGACCTGGCCGCGAAGCTGCACGAGTCGGGAATCGGTCCCGGCGATGTCGTGGCGGTGCTGATGCCCAACTCCGTCGCCCTGACCGCGACCTACTTCGCCCTGTGGCGCCTCGGCGCGATCGCGGCCCCGATGCCGGCCTCGTACCGACGATTCGAACTGACCCGGATCGTCGAATCCTCTGCGGCCGTAGCGGTTGTCACCGTCAACAGCTTCGGTGACCGGACGCCGTCCGAGGAGGCGCTCGGTCTGATCGGCGAGTTGCCCTCCCTGCGCACCGTGTTCACCTTCGGCCCGCCCTCGTCGAACCGTGGCCGGCCGCTGGACGCGGCCCCCGCCACCGACGAATCGGTCGATGCCGTGCGCCGCGCCTACGCGGCGCTGCCCCGGTCGGTGAACGACTGCATCACGATCTGCTGGACCAGCGGCACGGAGGCGGCGCCCAAGGGCGTACCCCGGTGTCACGGTGACTGGATCGCGGTCGGGCAGGCGGTTCAGGACGGACTGGAGACGGACGAGGCGTCCGTCATGCTCAACCCGTTCCCGATGGTCAACATGGCCGGGTTCGCGACCTCGCTGCTGCCGTGGCTGCTCGGCGGCGGTCACGTGGTCCACCACCACCCGCTGGACCTCGCCGTCTATCTCGATCAGCTCCAGCGCTACCACGTCACCCACACCAGCATGCCGCCCGCGATTCTCACCATGCTGTTGCAGCGAGAGGACCTTCGGACCGCATACGACATGTCCGCGCTCCGCCGGGTGGGTTCGGGCGGCGCCCCGCTGCCCCCCGGCGTGGTGCGCGACTGGCAGTACTCGCTCGGTGTCGAGGTGCTCAACTTCTTCGGCTCGAACGAGGGGGTGTGCATGCTCGGCGCCCCGTCGGACACGCCCGACCCGCTGATCCGCGCAGAGTACCTGCCGAACTACGGCGCACCGGACAGGTCGTGGGCCACCGACGTGGCCGAGCGAACCTCGGTGCGCCTGGTGGACCTGGCGACGGGCAAGGAGGTGACCGCGGTCGGCGGACGCGGCGAGCTCCGACTGAAGGGGCCGACGATCTTCGCCGGCTACCTGGAGGGAACCGCGGCATCGAGCCCGTTCGACGAGGACGGATACCTCTGCAGCGGAGACATATTCGAGCTGTGCGGAGACAACGGCGAGTACCTCAAGTTCGTCGACCGGAGCAAGGAGATCATCATCCGCGGCGGGATGAACATCGCTCCGGCCGAGATCGAGGGGATTCTCATCGACCACCCCGCCGTCGCCGATGTGGCCATCGTCGGGTACCCCGATGACGTCCTCGGCGAGAAGTGCTGTGCGGTGGTGGTTCCCAAGGACGGGTCCGACATCACGCTCGAGGATCTGGTCGAATTCCTGCGGGCCAAGGACCTCGCGTCGTTCAAGCTGCCGGAGCGGCTCGTCACGGTCGAGCAGCTTTCCCGGAACCCGGTCGGAAAGCTGCAGCGTCGCGACATTCGCGGCGAGGTCGTGAAGGTCGGCTGACCATGGGATCACCAGATGCCCACGGGACGCCGGTCGGCCGGCCGCGCGAGACGCCGACCGGGTCCGGCGGGAGCATCGCCGACGAGATGACCGCGATGCTCGAGGGGCGGCTCCCCGGCCTGGTCGGAATGCGCATCCTCGAGGCGTCGGCAGCGGCGGTCACCGGTGAACTGACCGTTCGCGAGGAGTTGCTGGCGCCGAACGGGTACCTGCACGCGGCCACAGTCGTGGCCTTGGCGGACACGGTGTGCGGTGTCGGCGCGCGGTTGGCACTGCCCGCCGAGGCTTCCGGATTCACGACACTCGAACTCAAGACCAACTATCTCGGCACCGCGAGGTCCGGGACAGTCACCGTGGCGGCGACGCTCGTCCACGGTGGGCGGCGCAGCCAGGTGTGGGACGCCACCGTCCGGGACGGCGACGGGAGGGCGATCACGCTCTTCCGGTGTACCCAGATGGTGCTCTACCCCTCGGCACCGCAACAGCATTCGTCCTCTCAACCAACCCTCACCACCACTGAAGCGGAGTAGGCATGACTTCCACCCAGCCCCGCGTGAACGGCGACCCCATCGCCGTCGCTCGCCCGGTCGACGCCACCGACGACAATCCGTACACCCTCGGGGTGTTCGCGCCGGTCCACGACGAACTCACCCTCGACGATCTCACCGTCATCGGTGAGATCCCGAAGGACCTCAACGGTGTGTACCTCCGCAACGGCCCGAACCGCCAGTTCGAGGCACCGGGCCGCTATCACATGTTCGACGGCGACGGCATGATCCATGCCGCACACTTCGAGAACGGGAAGGTGCGGTACCGCAATCGGTACGTCCAGACCAAGGCCTTCCAGGACGAGTCCGAGGCGGGCCGTGCCCTGTGGACCGGTCTCATGGAGAACCCGAAGGACAATCCGTGGGGCAACGGACACGGCCTCGGGATCAAGGATTCCGCCAACACCGACGTCATCTACCACCGCGGCCAGGTCCTGGCGACGTGGTACCTCTGCGGAACCCCCTACGCCGTGGACCCGCTTTCCCTGGAAACACTTGGTGCACAGGACTTCCTGGGAACCTTTGCCGGCGACATGATGGCCCACCCCAAGGTCGACGAGGCCACCGGCGAATTGATCTGGTTCGACTACGGGCCCGACCAGGACTTCCTGCGTTACGGCATCATCGGCGCCGACGGTCGTCAGACGCACCTCACGCAGATCGATCTGCCGGGTCCGCGACTTCCGCACGACATCGGGATCACCGCCAACTACTCGATCCTCATGGACCTGCCGCTGGTTCAGGATCACGATGCGCGCCGGGCCGGCAAGTACCGGATCTTCTACGATCAGGAACTTCCCGCTCGATTCGCCGTCATTCCCCGTCACGGAAATGGCAGTGACGTGCGCTGGTTCGAGGTGAAGCCCTGCTACATCTACCACGTCGTCAATTCGTGGGAGGAGGGCGACGAGATCATCATGGACGTGTGCCGGGTGAAGAACCCTCAGCACCAGACGACTTTCGCCTCGCCCCTGTCGAACATGCTCGCGTACATGCGACTCGACGCACAGCTCTACCGGTACCGCTTCAACCTGCGCACCGGCGCCACCATCGAGACCGAACTCGACAATGCCAACATCGAGTTCCCCAGCGTGGATTCGCGGGTGATGGGCCGCTCGCACCGGTACTCGTACAGCATGAGCCTCGGTAACGAGCCGACGCTGCTCTTCGACGGGCTCGTGCGGTTCGACTCGCAGACGGGCACCAAGGAAGAGCACAAGTTCGGTTCCGGGCGTTGGGGTTCGGAGGCACCCTTCGCACCGCGCGACGGATCGACGGGCGAGACCGACGGTTACCTGGTGTGCTTCGTCAACGACGAGGCCGAGGACCGGGGCGAGATCAACATCTTCGATGCCGAGGACGTCGCGGCGGGACCGATCGCGCGGGTGTTGCTGCCGCGCCGGGTTCCCTCCGGCTTCCACGCCACCTGGGTGCGCGCCGATCACCCCCCCCCCCCCCCGGGGAGACTTTCGTCATTCTGGAGTCTGTACGGGTGCCGATGGTCCTGGCACCCGGGCGGCGCAGACGCCGGTCACCGGGTACCTCTGACGACCACCGTGGACACCGCGGTGGTGAACGATCCACCGATGTTGACGGTGAGGGCGCGCCGGGCGTTGTCGACCTGATGGTCTCCCGCCCGGCCGGTGACCTGTCGAGCCGAGTCGAGCACCATGCGGACGCCGGTGGCGCCCACCGGGTGCCCGTGCGACATCAGCCCACCGCTGGGGTTCACCGGCAGCCGTCCGCCGCGTTCGATCGTGCCGTCCATCACCACCTCGCCGCCCTTGCCCGGGTCGGCCAGTCCGATGTGCTCGAGCGTGACCAGCCCGTTGATGGTGAAGCAGTCGTGGATCTCGGCGACGTCCACGTCGGCGGCCCCCGCGATCCCCGCGCGCAGGTAGGCGTCCTCGACGGCTCCGCGCAGGTGCGGGAAGAGGTAGTCGCGGTCGTCACTCTGGGCGAGCTTGTCCGCGAGCAGCAGAGTCGCCGTGCGGTGGCCGAATCCGGCGATCGTGGCCTCCTGGTCCAGGTCGGCTCCCGTCCGCTGCGCCCACGCCTGCGCAAACTTCGGCCCGGCCAGCACCACGGCGGCGGCGCCGTCGGTGATACGCCCGCAGTCGGTCTTGCGGAGCATCCCCTCCACGATGGGGTTCACCTCCTCGTTCTCGTCGAAGGATCCCGCAGGGAAGTCCCAGTCCCGGGTCTGCGCAAGACCATTGCGGGATCCGTTCTCGAACGCGATCTCGGCGAAACGGCCGAGATGTGCATGGTCGAGGCCGTAGCGCCGCGCGTACTCCTGCGCGATGTCGGCGAAGAGCGCGGGCCACGGATACTTCACGCCCAGCGCCTCCCGCCCCGCCCACGCCGCGGTGCCCAGGTACTCGGCGGCCGTCTGCGCGGGCACATTGCGCA
The DNA here is from genome assembly GCF_056402135.1 of Rhodococcus sp. P4_C10. Classification (NCBI taxonomy): domain Bacteria; kingdom Bacillati; phylum Actinomycetota; class Actinomycetes; order Mycobacteriales; family Nocardiaceae; genus Rhodococcus; species Rhodococcus sp. P4_C10. Next base: position 119,408 of record NZ_JBFUHZ010000003.1, on the reverse strand, counting down.
TCAGCTCGACCCCGACCACCAGTGCCACGTCGTACCGGCCCGACTCGATGTCCGCGCACGCGGCGAGGACCGCCGTGCTGCCCGAGGCACAGGCCGCCTCGTGCCGGGTGCTCGGCAGGCCGTCGAGGCCCGGCACGGCCGCGACCACCATGCCGCCGAGCTGCGCCTGGCCGGCGAAGAGCTCTCCGGCGAGGTTGCTCACGTGGATGACACCGACCTCGTGGTCGTCGACTCGCGCGTCGACCAGCGCGGCCGGCACGGCCTCGGCAAACATGTCGACCAGGCCCAGCCCCTCCTTCGACCAGTTCCTGGCGAAGTCGGTCTGGGCTCCTCCGAGCACGTACACGGGGTTTGTCATCTTTTCCTCCTGGTTTGTCGCACCTCAGGCTAGCCACGCCCTGCCATTACTTCAAGATTCATAGTCACTGGATTCTCCACCATCAATCGATGAATAACCCAGCAGTACAACAGGCAAACGCCACTTCTGACAGCCGTCTCCGGCAGCCGTGGAGGGCAATTTGTCGACATCACTTCTTAATAAGAAGTGACGGAGGACGCGATGCGGGTCGCACCACTTCGGTTCCCTGTCACAGCCCGTTTGCGATGATGGACGGCATGTCCACAGTCCAGCCCCGAGCCGCGGAGCCACCGGCCCGTCCGGCATCGTCCGCGCTGGGGCGCGCCCTGCTCATCGCGGGCGACAGATGGAATCTGCAGATCATGCGGGCCGTCTTCGACGGCGCCGAGCGTTTTGCGCAACTGCGTGAGGAGCTGGGGATCTCGGACGCCGTCCTCTCGCATCGCCTGAGTCGGCTGATCGACGACAAGATCCTCGACGCACACCCGTACTCGACCGCGCCGCCGCGCAACGAGTACCGCCTCACCGGGCTCGGCGCCGATCTGTGGCCGGCCCTCGTCGCGTTGTGGAGTTGGGACCGCCACTGGGCACCGCGCGCACCCGACCGGCCGGCCGCCCACCTCCGTCACCTGACGTGCGGGCACCTCATCACCCCGGTGTTCGGCTGCGGTGGGTGCCAGGCGATCGGGGTGACCGCCCGGGACGTCCGAACCGAGGTCGACGCGCCCCTTCTCGTCGACGTCGCCGACCGCCGGTCCCGACGCACGGCGAAGGGTGACGCGGCGGGGATGGACTCCACCAGCGTGCTCGCCGATCGCTGGTCGACCTTCCTGCTCGCGGCCGCGTTGGAGGGCAACCGCCGGTTCGGCGACTTCCAGGACCGGCTCGTAACCATCTCGCCGGTCACCCTGACCGACCGCCTCGCCTACTTCGTCGACAACGGGATGTTGGTGCGCACGCCGATCGTGGACGGCGCACGACGGCAGGAGTACCGCACCACGCCCAAGAGCCTCGACTTCTTTCCCGTGTTCGCCGCGCTCAACGCGTGGGCGGCGAGGCACCTGTCGACGGACGGACGGTCCGGCCTGACCATCGTGCACAGCGCGGGCGAGCATCTGCTCCAACCCCGGTACACCTGCAACGCATGCAATGCCGTGTTGCGCCGGGCCGACACCGAGTTCCAGCGGTCCACAGCAGGGCGCTGACGAGCCGCCTGCGCCAGGGCACGCGAGTAGTTTCCCGGACCGCGACGCCGGTTCGAACCGGCGTTACACCCGGAAACGGGTGAACCGTCGGGTGAAAACCCGTCCTCGTCTGTGGGCTTTCCCCGCCCGAGATGACAGATTGTCGGTAACTGCGCCCTGACGACGGCCGACCAGCGGCGCCGCACCCACCCTGAGATCGAGCAGCGATCGAAAGAGGCTTGTCCACGCATGTCGCTTGTCCACATGATGGAGCGCCCGCGTGTCTGAACCCCGGAACCCGCGGCAACCCGGCCGGCAGCGGCGCGCACCGGCCGTGGCGCCGCGACCCCGGCTGCTGGCCCGGCTCGATCGCGAGTCACCCGTCACCGTCCTGCGCGCGCCGCGCGGATTCGGCAAGTCCGACCTGGTCGCGACCTGGCTGCAGTCGGGCCGGGCGGCGGCTCGGCTCGTCGTGTGGGTACCGGCCCCCGTCGGACGCGTCGGCGCCGACGCGTACTGGCGGGCGGTGCTCGAACGAGTCCACGCGGCAGGCTGCGGAACGCCGGACGGGCGACCCGAAGACCCGCCCGACGCGGTCCGGGAGTCGCTGGCACACACCGAGACCTCGGTCGTTCTCGTCCTCAACCGGATCGACCTCGTCGGAGACGACCGCCTCGACCCTGTCGACGAGGACCGGTTCGAGGCGGACGTCCGCCGCCTCGTCGACCGGTGCCCGCACGTCAACGTCGTCGCCACGCTCTGCGGGCGCACCCACTTCGTCGACCCGGCCGCGATGGAACCGACCTACGAGCTGATCTCCGCCCGCGACCTGCTGTACACGGTCGAAGAGAGCGCCGAGTTCTTCGAGTTCGCCGGGGCCGCGGCGGCGCCGGGCGAGCCGGCGTATGTCCACGACCGGACCGGCGGGCTGCCGGACCTCGTGAGGATCGCGGCGTTGGTGCTCAAGGCGGTGCCCTCCACCCCCGCCCGCGGCCGACTGCTCGCCAATGCCCTCGACCGCGCCATCGCGGACTACACCCGCACCCGGGTGCTCGACAACCCCGAGATCACCGAACACCGGGACTTCGCCGTGGCCGKCGCGMCGGCCCGGGTGATCACCCCCGAGATCGCGGCCGTGCTCGGCGCCGACACAGAACGGGTCGAGGCGACGGAGGCCCGCCGCCGCCTCGTCGATCTCGAGGCCGCCGGCGTGGTGGTCCGCTCCGATGCCACGGTCGACGAGGCCTGGGAATTCGCCCCCGCGGTCCGCGACGCGCTGCTGGTCGCCCAGGGACGGGCCGGGATGCGGCCGGCCGATCGCCTGTCGAGGCTCGCGCTCCACCACCTCGACAGCGACGACCCCGCGAGCGGGCTGCGGTACGCCGCGGACGCAGCGGACTGGGCGCTGGTGATCGAGATCCTCGACGAACACTGGGTCGACCTCATCGGCGACCACATCGTCATGATCCGCTCGACGCTGCGGGACATCCCGCTGGACCTGCTCGACGCATATCCCTCCATCCGCGCCGGCCGGGAGCTGTTCACCCTGCTCGGCACGCAGACCACCAGCACGGCCAGCACCCTGCCCACCGACGTCGACGCGCTGCGCCGGCTCGGCGCCGAACCGAATGCCGGTGAGCTGCTCGACGTCGGATCTGTCCAGTCCCTCATGCTGCGGGTGGGTGGAAGGTTCCGGGAGTCCGCCGACCTGGCTCGGCAGCTGGACGTACTCAGCCGCGCCACCCTCGACGCCCGTCCCGAGAAGGTGCGCAGGCAGCTTCCGGTGATGCGGCTGCAGTGGGGCATCAGCCACCAGCTGGCCGGCGAGTTCGCCGAGTCCACCGTCGACCTACGGCTCGCACACCGCGGCGCCCTCGCGCAGGGCACCTACTTTGTCGCCCGCAACGCGGCGGGCAGTTCCGCGCTGAACTGGGCGCTGCTCGGGGATCCGCGGCGCGCGGACGGGTGGCTGGCCGACGAGGCGGCGCAGCCGCGGTCCGCCGGCTGGCTCGAACTCCTGGTCAGGGTTCCCGCGCTGGTGGCCCGGGCGCTGACGGCACTGGACCGGCTCGACCTCGACACCGCTCGGCGCGCCCTCGACGAGCTGGGCGAGGCCTCCGACAACGAGGAGCTGTGGGCGTTCGTCACCTATGCCCACAGCCGCTACGCGCTCGCGACTCGGCGCCCGTTCGACGGGCTCTCGCTGCTGCGCCGGGCGGTCACCGCACACCCGACGACCTTCGGCCCGTCCTCGGCGGCACTGCCGCTGCTGACGGCCGTCGAGGTCAGCCTGCGACTCGCGCTGGGCGAGGGTAACCAGGCCCTGGCGCTGGCCTCGGGCACGGGGCCCGAGCAGCCGTGGACGCTGGTCGCGGCGGCTCGCGCGCACCTGCTCGCGGGCGAGCCCGGCCAGGCGCTGGCGCTGTGTCACCGGTGCGACTGGTTCGGTCACCCGCATCCGCACGCCCATCTCGAGGCCCTGGTCGTCGAGGCCGCCGCGCACCAGGTGCTGGGCAACGCCGGCGCGGCGGCGAACGCCTGGGCCCATGCCCGCGGCGAGGCCGACCGCACCGGGCTGGTGTGGCCGCTGGCGACGATCCCGCGCACGCTCGTGGAGACCCTCGAGGCGACGACCACCACCGCGTCGGCCGCAGTCGAGGCGCTGAGGGGCTCGACCGTCGGGAACCCCTACCCGGAGTCCGTGCACCTGGTCCAGCTCACCGAGCGCGAGAAGCTGGTGCTCACCGAGCTGGCGCTGGGCCTGTCGACCCGGGAGATCGCCACGAAGCTGTTCGTCTCCGCCAACACCGTCAAGAGCCAGCAGCGCTCGCTGTACCAGAAGCTCGGCGGGCACTCCCGCGAGGAGATCCTCCGGACCGCGGGCCGGCTCGGGTTGTTCGACTGAGCCGTCTGACAAAGGGCGAATCGCCCAGTTTGATAGTTTTGCGCACGATACGGACCACTCCCGAGATTCGGGTTCCACGCGTTGCACTGTCTTGACAATGCTCGATCGGAACTCGTTGCGCTCAGATGCTTTGACCGCGTCCGAAACGAGAGCGAGGGCAACGATGTCCACGACCGGCGTTCACGAGCGGGTGGATCACACCCCGCGATACGAACCGGACGACCGCTGGGTTCCGGTGGATCGGCGATGGTTCGGACTCGATCGCGCCACCTTCGTCCCGGCCGCGATCGTGCTCGCCGTCGCGATCGTGATGAGTGTGATTCTCCCGGCGATCAACAGTTCGGTCTCGTACGACGACGAAGTCGTGGCGGGCGACGTCATGGAACTGGGCGGCGCCATCACCTTCGTGCCCGCCGTCGGCTGGGACATCACCGCCGGCGTCCGTGCGACAGACACCCCGGTGACCGGGTCGTTCCCGTCCAGCGCGACGGTCACCAGCGGCGGCGCCTCCTTCACCGTGCGCACCGCGCCCTTCGCCGGTGACGCGCGCGCCCTGCTCGAGCAGATCAAGGAGACGTCCGACGCCCTGGCCAATGACAGGTCGATGCGGGTGACCGGCGACCCCGTCGACATCACCACCCACAGCGGTGACCGCGGCGTGATGACCCGGCTGTCGAACTCGACCACCGACGGTGTGATTGCCGCCTTCGTCTACGACGGGGCCGGCGTCGAGGTGCTCGCCACCGGACCGGCGGACGTCGACCAAGGGATCACCGAGGACATCGCCCGCATGATCGTGAGCATCGACCACCGAACCGGAGAGGGCTCGTGATGACCACGTCCACCGCCGCGTCGACCGGCGACCTCGCCGCGGCCCGTGCCTCGGCGATCGAGGAATCCGGATGGGGGCGGTCGTTCACGTTCTACCAACCCCGCAGCGCCGCCTTCTGGGTGTACCTGGCGCTCGTGGGCATCGGCGCGTTCCAGTTCGTCTCGATGCTGTCCTCCTCCGCCGGTGCCTACGGCCAGGCCATCGCGGTGTCGGTGGCCCTGTTCACGGTGTACGGCGCGATCTTCTGGTGGTTCACCCACCACATCGACCGGTACGCACGCCAACCCGTCAAACTGATCGTGGCGGCGTTCCTGTGGGGAGGTCTGGCCGCGACCTGGGCGATGGCCGCCAATGCCAACGATGCGATCCTCGCCCTCTACGCCAAGGTGTTCGGTCAGGCCTGGGCGGCGGACTGGGGAGCAGGGCTGACGGCACCGTTCACCGAGGAGACCGCCAAGGGCATCGGACTGCTCCTGCTCATCGCGCTGGCCTCGCGCCTGGTCCGCACCGCGTTCGACGGATTCGTCCTCGGCGCCTTCATCGGACTGGGCTTCCAGATCTTCGAGGACGTGCTCTACGCCCTGAACTCGGCCGCCTCGCAGTTCGGTGCCAACCAGATCGGTGCGGCAATGACCACCGTCTGGCTCCGCATGGGCTTCGGCGTGGCCGCGCACATTCTCTACAGCGCGATCTTCTGCGCCGGACTCGTCTATCTCGTCGGCCGCCCTGCCGAGCCACGACGCGCGGGACGCGGCATCGCGCTGATGGCAACGGCCATGCTGTTGCACGGGCTGTGGGACTCCACCGGCGCCCTCGTCCGCGGCAACAACATGCTGCTCCTCCCCATGTGGGTCCTTCTCGTCGCCGTCGCCCTCGCCATCGTGGTCCGGGTGTTCGGGATGACGGTTCCGCGCGAACGCCAGTTCCTGCACGAGATCCTGGCCCCCGAGGCCGCGGACGGAATCATCACCGAGGACGAACTCACCGCACTGTGCGGAGACAGGAAGACCCGTAGGGCCTTCCTCAAGGCCGCCGGCAGCCGGGCCGACCGCACCCGGTCCGAGCACGTTCTCGAGGCCGCCGGCGACCTTGCCGACGCGCTGGCAGACTCCCACGGGGACGACACCGGGCGGGTCGAATTCGCACGATCCGAGGTCAGCCGGATCCGAGCGGGCCACCCCGCTCCCCGTCCCTGACTCGCCAGTTCGGCGCGCTCGGCGGGTCCTCCGTGGTTGCTCGCGGAGGCCGCCGGGCGTTACGAGTGTCCGGTCACGGCCGAACGCCCACGGTCTCGGTGTCGGGTTCCGGCGTGAGGCTCTCGTGTCCCCCGGCCACACGCGGCGTCGACGCGTCCGCCCCACCGCGCGAGCGCCGTCCCCGATGCCGCGAAGAAGGTCGCATAGAACGCCAGCACCACCGCACCCGTCGCGCCCAGCAAGAGCGGCACGGAGAGCTCCGGGAACTGCGCGATCGGGACCGCCAGGTAGCGGTACGACGCCAGCAGCGCCACGAACACCGCCGCGCCGCCGACCACCAGACGGACCCGGAATCGCCCCCAGCCCCGTTCGGGATCGCGCAGCGCCGCCTCGATGGTCAGGCACAGCACCACGCCGGCCAGCAGGTCCACCGCGTAGTGGTAGCCGAAGCCGAGGGTCGCGGCGAGCGTGCACACCAACCAGAACGTGCCGCCCCAGCGCAGCCAGCGCGGGCCACCCCGCGAGTGCACGAAGATCGCGAGTGCCCACGCGGTGTGCAGGCTCGGCATGCAGTTGCGCGGCGCCGGGGCGTCGAAGGCGAACGTCGCCGGGTCGGTGAAGGTGGGCAGCGTGTGCGGCCAGTAGTCACCGAGCTGGGCGCCCGCGCCGGCGGTTCCGAACGCGAAGTCCGGCCCGACCACCGGGAAGACCAGGTAGAACAGGGGCCCGATCAGCCCGATGACCAGGAACGTCCGCACCAGGTAGTGGGCGGGCCAGCCGTTTCGGAGCTGGTACAGCGCGACGACGATCGCCGCGACCGGCAGTTCGATGTACACCCAGTGCAACACCCCGTAGCCGAGGTCACCCGACGCCTCGACCACCCGGCCCATCACCCAGGACGGGCTGCCGAACGCGCGGTCGGCCAGCTCCAGGTACTGGTCGAGGACCCGCGGCCGGGTCAGCACTGTGATCTGGAGCCAGACGTCGCCGAACTTGGTGGCGAGGATCAGCAGCGCGCCCAGCGCCGCGCCCCGCAGCGCGTCGGCGCGCTGCGAACCGGTCCAGCGGACGGCGGCGACCACCGCGATCCCGACGAGCACCCAGGTCGGGCCGTTGCCGACGGCCGCGGGGCCGCCGGTGAGCAGCCGACCGGCCGCGAAGACAGCGTCCAGTCCCACCGCCGCGCCCACCGCGAGCAGTCGCTGCCGGCCCGTCAGGCCGACCAGCGCGAGCGCGAACCCGGCCCACGGCACCGACATCGACTTGGGCGTCCCGGCGAAGTCCCGGGCCAGGCTCGCGAGCGGCCCCTCGAACCCGTGCCGCGCGGCCAGCACCTGCAGCGCCACCAGCACCAGGGCGAGCGCCGCCGCGCCGATCGTGACCAGTAGACGCGCCCGCGTCCAGCTTCGCCCGGGGATCGACACGGGCGTGGGACTGCTCAGCACTCGTACATAGTAAACGGTGCATGAACAGCGACTTAACGACCTAGTTCGGCCACCAGGGAGTCCACCACCGCGGTCAGGTCTCCGCCCGCCCCGGCGGCCACCGCACGCTGCCGCTGGTACGAGGCGCCGCGCCGCGGGATGTCCGCGACCCGGGCCAGCTCGTCGGCGCAGCCGAGGTCACGGGCGACCGGCGCCAACTGCTCGAGCAGGTCGTCCAGGTCGTCGGTGACGAGCCGCTCGTTGCTGTCCGCGTCGAGGATGATCTCCGCGTCGAGCCCGTAACGGGCGGCGCGCCACTTGTTCTCCTGCACGTGCCACGGCGGCATCCCGGGCAACTCCACGCCGTCGTCGAGACAGCGGTCGAAGTACACCACCAGGCAGTGGATCAGCGCGACGATCGCGCTGAGCTCGGTGCGGGTGGAGACGCCGTCGCACACCCGCACCTCGATGGTGCCCCACTGCGGCGCGGGCCGGATGTCCCAGTGCAGTCCCCCGAGCCGCTCGATGACACCGGTCTTGAGCTGGTCGTGCACGAATCCCTCGAACTGCGACCAGTTCTCGAACTGGAACGGCAGCCCGGCGGTGGGCAGCTGCTGGAACATCAGTGCCCGGTTGCTGGCGTATCCGGTGTCCACCCCCGCCCACATCGGCGACGACGCCGACAACGCCAGCAGGTGCGGGTACTTCACCAGCAGCGCGTTGATGATCGGAAACACCCGCTCCGCCGAGGACACCCCGACGTGCACGTGGACACCCCAGATCAGCATCTGCCGACCCCACCACTGGGTGCGTTCGATCATCTCGTCGTAGTGCGGGGCGCGGGTCACCTGCTGGGAGCTCCACTGCGCGAACGGGTGGGTGCCGGCGCAGAGCAGCTCGACGCCCAACGGGGCGGACGCGCGGCGCAGCAGGACCATGGTCTCGTCGAGGTCAGCGATCGCCTCGCCGACGGTGTCGCACACCCCGGTCACCAGCTCGACGGTGTTGCGGAGGAATTCCTTGTGCAGTCGAGCCGGGTCGAAGCCGTCGATCGACTGCATCGCCTCGAAGACCTGCGGCGCGGTGTTCGACAGATCGCGCGTGGCCCGGTCGACCAGCGCGATCTCCCATTCGACACCGAGTGTCGGCCGGGCGGAACCGGCGAAGTGGACTGCCACGGTGTTGATCCAATCACAGCAAACACACCGACGCCGCGACCGGGAACTGGCATGTGGCCAGCGTCATTCCGGTGCGGCGTCGGGTGTTGTCGACGAAGGCGGACGGCCGTCGTCGGAGGCGACTTGCGGTCGGGTGGCTACTTGATGACGCCGCAGGCCTCGCGGGCGCCCGCGTCGCCGGTGTCCAGCGTCGCCTGGTCCGGCACCTTCGCGCCCTCGGGCAGGCCGTACCGGGTCGGCACGTTGCCGAAGTTGTCCGCACCCGCGTGCACGACGATGGCGGTGCCTGCGCCGTTGTTGCGCAGGTCCTCGATGGTGAAGGCGTCGGTGGAGGTGACCAGGTCGGCGGTGCCGTCCTCGCGCACGTACAGGGACGTCAGGTCACCGCTCTGCGGGTGGCCGGTGTGCCCCGCCGCCTGGAAGTGGCCGCCGGCGGACAGGAAGTCGCCCGGTGCGCCGCCGGTCGGCGCCACCGAGTTGGTCTCGCACTTGCCCACCGAGTGGACATGCAGGCCGTGGAAGCCGGGGGTCAGCCCGGACCCGAGAACGGTGACCGTGACGTGGTCGTCGGCCGACGCGAACACGACGGAACCGACGTTGGTGCCGTCGGCGTTGCGCAGGCTGGTGCGGACCTGGTCGGCGGGCTCGGCACCCTCACCCGCGTGGCCGCCCGAACCGGGGGCGCCCGCGGGGGCCGGCATGCCGGTCCACACCGGCGGCGTGGTGCCGGGAACGTCACTGGGGAATTCGCCGTTGCTGCACGCGGTGAGGCCAACGGCCGCCAACGCGACCATCGGGGCAACGACGCGCCAGGACTTGCGGCCGCGAGTCTGCGTGTCGCGTCGGGTAAGCATGGCCATCAAACCGCTCCTTCAGGTGGGCTGGAAGTGAACTGATCATAGCCAGCCGGGATGGACCGGCCGACCAGGTGTACGACGTACGAGACGGTGACCGCTACTTGGAGGTGACGATCACGATGACGCCGGGTGAGGACGACTCGATGCCCGCGAAGCGCGGCTCGGCGGTGGCGCCGATCTCCGCCGCGATCTCCGTCGCGGCCTGCTTCTCGCTGGCGGAACCGGGGCGGTAGTAGACGGTGGTCTTGGCGATCGTGCCGTCGGCGTAGTTGCCGGTCTCGGACACCGTCCAGCCCTCGGACTCGAGCGTGCTCGCGGTCTCCGCGGCCAGCCCGCTGACGATGCTGTTGTTGAACACACGCACGGGGATCGCGGACCGGTCGAGCGCCGCGGCGGAGGTCGGGAGGCTGGTCGTGGTGACGGCCGCCGAGGTGGTGGCCGTTGGCGGCGTGGTGGGGCGCGCGGATGCGGCAGGGGAGTTGGCCGAGCCCTTGACCGGGGCCACGCTCGGCACGATGGTGGGGGCCTGCGAATCCGAGTCGGACCCGGACAGGGCCATTGCGCCGATGCCCGCGAAGGCGATCGCGAGGGCGATCAGCACCATCGCGAGGGCGCGAAGCGGCGGGCCCGACGGCTCGGGATTCGGGGTGCTCACGTCACCGACCTTAGTTGCCATCGCGCGATCGCCGGCATCTAGGTGATGTCGAATCCGAGGCGGCGGGCAGCCCGGGCCTTCTGCCGGCTGGCCCTCAGCCGTCGCAACCGCTTGACCAACATGGGGTCCGCGGCGAGCGCCTCCGGGCGGTCGACCAGGGCATTGAGCACCTGGTAGTAGCGGGTCGCCGACATGTCGAAGAGGTCCTTGATGGCCTCTTCCTTGGCGCCGGCGTACTTCCACCACTGGCGTTCGAAGGACAGAATGTCGTGATCGCGTCGGGTGAGTCCGTCGGTGCCGACGTCGTCCGCACCCTGCGGCTCGGTGGCCTCGGAATTCCGGCTACGCGCGACTGCGCCGTCCATCTCACTCCCCACTTCGAGCTCTCGCCCAAACTCAGCGATCCCACAAACTACCCCGGCTGCCCGACAGCCTCAGCTGACCGGGCAACGAATCACACACGAACTACACCGCTGTGCTTTCGCAGAATATTGAACCACGGTAGACCCGACCGGGGACTCGCATCCGGTGCGGGCGCGTCGCCGCAGACCGTCCCACTATCCTGGTCAGCATGGCAATCCTTCCCATCGTGATCGTCGGTGACCCGGTGCTGCACGAGCCGACCAAGCCCGTGACCCAGCCCGTGTCCGAGGTCGCCGAACTCATCTCCGACATGTACGACACCATGGACGTCGCGAACGGCGTCGGCCTGGCCGCCAACCAGGTGGGTGTCGGACTGCGCGTGTTCGTCTACGACTGCCCGGACTACGACGCCAGCCCCGACGGCGAGCGTCGCCGCGGCGCCGTGATCAACCCGGTGCTCGAGACCTCCGAGATCCCGGAGACCATGCCGGACCCCGAGGACGACGACGAGGGCTGCCTGTCGGTGCCGGGCGAGCAGTTCCCCACCGGCCGCGCCGACTGGGCGCGAGTCACCGGCCTCGAGGCCGACGGCTCCCCCGTGGTCATCGAGGGCACCGGCTTCTTCGCCCGGATGCTCCAGCACGAGGTGGGCCACCTGGACGGTTTCCTCTACACGGACATGCTGATCGGCCGGCACGCCCGGGCCGCGAAGAAGATCATCAAGCGCTCCGGATGGGGCAAGCCGGGCCTGAGCTGGGTACCGGGCACGGTCGAAGACCCGTTCGGTCACGACGAGTACTGACCCAAGACGACATGAGTACTGACGGTCACGATGAAGGCTGACGCCGTCCTGGGCAGCCGGGTGGTGCTGCGTTACAAGCTGCCGCCCGGTTACCCGCGACCGCTGACGGACATGATCGGCGAGCTGGTCTCGCTCAGCCCCGCCGTCGTGGTCCGATCGCCCGACGGCCGGGTGGTGCAGGTCGCGCCCGACCAGGTGGTCGCGCTCAAGACCGTCGGCCCCCGCCCCGTGCTCACCCGGGAGATCCGGTCGCTCGAGTTCGCGGCCGCCGACGGCTGGCCCGGCACCGAGCAGACCTGGGTCAACGGCTGGCTGGCCCGGTACGGCGACGGCTTCACCCGCCGCGCCAACGCCGCGACCGCGTTGGGCCCGGCCGACCGGATCGGCGACCTGCACAGCGGCGACACCCTCGACCGGCTGCGCGCCTGGTACGCCGAGCGCGGCCAGCCGCTGACCCTGCTGCTGCCGGACCGGCTCGCCACCCCGCCCGCCGGCTGGGAGGTCTCCGGCGAGGTGCAGGTGATGGCCGCGGACATCGCGAACCTCACGCTGCCCGACGGGGAGTCCATGGTCCGGGTCGACGACGCCCCGGACGAGCGGTGGCTCTCGCTGTACCACTACCACGGTGATGCGCTGCCCGCGTCCGCCGCGGAGGTGCTGGGCGCGGTCCGCGAGGGCCGGGTCGGCTTCGGCTCGCTCGGCGGACCCGCGGAGGCGCTGGCCGTCACCCGCGCCGCGGTCACCGAGGCCCCCGACGGCCGTCACTGGGTGGGGCTGTCCGCCGTCGAGGTCGCCGCCGACCACCGTCGACGCGGGCTCGGCATGCTGATCTGCGCCGAGATGATCCGCTGGGGCCGCGACCTCGGCGCCACCCACACCTACGTGCAGGTGGTCGCCGACAACGCGCCGGCGCTCGCGCTGTACGAGTCGCTGGGGATGGTCGAGCACCACCGGTACCGCTACGCCACCGCGCCCGCCTGACCCGCCCGCCGCGTGACGCGGTGGCGGGCGCCCGGCATGTCGGCACCCCGCACTACGCTGACCTCATGCGACTGGCGACGTGGAATGTGAACTCGGTACGGGCCCGCACGGACCGGATCGTGGACTGGCTGGTGCGGACCGAGACGGACGTGCTCGCCATCCAGGAGACCAAGTGCCGGGACGACCAGTTCCCCACCGAACGGTTCACCGACCTCGGCTACGAGGTGGCGCACGTGGGCCTGAGCCAGTGGAACGGTGTCGCGCTGATCTCCCGGGTGGGCCTCGAGGACGTCCAGGTCGGTTTCGAGGGCCAGCCCGGCTTCGCCAAGGAGGTCCCCGACAGCCTCGAGATCGCGACCCCGGTGGTGGAGGCGCGGGCGATCGGCGCCACCTGCGGCGGTGTCCGGGTGTGGAGCCTGTACGTGCCGAACGGCCGTGAGCTGGCGGACCCGCACTACCGCTACAAGCTGGACTGGCTGGCCACCCTGCGGGACGACGCCGCGAAGTGGCTGGCCGAGGACCCCGACGCACAGGTCGCACTCGTCGGCGACTGGAATGTCGCGCCGACCGACGAGGACGTATGGGACCCGGCGTTGTTCGAGGGCAAGACGCACACCTCGCAGCCCGAACGGGATGCATTCGACGCGTTCACCGAGATCGGGTTCGCCGAGGTCACCCGACCGCACACGCCCGGCCCCGGTGTCTACACCTACTGGGACTACACGCAGTTGCGCTTCCCCAAGCGTCAGGGCATGCGGATCGACTTCGCACTGGCCTCCCCGGCACTCGCGGCCCGGGTCACCGGCGCGTCCATCGACCGGGAGGAACGCAAGGGCAAGGGCGCCAGCGACCACGCCCCGGTCGTGGTGGAGCTGGCCTAGTCGGGCGGTCAGTCCCAGTCGTCGACGAGGGGCAGGTACTCGGGGTGCGCCCCGAGGTAGCGCCGCAGGTAGGTGCACACCGGACGGACCCGGATTCCGCGGACCCTGCTCTCCTCGAGCACCTCGCGCACCAGGACGGCCGCCCAGCCACGGCCGCCGAAGTCCTCCTTGACGACGGTGTGCATCAACGCGATGACGTCGCCGTCGCCGAGGCCGCCGACACCGGCGGGCAGTTCGGTGACGCCGTCCGCTGCGCGGTAGCCGAGGATCCCCACCAGTTCGTCGCCGACCCAGAGGTCGTAGCGGGAGTGCGAGGGGTTGTCCTCGACGCAGGCCAGCGCCGGGTCAGCTGGTGCAACGACGGGCCTGGTCACCGTCGCGGCCTGGACTGGTCGCCGCCTGAAGATGTGATCCACACCACCATGTAATCAGCTTCTGTGACTCAGCCAAGCCCAGCCGGAAGATGTGGCCCACTATTCGCCCAATCGTAGCCAAATCGGCACCTGGGGCCACCAGAACCCGGACACCGACCGGGCGATGCCTCACACGGGGACGAGCATGTCCCGGTACTGAGGGTTGTCCACGACGAACCGCTGCAGGTACGTGCACACCGGGCGGACCTTCCAGCCGTAACCGCGGGCCGCGTCGAGGGCCTTGCGCACCATCACCGCGGCCAGTCCACGGTGGCCGAAGTCCTCGACGATCACGGTGTGCATGAACGAGACGACCGGCGGACCGCCCCGTCCCCCACGTCCCGCCCCGCGCGCCCTCGAGTCCAAATCGTAGTAACCGAGAATGCCGACGAGATCGCCGTTGAGCCACAACTCGAAACGGTTCTGAGCTGCATTGTTCGACACTTCCGCGGTCGGCGCCTCTGCAATCATCGACATACTCCTTCACCCTGCGCGTCACCGTAATGTGACGTACGCCACTATATGGCACGGCCCGGCCGTCAGTGTCGATTTCTGTAACAAGTTCCAGTTAGCGGGACGGCGGGGCCCGGACGGGCCCGGCCCGGGTGGTGGGTTCGGCCGGCGGGCGCTATCGTCGCGCTCGACAACTACACATCCCACGGGGGCTCGCACCAGCGGGCTGAGAGGACGGCTAGCTCATTTCGAGCGTCAGGGCCGTCGACCGTATGAACCTGACCGGGTAATGCCGGCGTAGGGAGCGCACCATCATGGGGATCACCCCTGTCACGAAGACCGCTGTCGCGGACACCGCTGTCGCGACCAGCACCGTCACCACCGGCCCCATCGAGGGCAGCAGCAAGCAGTACCGCCAGGTCGACGCCCCCGGCGTGGGCACCCTGTCGGTGCCGGTCCGCCGCGTACACCTCACCAACGGCGAACACCTGGACCTCTACGACACGTCTGGCCCGTACACCGACGCCGACGCGGTGATCGACCTCGAGGCGGGGCTCCCGAAGACCCGCGACGGGTGGCGCAAGCCGGATGCCGTCGACATCGGGGGCGAGCGACGCGACCGGGGATCCAACACAGCGCGCACCCAGCTGGCCTGGGCCCGGGCCGGGATCGTCACCGCGGAGATGCACTTCTGCGCGGCCCGTGAGGGTGTGGACCCGGAGGTGGTGCGCGCGGAGGTCGCCGCGGGGCGCGCGGTCATCCCCGCGAACCACAACCACCCCGAGTCCGAACCGATGATCATCGGCAAGCGGTTCGCGGTGAAGATCAATGCGAACATCGGCAACTCCGCGGTCACCTCGTCCATCGGCGAGGAGGTGGAGAAGATGGTGTGGGCCACGCGCTGGGGCGCGGACAACATCATGGACCTGTCCACCGGCAAGGACATCCACCAGACCCGGGAGTGGATCCTGCGCAACTCCCCGGTGCCCGTCGGCACGGTGCCGATCTACCAGGCCCTCGAGAAGGTGGGCGGAGATCCGGCCGCGTTGACGTGGGAGGTGTACCGCGACACCGTGATCGAGCAGTGCGAGCAGGGCGTCGACTACATGACCGTGCACGCCGGGGTGCTGCTGCGGTACGTCCCGCTCACCGCGAAGCGGGTCACCGGCATCGTCTCGCGCGGCGGCTCGATCATGGCCGCGTGGTGCCTGGCGCACCATCGGGAGTCGTTCCTGTACACGCACTTCGAGGAGCTCTGCGCGATCCTGCGCGAGTACGACGTCACCTTCTCGCTCGGCGACGGCCTGCGTCCCGGTTCGATCGCGGACGCCAACGACGAGGCCCAGTTCGCCGAGCTGCGCACCCTGGGCGAGCTCACCAGGGTCGCGAAATCCCATGGCGTGCAGGTGATGATCGAGGGCCCCGGGCACGTGCCGATGCACAAGATCGTGGAGAACGTCCGGCTCGAGGAGGAGCTGTGCGAGGAGGCCCCGTTCTACACCCTCGGACCGCTGGCCACCGACATCGCGCCCGCATACGACCACATCACCTCCGCGATCGGCGCCGCGATCATCGCCCAGGCCGGCACCGCGATGCTCTGCTACGTCACGCCGAAGGAGCACCTCGGCCTGCCGAACCGCGACGACGTGAAGGTCGGGGTGATCACCTACAAGATCGCCGCGCACGCCGCCGACCTCGCCAAGCAGCATCCGCGGGCGCAGGAACGCGACGACGCACTGTCCAAGGCGCGCTTCGAGTTCCGCTGGCGTGACCAGTTCGCGCTGTCCCTGGACCCGGATACGGCCCGCGAGTACCACGACGAGACGCTGCCCGCCGAGCCCGCGAAGACGGCGCACTTCTGCTCGATGTGCGGCCCCAAGTTCTGCTCCATGCGGATCTCGGCCGACGTCCGCGAGTACGCGGAACGCAACGGGCTGACCGACGCGGCGGCCGTCGAGGCCGGCATGACCGAGAAGTCCGCGGAGTTCGCGGCGGCGGGCGGCCGGGTGTACCTGCCGATGGCGGCGACGGCGGCCGGGGCGTCGGGCACCACCGGCCGCACGGCACCGGCGGATGGATAGGCTCTGGCCGTGAACCTGCTGCCCCTGACCCCCGACGGCGAGACCCCGATCCGCGTCCTCACCATCGCCGGCACCGATTCCGGTGGCGGTGCCGGAATCCAGGCCGACTCCCGCACCATGGCCCTGTGCGGGGTCCACGCGTGCGTCGCGGTCGCGGCGGTGACGGTGCAGAACTCCGTGGGGGTCAGCGGGTTTCACGAGATTCCGCCGCAGGTGGTGGCGGACCAGGTGCGCAGCGTGGTCACCGACATCGGGGTGAGCGCCGCCAAGACCGGGATGCTGGCGTCCACCGCGATCATCGAGGCGGTGGCACAGGTCTGCGGCGAGGTGGGGATCGGCCGTGACCACGCCGTGCCGCTGGTGGTGGACCCGGTGTGCGCATCGATGCACGGCGACCCGCTGCTGCATGCCGAGGCACTCGACGCGGTCCGGAACACCCTGATCCCGATCGCGTCGCTGGTGACGCCGAACCTCGACGAGATCCGCCTGATCACCGGCATCGAGGTGGTGGACGACGCGTCGGCGCGCCGGGCCGCGGAGGCCCTGCACGGGCTCGGCGCGCAGTGGTCGCTGGTCAAGGGCGGGCACCTGCGCACCTCGCCGGACAGCACCGACCTGCTCTTCGACGGCGACACCTTCCACGAGTTCACCAGCCCGCGGATCGAGACCGGCAACGACCACGGCGGCGGCGACACCCTCGCCGCCGCTGTGGCGTGCGCGCTGGCCAACGGGTACCCGATGCCCGAGGCCGTCGAGTTCGGCAAGCAGTGGGTGACCCGGTGCCTGGCGGCGTCGTACGACCTCGGCGCCGGCCACGGTCCGGTGTCCCCGCTCTGGCGCCTGCACTGACGCTCCTTTCTGGTGGCGACCGCTACCAGAGAGGCGCTCAGGCGGCGGAGCCGCCTACCTGGTCAGGGTGAACATCCGCAGGTCGTCGGGGACGCCGCGCGGGGCCGGCGCGAACAACCCGCGCCGGTACGGCCTGGCCCGCAGTCCGAGGGTCTCGAGCGTCTGCGGGTCGAGCGCGTCGAGGGTGTGCGCGGACGCAACGACGTTGCCGTCCGCCCCGGCCTGCATGACCCGGGCGGCGACGTTGACGTCCACGCCCAGCCAGTCGTCGCCCAACTGTCTCGGCATCCCGGTGTGCAGGCCCACCCGCATCCGCGGCCGAAAGCCCTCCTGCTCCACCTCGGCGAGCCGGTCGCGGGCCTCGAACACCGCCTCCAGCGCGCGCTCCGGGTAGGCGAACACGGCCATCAGCCCGTCGCCGAGCCGCTTGACCACATGTCCCCCGCGCTCCACGAACGGCGGTTCCACCGCGCTGGCCACCTGCCGCAGCAGCGTCAGGGTGGCCTCGTCGCCCGCGCCGAGTGACCAACTGGAGAACCCGACCAGATCGGTGAACACGATGGTGACCTGGCGGGTGCCGCGGCCCCGGCCGGTGCGTTCGAGCAGGGCCTGCCAGACCTGCAGGGTGCCGAGGCTCACCTCCCGCGACGCGCCGGGACCGTCCTCGAGCAGCCGGTCCGCGACCCGGGCCATGGCGCGGACGCCGCCGGGTCCGGCGGTCGAGAGCGGATCGCCGAAGGCGGGGTCCCCGGGCAGCGCCCGGCGCGCCCGGCGGACGGCGTCGACGAGCGCGGGTCGGCGGTTCATGGTTCGAAACCAGTCGACCACCGGCTGGGGCGCAGGGTCCTCGCTCACCCTTCGAAGGGTAACCGAGGGTTACAGACAATGTCGGGCTCCGCAGACGGCAGTGCGCGACCGCCACCCCCCACAGTCGGGGCGACGGTCGCGCACGGTTACCGCAGCGTGTCCAGCGCTACGGCAGGTCAGGCGTCGCGGCGGTTCACCAGGAACAGCGAGGCGCCGAAGACGACGGCCACAAAGGCCGCGAAGTAGACCAGGCTGCCCCAGGGCCCCCAGTGCCAGTCCACGCCCTGGTCCGAGCCGAGGAAGTGGTTGGCGTTCATGAACGGCAGGAACGGCTGCACGTTGCGGCCGAAGGTGCCGAACAGGCCGAACAGGCTCTCGATCAGCAGCGGCCACAGCAGCAGCAGGGTGATCGCGCCCGCCGACTGACGCACCAGGGTGCCCACCGCCACCGCGAGGAACACGCAGAGCAGCGCGTAGATCGGCACGCCGTAGATCGCCCTCCAGGCCTCGTCGCCGGTCAGCTTCAGGGCGGCCCCGGCCTCCTCACCGGCGGTGACCTTGGCGATCGCGTAGGCGCCGAAGGTCAGCACGAAGGTCAGGACGGCACCGAACACCCCGATCAGGCCCGCCTTGGTGACCAGCACCGAGTCCCGCCGCGGCACGGCCTGGAACGTGGTCCGGATCAGGCCGAAGCGGTACTCACTGGTGACGGCGAGGGCTGCCATGATCATCAGCACCAGGACGCCGAAGCCCGACACGCCGCCGACGGCGTCCGAGAGTTGGGGCAGGAACGGCTCGAAATCCGGCTTGTCGCCGCTCGCGTTCTCGTTGTTGAAGGCATTGATGCTCGCCTTGGCGCTGAGTCCGATCACCGCGGCGAGGCCCAGGCCCAGCACCACGATGGCGACCGTGCACCACCACGGCGACTTGGTCGAGGTGAGCTTGATTCGTTCTGCGGCCAGAACACCCATCAGAGTGCCCCTCCCATCACTTCTTCGACGCCCGCGGCGTGGTACTGCACGTCGTCACCGGTCAGTTTCATGAACGCGTCCTCGAGCGATCCCTGCTGGGACGCCAACTCGTGCAGCACGATCCCGTTACTACCCGCGATCTGGCCGATCGCGTCGGTGGTGGAGTCGAGCACCACCAGCGCCGCCGCGGCACTCGCCGCGTGGCCGTCCTCGCGCACCGTCAGGCCGTGCGAGGTGAGCACGCTGCGCAGCGCGTCCAACTGGGGGCTGCGGACCCGTACCGTGGACTCGGACGACCGGTCGACGAACTCCTTGACCGTCGTGTCCGAGATCAGCCGGCCACGGCCGATCACCACGAGATGCTCTGCGGTCAGCGCCATCTCGGAGAGCAGATGGCTCGACACGAGGACGGTGCGTCCCTCCGCGGCCAAGCGCTGCATGAACTTTCGGATCCAGACGATGCCCTCGGGGTCGAGGCCGTTGACCGGCTCGTCGAACAGCAGCACCTTCGGGTCGCCGAGCAGCGCGCCGGCCAGGCCGAGCCGCTGCGACATGCCGAGCGAGAATCCGCCGGCCTTCTTGCCGGCCACCTCGGTCAGGCCCACCAGCCGCAGCACCTCGTCCACCCGCGACGACGGGATCCCGTTGGACGCCGCCATCCACTGCAGGTGCGCCTTCGCGGACCTGTTGGGGTGCACCCACTTTGCGTCCAGCAGTGCGCCGACGGTCCGCAGTGGCTGCTTCAGGTCGTGGTACTTCTGGCCGTCGATCAACGCCGTGCCGGACGTGGGCCGGTCCAGGCCCAGGATCATCCGCATCGTCGTCGACTTGCCGGCACCGTTCGGCCCGAGAAATCCGGTCACGATCCCCGGCTTCACGGTGAAGGTCAGGTCGTCGACCGCCTTCGTGGGCCCGAACGTCTTCGTCAAACCCCTCACTTCAATCATGAGGTGAACTCTGCCGGACACCGGAGCCGAGCGCATCGCCCGCAGGTCTCATTCCGGCGTCATCCCCTGGGATGACACTCACCCCGAGACCTCCCCGTGTCCACCCCTACATCGGTGACGACGCCTGCGCCCAGAACCGCTTCGGGATCCGGCCGGCCCGGCGGGCCTGGTACCCGGCGACCACCGCCGACGCCATCGCGGACGCCATCAGCGCCGGGTCCTTCGCCCGCGTCACCGCGGTCGCGAGCAGCACCGCGTCGCAGCCGAGTTCCATGGCCAGCGTCGCGTCGCTGGCGGTCCCGATGCCGGCGTCGAGGATCACCGGAACCCCGGCCGCCTCGACGATCATCTCGATGTTGTGCGGGTTGGAGATGCCCAGGCCCGTCCCGATCGGCGAGCCCAGCGGCATCACCGCCGCGCAGCCCACGTCCTCGAGCCGCTTGGCCAGCACCGGGTCGTCGGTGGTGTACGGCAGCACGGTGAAGCCGTCGTCGACGAGTTGTTCTGCCGCCGAGACCAGTTCGATGGCGTCGGGCAGCAGGGTCCGCTCGTCGGCGATCACCTCGAGCTTGACCCAGTCGGTCTCGAGCGCCTCGCGACCGAGCTGCGCGGTGAGCACCGCCTCGGCGGCGCCGCGACAGCCCGCCGTGTTCGGCAGCGGCGCGATGTCGAGCCGGCGCAACAGGTCCAGCACGCCGGTGCCGCCGGTGGCGTCGATCCGGCGCATCGCCACCGTGGTCAGCTCGGTGCCGGAGGCGACCAGGGCCTCCTCGAGCACGGTGAGGTTGGCGGCGCCGCCGGTGCCCATGATCAGGCGCGAGCCGAAACTGCGGTCGCCGATGGTGAGGGTGCCGGTCCCAGCCGCCGTCGACTCAGCCACCCTGGACCGCCGTGAGGATCTCGATCTCCCAGCCCTTGCCGACCGGGGTGTCCCAGGAGGTGCGCGGCAGCACCGCGCCGTCCACCGCGACGGCGATGCCCTTGGCGGGCAGACCGAGGTGGTCGAGCAGCTGCGCCACCGTCAACGGCTCGGACAGCTGGTGGTCTTCGCCGTTGACGGTGATACCGATGTTCACCGGTGTGTTCGTCATCAATTCCTCATTCGTCGATCGGTGGAAGGAGCCGGTCAGTGGGCGGTGCGGTCAGTGAGCGGGGCCGGTCGGACCGAAGCGGTCCGGCGCGCAGTTCTTGGCCTCGGGCAGCGGCGCGCCGGACAGCTCGGCGACCACCGCGTCCGCGGTCACCGGGGTGAGCAGGATGCCGTTGCGGCCGTGCCCGGCCGCGAGCACCACCCTGTCCGACACCCGGCCGATGATCGGCAGGTTGTCCGGACTCATCGGTCGCAGGCCCGCCGCGGTCTCGTAGAGCTCGTACTCGCCGATGCTCGGCATCAGGATCTGGGCGTCCGCGATCAGGTCCCGCACCCCGCCGACGGTGACCTGGGTGTCGATTCCCGACTCGTGCTGGGTCGCGCCGACCACGATGCCGTCGCCGCGCGGCACCAGGTACACGGGCCGGCCGTGCACGCTGCCACGGATGGTCTGGGTGGGCGCGGGGGCCACCCCGGGGCGATGGTGCAGCCGCAGGATCTCGCCCTTGACCGGGCGCACCGGCAGACCCGGCCACAGCGCGGCGGCCCCGGTGCCGGCCGCCACCACCACCTGGTCGGCGGGCAGCGACTCCGGGTCACCCACCGACTCGGCCACGAACGCGACCCCGGCGGCCTCGCACGCCAGCCGCAGCGCGCGCACCAGCGCCCGGTTGTCCACCGCGGACTCCGTCGAGGCCAGCAGCGCCAGCCGGATGTTGGGGGCCAACGACGGCTCGGCCGCCCTGATCTGCGCCCGGGACAGCAGCTCGAGCCGGTAACCCTGGGTCTCGATCCACTCGGCGACGGTGCGCAGGTCCGCGGCGTCGGCCGCGTCCAGCGCGACCGTCAGGGAGCTGTGCGAGGTGAACAACGGCTCGTCGACGAGGGCACCGAGCTCACCGCCGAAGTCCGGCCACCGCTGCAGCGACGCCGCGCCCACCTGCAGCAGCGCGTCCTCGCCGGGCCACCCCTCGGACAGCGGGGCCAGCATGCCGCCGGCCACCCACGACGCCCCCGAGCCGACCGCGGGGTCGTGGACCGTGACCTTCCAGCCCGCCTGTGCGGACCGCCAGGCGACCGCGAGTCCGATCGCGCCGCCGCCGATCACCGCGAGAGTTCTGCTCACCACTCCACCTCACTCCCTGCGCCGGCATGATCCGGGTCAGGTATGACGGTCAAGGCTCGCGAGCCCCCTCTCAGCCCCGCGTTCGCCGGGACTCCCGTGTCACTTAGTTCGCCATCAGACTACCGTTGAGCACGTGTCCCCCTCGCATTCCGGTAACCATCTGACCCCCCGCGAACGCCTGGCCAGCGCCCGGCTGTACCTGTGCACGGATGCCCGCCGAGAGCGCGGTGACCTGGCACACTTCGCCGAGGCGGCCCTGTCCGGCGGCGTCGACATCATCCAGCTGCGGGACAAGGGCTCGGCCGGCGAACAGAAGTTCGGCCCGATGGAGACCCGCGAGGAATTGGGCGCGCTGGCCGAGCTGGCCGCCGCCGCCCGTAGGCACGGCGCCCTGCTCGCGGTGAACGACCGCGCCGACCTGGCGTTGGCCGCGGGGGCGGACGTCCTGCACCTCGGCCAGGGCGACCTGCCCGTGCACTACGCCCGGCAGATCCTCGGCCAGCGGGTGGTGATCGGGCGCTCCACCGGCAACCGGGCGCAGGCCCAGCTCGCCGCGATCGAGGACGGCGTCGACTACTTCTGCACCGGGCCGGTGTGGGCCACCCCGACCAAGCCGGGACGCGCCGCGTCGGGCCTGGACCTGGTGCGCAGCACCGCCGAGTCGCACCCCGCCCGGCCCTGGTTCGCCATCGGCGGGGTCGACGAGGAGCGGCTCCCCGAGGTGCTCGACGCCGGCGCCGACCGCATCGTGGTGGTCCGCGCGATCACCGAGGCCGCGGACCCGCAGGCGGCCGCCCGGTCGCTGTCCGACGCGCTGGCCCGCAACGCCGGCTGACCCTTCCCCCACTGGTCCCCAATGTCACATCGGGTGTCCGACGGGGAACCAATGTGACATTGGGGACCAACGCGGTGCGGTCAGTCCAGCCAGCCGAGCACGGTCGAGGGCGAGAGCCGGACCACCGTCTCGGGCAGCCGGTCGCGCAACCCGCGGTCGGCGGTGACCACCGCGGTCAACTGCTGTTCGTCCCCGGCCAGCAGGCTCCGAACCCGCTCGACGGCCTGGTCGGCGAAGGGATCGGCCCCGGCCAGCGACGCCAGGGTGTCGTCGCCGCTGCCCGTCGCGACGTGCACCGGAACCCGGTCGCCGACCTCCGCCACCACCCGCGCCTGGCCCTCGAGGACCGCCTCGATCCGCGGCAACCAGCCGAAGCCGCCGTCGGGCAGTTCGAAGGTCCGTGGCAGCGTCCGCGCCAGCTCGGCGAGCAGTTCGCCGGTGGCCCCGACGCGGTCGCGCCACCAGCCGTTCGGGCGCGAGCCCAGCACGTTGGCCGTGTCGAGCAGCAGCCTCACCGGCACCGCCCGCAACGACGGCCAGCTGGCCTCGAAGCCCGGGTGCAGCGGCAGGTCCGCGACGTCCTCCTCGGGCACCCACCGCAGTTCGGTGCTCTCGCCGTTCGGCACCGTCGGCAGCGTGGTCTCCGCGTCGGCGATCACGGTCGTGTACGTCCAGCCGCTGCCCGCCTGCGCGGTGACCCGCTCCGCGCGCACCCGCAGCGCACTTCCGGCGATCCCGGCTTCCTCCTCGGCCTCGCGGACCGCGGCCCGGGTGGTGCTCTCGTGGCTGTCGCGGGCACCACCGGGCAGCGCCCAGGTGCCACCCTGGTGACTCCACTGCGCACGGTGCTGCAGCAACACCGCGGACCCGCCGCTCGGAGCGGGCGCGCGCAACAGCAGCCCCGCCGCACCGAACCGGCCCCACTGGCGGCTGCCGTCGTCGCTCTTCGCCCAGCCGTCTCCGTCACCACGCATCGACTTCGTTCACCCGCTCCACATCAGACCGCGTCGTCAGACCGCCGTCACACCTCGTGCCCCGTCCGAAACTCGTTGGCCACAAAACATAGGCGAGTCACCGACCGCTCAGCGCGTTTACTGCTTATATGCTGCCCTGTATCAGGCACTCGGGCCAGATAGAAGGGGTGCGTGGTGGTTGATCGCGTCGCGCCGTCGACGGAGCCGCTGGGCGACGATCGTCCCGTGCCCGCCGCGACGCACCATCCGTCGCCGGACGTGCCCCGTCCGCGGCGATCTCGCCGCGTCCGCGCCTACCTGGGCACCACCCCCAGCAAGCTGCTCCTGGTGGCGTTCGCGCTCACCGTACTCTCGCTGGTCGCCGGCGGCGCCGCCGCCGTCCAGGTCTCGGACCGGGCGCGCACCCTCGACTCGCTGCTGACCCAGGTCGAGCCGCTCGCCTACGCCTCGCAGGACCTCTACAGCTCGCTGTCGATCGCCGATGCCGCCGCGACCACTGCGTTCATCTCCGGCGGCCTCGAACCCGCCGACGTGCGGGCCCGCTACACCCGCGCCGTCACCGACGCCGGCCAGGACCTGGTCGACGCGTCCGCGGGCATCTCCACCGCCGACGACACCGCCCACCGACTGCTCACCGACCTGTCCGTGTCCCTGCCGGTGTACACCGGTCTGGTCGAGACGGCCCGCAGCAACAACCGCATCGGGTACCCGGTCGGCGCCGCCTACCTGCGCGAGGCGTCGACGCTCATGCAGACCACGCTGCTGCCGCTGGCCGAGCAGCTGCACACCGCGCAGGCCGCGACCGTCGTGCAGACCCAGTCCGAGTTCGCCACCCCGCCATGGCTGTCCATCGGCCTGCTGCTCGCGTCTCTGGCCGCGCTGGTGGCGGCGATGGT
Source organism: Rhodococcus sp. P4_C10 (assembly GCF_056402135.1). Classification (NCBI taxonomy): domain Bacteria; kingdom Bacillati; phylum Actinomycetota; class Actinomycetes; order Mycobacteriales; family Nocardiaceae; genus Rhodococcus; species Rhodococcus sp. P4_C10. Next base: position 94,350 of record NZ_JBFUHZ010000003.1, on the reverse strand, counting down.
CCTGCTCGCGCGGTGGACCCGCCGGACCCTGAACCCGGGACTCATCCTGGCCGCGGCCGCCGTCACCGCGCTGCTCGGCTGGCTGCTGATCGCCGGGCTGATCTCCTCGACCGCCACCGGCAACGCGCTCGAGCAGGGCGCACGGCCGCTGTCCACCCTGACCACCGCCCGAATCCTGACCCAGCAGGCCCGCGCCGACGAGACCCTCGCCCTGGTTCGACGCGACGTCAGTGCCCGCTACCACTCGCAGTTCGTCGAGCATCTCGACCGCCTGCAGGCGTTGCTCGACGAGTACGACCGCAGCGGGATGCAGGTCGGCGAGGACGAGATCGCGGCCGCCGCGGCGGCACGGACGGCCTGGGCCCAGGCACACGAGCGACTCGACGGGCTGCTCGCCGCCGGGGACTGGACCGGGGCGTCCGACATCGCGGTGGGCCCCGGCCAGCTCGACTCGGCGGCCTTCTTCTTCATCGCCGACAAGGAGCTCGACGCGGCCATCGAGGAGGCCAGGGCGGAGCTGCGCGGCAACCTGGTGCGGGCCCACTCCACCCTCGCCGGCCTGGCACCCGGCGCCCTCGTATTGTCGGCATTGGCGGTGGTCGGGATCGGGCTGGGTCTGTGGCCCCGATGGCGGGAGTACCAGTGACAGGGAACGGCAGGCGAGGACGGCGGATACTGGCCGCCGCGGTCGTCGCCGCGGCCCTGGCGGGCGTCCTGTCCGGGTGCGGCGGCCCCGACGACGTCTCCACGGCCACCGGTTCCACCCAGCCCGCGGCCACCCAACCCTCGGCCACCGCGCCCGTCGCCGCCAACCCCGAGGGCACCAACGCCCCACTGCCCGAGGGCGCGGCTGTGGCGCCCAGCCCCACCGGCCAACCCGTCCCCGAACAGTGCTCGAACCCCACCGCGAGCCTGCGCCCGTTCCCCGACGGCGCACCCGACAGCCCGACGCTGGACCGGATCCGCGCGCGCGGCCGACTGGTGGTCGGCCTGGACACCGGGAGCAACCTCTTCAGCTTCCGGGACCCGATCACCGGGTCGATCGAGGGATTCGACGCGGACATCGCGAGGGAGCTGGCGCGGGACCTGCTCGGCGACCCGAACCTGGCGGAGTTCCGGATCCTGCCCTCTGCGGACCGGATCCCTGCGCTGCAGGACCGCCTGGTGGACGTGGTGGTCAATACGATGACCGTCAACTGCGAACGCCGCGAGCAGGTCGACTTCTCCACCGTCTACTTCCAGGCGAAGCAACGCATTCTGGTCGCGCAGGGGTCCGGTATCCGCGGCGTCGCCGACCTCGCCGGCCGCCGGGTGTGTACCGTAACCGGCAGCACCTCGCTGACGCATCTGCAGCGCGCCCAGCCGGACGCGATCGTGCTCACCGTGCCGAGCTGGTCGGACTGCCTGGTTGTCCTGCAGCAGGGCCAGGTGGACGCGGTCAGCAGCGACGACTCTCTCCTCGCCGGGCTCGCATCGCAGGACCCGTACCTCCAGATCGTCGGCGAGAGCCTGAGCCCGGAGCCGTACGGCATCGGGATCAACAAGGACGACCCGGACCTGGTCCGTCTGGTCAACGCCAGCCTGGAGCGGATGCGGCAGGACGGCACCTGGTCACGGATCTACGACCGGTGGCTCGGCGTCCTCGGTCCCTCGCCCGGCCCACCCGTCCCCAACTACCAGGACTGAGCGCGAGAATGCGCGGAACACAGGATGACTCGGGCCAGAGCTCGAACCCCGCCGACGCCGTGACCGGGTCGTCCGAGCCGGCCGACACGGCGCCCTCTGAACCCACCGCCACCGCGCCGTCCGCCCCCACCGACGCCGCCACGGCCGCCGCACTGCCGCCCGCCTCCACCACCCGCGCATCCGGCCCCGCGGAGACCTCGGAGACCTCGGCGCCGGCCGGCCGGCCGTCCGCCCCCACCGGCCGCCGGTCTCGTTCACAGCGTTCCCGGACCTCGGTCCGACGCCGGCTCGGCGGCGGCCTGGTCGAGGTGCCCCCGGTAGCGGCGCCCGATCCCGCCGCCGTGGTGATGACCAATCCCGTTGTCGCCGAAAGCAAGAGGTTCTGCTGGAAGTGTTCGAACCCGGTCGGCCGCAGCGCCGCGGGCAGGTCCGAACCCGCACCGGCGGCCGGCATCTGCGCCTCCTGCGGCACGGTCTTCGACTTCACCCCGCTGCTCGCGGCGGGCGACCTGGTGGCAGGCCAGTACGAGGTGCAGGGCTGCATCGCCCACGGCGGGCTCGGCTGGATCTACCTCGCCGTCGACCGCAACGTGAGCGACCGCTGGGTGGTGCTCAAGGGCCTGTTGCACTTCGGTGACTCGGAGGCACAGACCGTGGCGCTGGCCGAGCGCCAGTTCCTTGCCGAGGTCGAGCATCCGGGCATCGTGAAGATCTTCAACTTCGTCGAGCATCCACGGCCGGACGGCAGCCCGATGGGCTACATCGTGATGGAGTACGTCGGCGGCAACTCGCTGCGCGAGGTGCTGAGTACTCATCCCCGGCCGGAGCGGATGCCGGTCGAACAGGCCATCGCGTACATGCTCGAGATCCTGCCCGCGCTGGCCTACCTGCACTCGATCGGACTGGCCTACAACGACCTCAAGCCGGAGAACGTCATGGTCACCGACGACCAGCTCAAGCTGATCGACCTCGGCGCGGTCTCCGGCATCGAGGGCTACGGCTACCTGTACGGCACGCCCGGCTACCAGGCGCCGGAGATCGTCCGGACCGGACCGACCATCGCTTCCGACATCTACACCGTCGGCCGAACACTGGCCGTCCTCACCCTCCAGATGCCTTCGGAAAAGGGGCATTACGTCGACGGGCTGCCGGACCCCGAGCAGGCGCCACTGCTGGCCGAGTACGAGTTCTTCCATCGCCTGTTGCTCCGCGCCACCAACTCCGACCCCAGCCGACGGTTCCAGTCCGCCGAGGAGATGGCCCGGCAGCTGCTCGGGGTGCTCCGGGAGATCCTCGCGCAGCAGACGGGTGAGGAACACCCGGGACTGTCCGAACTGTTCAGCCCCGCGCGGACCACCTTCGGCACCGACGAGGCGGTGCAGACCACCGACGTCTACGTCCACGGCCACCGCCAGAGCGTCGCCCTCGACCCGCTCGAGGTCACCGCGGCACTGGCCGTCCCGCTGATCGACCGGAGCGACCCCAGCGCGGCCCTGCTCGCCGCCGCGATCCACACCGAACCCCGCCAGACGCTGGACTCGCTGCGCCTGGCGAGGGAGAACGGCATCGAACGCGTCGCGGGCCCGATTGCGGCGGCGGTCACCCGGCAGCTCAGCCTGGTCGAGGCCAAGGCGCACATCGACCTGGGGGACGGCGCCGCGGCCCGGCAGGTGCTCGACGGGCTCGGCGAACCCGGGGAGCACTGGCGGGTGGACTGGTACCGAGGGATGGCGGCACTGGTCGAGGGTGACTTCGAGACGGCGATGAGCCAGTTCGATGCCACCCTGCAGGCGCTGCCCGGCGAGGCCGCACCGAAGCTGGCGCTGGCGGCCACGGCCGAGCTGATCCTCGAGCACTGGGAGAGCGAGGACCCTCCGCGGTGGCGCGCCTTCGCGGAGAACTACTACCGAACCGTCTGGCGCACCGACCGCGGGGCCGTGAGCGCCGCCTTCGGCCTGGCCCGTCAGCTCGCGGACCGCGGCGACACCGCGGGGGCGATCGCCGCGCTGGACCAGGTCCCACCCAGCTCGCGACATTTCAGCGTCGCCCGGATGACCGCGGTGCTGACCCGCCTGTCCGGCGCACCGATCGGCGAGATGGACGAGGTCGCACTGCGCGACGCCGCCCGGCGAGTCGCCCTGCTGCCGTCGGACGAGGGCCGGGCCCTCCAGATGCGCACCCTGGTGCTCGGCACCGCGCTGGACTGGGTGCTGCTCGGGCACACCGCCGACCCCGAGTTCGAACCGATCCTCGGGGTGCCGTTCACCGAGAAGGGGCTGCGCGCCGGCACCGAGGCCGGCCTGCGAGCACTGGCCCGCAACGCATCCGAGGCCGCCCACCGGTTCGCCCTGGTGGACATGGCGAACGCGGTGCGCCCCAAGAGCCTGTTCTGAGCGGCGCCGCCACCGACTCGAGCCGGCGTTCGGACGGCACCTGGGTGATGCCTGGGCGATACCTGGCCAATACCTACTGGACATCCGTCCATCCCGGCTATGCTTCCCGACGCAATCAGCTAACTGAATGGACGGGAAACGACAGCATGACCACCCTCCGGCGGGCTCGCCGACGCCTCGTGCAGGCACTGTCCGTTTCCCTCGCGCTCGCCGCCTCCTCGGTGGGCATCGCCGTCGCCCAGCCGGCCGATCCGCCCGAGGCCCTCGCCGGCAACCCCGTCTACGGCCTCGCCAACGGCTGCTACGCACTCAGGTCCGAGCAGACGGGGAACTTCGTCCGCCGCGCCGGCGACGGCTATCGCGCCGACGTCGCCGAGTCGGACGCCGAACCGTTCCGGCTGCACGCGGCCCAACTCGGCCGATTCATGTTCTACGGCCCCGGCGGCGACCTGGTCGCCCACGACGACACCCGCGCGGTCGTCTCGACGCGCGACGCCGTGGCGACGACGGACTGGACGGTGACCCACACCGCCGGCACCTACAGCATCACCGCCACCGCGAACGGCAGCCAACTGAGCACCGCGGACGGCGCGTTGACGCTTACCGACCCCGGCGCGAATCCTGCGGGCGGCCGGTTCACCGTGAGCCCGACCGGCGGCTGCGCCGACTTCCCCGACGCCGAGGTCAACGCCACCGGCACCCCGTCGACCGCCACCGGGCCGAACGGGGAGGTTCGCGGCTTCATCGACAACCACGTCCACCTCGATGCGTCCGAGTTCGTGGGCGGAAACGTGCACTGCGGCAAGCCCTTCGACCCGCAGGGCATCACCGCGGCCCTGCGGGACTGCCCCGACCACGGCAGCGACGGAATGCCCGCCCTGCTCGAGAACGTGCTCTCGCACGGCTCGCCGTTCACCGAGCACGACACCACCGGGTGGCCGACCTTCGCGGACTGGCCGGCCAACGACTCGATGACCCACGAGCAGACCTACTACAAGTGGGTCGAGCGGGCCTGGCGCGGCGGGCTGCGGATCTTCACCGACATGTTCGTCGCCAACCGGGTGCTGTGCGAGATGTATCCGACCAAACGCAACTCGTGCGACGAGATGGACACCGTCCGAATCCAGGCCGCGCAGGTGCGCGAGATGCAGGACTACATCGACGCCCAGTACGGCGGCCCCGGCCGCGGCTGGTTCCGGATCGTCAACTCGCCCGAGCAGGTCCGTCAGGTCGCCGCCGAGGGAAAGCTGGCCGTCACCCTCGGCATCGAGGTCTCCGAACTGTTCGGCTGCACCCTGCGCGGCGACGTGCCCCAGTGCACGGCGGAGGACATCGACCGCGGCCTCGACGAGGTCTACGCGATGGGCGTGCGGCAGCTCATCCTCACCCACAAGTTCGACAACGCGCTCGGCGGAACGCGATTCGACCCCGGCACCACCGGCATGGCAATCAACATCGGGAACTTCCTGGGCACCGGGAAATTCTGGCAGGTGGAGCCGTGCCAGGGTGCGGCGACGGACAAGACACTCGAGACGATCGCCCCGGCCGAGATCGCCGACATGGCTTCCTCACTGCCACTGGGCATTGCGGCGCCCACCTACCCGGACGGCCCGCACTGCAACACGCGAGGACTGACCGACCTCGGCGAGCACGCGGTCCGGGGCATGATGAGCCGCGGCATGATCGTCGACATCGACCACATGAGCGCCAAGGCATCCGACGCCACCCTGAAGCTGCTCGAGGCCGCCGACTACTCGGGCGTGGTGTCCAGCCACGGCTGGACCGACGAGACGAACGTCCCGCGCATCTACGCGCTCGGCGGGTTCGTCTCGCAGTACGCGGGCACCCTGCCCGGCTTCGTGGAGACCTGGCACGAGACGCGGGCACAGCGCAGCGACAACTACTACTTCGGCTTCGGCTTCGGCGCCGACACCAATGGATTCGCACCGCAGGTCGCACCCCGCGAGGACGCCGCCGAGAACCCGCTGCGCTACCCGTTCACCACGTTCGACGGCGGCACCGTGATGGACCGTCAGCGGACCGGGGACCGAGTCTTCGACGTCAACACCGACGGCGTCGCGCAGTACGGGATGATCCCCGACTGGATCGCGGACGCGCGCCTGGTCGCCGGTGTGGACGGCGACCAGCTCGTCGAGGACCTGAGCCGCGGCGCGGAGGCCTACCTGCAGATGTGGGAGCGGGTCGCGAGGTAGCGGGCCGCTACCGGGCGAACCGCAGGGCGGCGCGGGCGATGGCCAGCTCCTCGTTGGTCGGCACCACCAGCACCGCCACCGCCGAGTCGTCGGTCGAGATCAAGCGGGCACCACGGTCTTTCGCCGTGTTGCGATCCGGGTCCACCTCGATGCCGAGACCGGAGAGCCCGGCCAACGCGTCGGCCCGCACCTCCGCCACGTTCTCCCCCACACCGGCGGTGAAGGTGATCGCGTCGAGCCTGCCGAGCGTCACCAGGTAGGCGCCGATGTACTTGCGCAGCCGGTGCACGTAGACGTCGTAGGCCAGCACCGCGTCGGCGTCGCCCGTGTCGATCAACCGGCGCAGCTCGCGGAAGTCGTTGACCCCGCACAGACCCTTGAGCCCGGAACGGCGGTTGAGCAGGGCGTCGATCTCCTCCACGTCCATCCCGGCGCTGCGGTGTAGATGGGTCACGACGCCCGCGTCGATGTCGCCGCTGCGGGTCCCCATCACCAGGCCCTCGAGCGGGGTCAGGCCCATCGAGGTGTCGACGGCCCGTCCGCCCTCGATGGCCGACGCGGACGCGCCGTTGCCCAGGTGCAGCACGATCTGGTTGAGCTCACCCAGGTCCCGCCCCAGCGTCGCCGCAACCTGACCGGCGACGTACTCGTGCGAGGTGCCGTGAAAACCGTAGCGGCGCACCGAATGCTCGCGGGCGACGTCCCGGTCGACGGCGTAGGTCCGGGCCCGCGCGGGCAGCGTGTGGAAGTACGCGGTGTCGAAGACCGCGACGTGCGGCACGTCGGGCAGTTCCCGCATGGCGCCCTCGATGCCAGTCGCGTTGGCCGGGTTGTGCAGCGGCGCAAGCTCGGACAGTCGGGATATCTCGGCGAGCACCTCGGGGGTGATCTCGGTCGGCTGGTAGAACACCTCGCCGCCGTGCACCACCCGGTGCCCCACCGCGGCGATGCCCGCGGACGCCAGGTCCAGCCCGACCTCGGCCAGCATCGAGAACGCCTGCCGCAGCCCCTCGGAGTGGTCGGCGATCGGCCCGCGGTGCTCGGTGTCGACGCCACCGTGCCGCAGCTTCACCAGCCCCTCGGGCTCGCCGATCCGCTCGACGATGCCGTCCGCGACGGCGTCCCCGGCGTCCGGGTCCACGAGCTGGAACTTGATCGACGACGACCCCGAGTTGATGACCAGGACAGAGCCTTTCACGACTCCCCCTTCTTCGCGGACTGGCCCTGCGCCTGGATGGCGGTGATGGCGACGGTGTTGACGATGTCCTCGATCAGCGCACCCCGGGAGAGGTCGTTGACCGGCTTGTTCAGTCCCTGCAGCACCGGGCCGACGGCGACCGCGCCGGCGCTGCGCTGCACCGCCTTGTAGGTGTTGTTGCCGGTGTTCAGGTCCGGGAAGACGAAGACGGTGGCCCGGCCCGCCACGTCCGAGCCCGGCATCTTCGCGCTGGCGACCGTCGGTTCCACCGCGGCGTCGTACTGGATCGGACCCTCCACCAACAGGTCCGGCCGCCGCTGACGGACCAGCGCGGTGGCCGTGCGCACCTTGTCCACGTCCGCGCCCGAACCCGAGTCGCCGGTGGAGTAGGAGAGCATCGCGATCCGGGGGTCGATGCCGAACTGCGCGGACGTTCGCGCGGAGGAGATCGCGATGTCCGCGAGTTGTTCGGCCGTCGGGTCGGGCACCACCGCACAGTCGCCGTACGCCAGCACGCGGTCGGCCAGGCACATCAGGAAGATGCTCGACACCGTCGACACCCCGGGCTCGGTCTTGACGATCTCGAAGGACGGGCGGATCGTGTGCGCGGTGGTGTGCGCGGCGCCGGAGACCATGCCGTCGGCAATGCCCTTGTGCACCATCATCGTTCCGAAGTAGGAGATGTCCGCCATCACCTCGCGGGCACGTTCGAGGGTCATGCCCTTGTGCGCCCGAAGTCGGGTGTACTCGGCGGCGAACTCCTCGGTGTACTCGCAGTCCCTCGGGTCCAGCACCGTCGCGGCGGCCAGGTCGACGCCGAGTTCGGCGGCGCGGCGGCGCACCGGGCCCTCCTCGCCGAGGATCGTCAGCTCGGCCACCTGCCGCTGCAGCAGCCGGCTGGCGGCGCGCAGGATCCGGTCGTCGTTGCCCTCGGGCAGCACGATGTGTCTGCGGTCCGCGCGGGCCCGCTCGATCAGCTGGTACTCGAACATCTGCGGCGTCACCACCTCCGGGCGCGCCACCTCGAGCCTGGCCAGGAGTTCCGTCGAGTTCACCCGCTGCTCCATCAGACTCAGCGCGGTGTCCACCTTGCGCTGCGATCCGACCGCGACCCGGCCACGGGTGCGGGCGGCGGCCGACGCGGTGTCGAACGTGCCGAGCGTGGTCTGCAGGATCGGCAGCCTCGGCCGCAGCCCGGCCATCAGCTTCGCCACCGCCGGGTGCGGGCGCAGGCCACCGTTCATGATGATCCCGGCCAGTGACGGAAAGCCTTCCGCCTCATGCGCGTTGACGACGGCCAGCAGCACGTCGGACCGGTCGCCGGGCGCGATCACCACCATGCCCTCGGCGAGCCGCTCGAGGATGTGTTCGGCGGTCATCCCGCCAACCATCACCTGCAGGACCTCCCGCTGCAGCAGTTCGCTGTCGCCGCTGTACATCTCGCCGTCGACTGCAGTGAGCAGCTCGTCCATCGTCGGCGCCACCAGCAGCGGGACCTCCGGCAGGCTCCACGCCGGCACCCCCAGCGGGGCCAGTGCCGCGGTGACCTCGTCGAGTCGCTCGGGGTCGCAGCGGTTCGCCACCACCCCGACCAGATGCGCGTGCTGGGCCCGCAACTCGGACGCGCAGATCTCGCCGAGCTTATGGACCTCCTCCGGGCTGCGTTCGGAGCCGCGGAGCGCGAGCAGCACCGGCGCGTCCAGGTTCACCGCGATGCGCGCGTTGAAGCCGAGCTCGGTGGGACTGCCCACGTCGGTGTAGTCGCTGCCGACGATCACCACGGCGTCGCACTGCTGCGCGACCGCGTGGTAGCGGGCGACGATCTCGCTGATCGCCAGCTCCGGATCCGCGTGCACCTGTTCGTAGGTCACGCCGAGGCACTCGTCGTAGCCGAGCTCCGCGGTGGTGTGGGCCAGCAGCAGTTCCAGGATGTAGTCCGGCTCCTCGGTGGAACGGGCGATCGGCCGGAACACCCCCACCCGGGCGGCGCTGCCGGCGAGCATCTGCAGGATGCCGAGTGCGACCGTCGATTTTCCGGTGTCCCCTTCCGGGGAGGCGATGTAGATGCTCGAGAGTGCCGATTCGCCGGAAGCCATGGCGTCCACCCTAGTGGTGCGGATCGTGGTCCTCCGACGGCCACAGCCGCTCGCCGCGGCGCCGGAATCGGGTAGTCGTCTACTCGTGCCCGATCCGGCACACGGTGGCAGTGTCGTTCTCAGGCTCGATCGGTGTGATCTGGCCCCAGGGGATGAATGTCGATGCGAACTGCATCCTGGTCGATGATGCCCGTGTTGGCCGGCGCGGTCTTGGCGCTGGCGCTGGGCGTCTTCGGGCCCGCACCGGGGGCTACTCTGCCGCAGTCGGTCGCTGCGGCGGCGCCGAGCACCGAACCTGGCCCCGTCGACCCCGTCGACCCGGTCGAGCCCGTCGACCCGGTCGACCCCGTCGACCCCAGTGACCCCGTCGACCCCGTCGACCCCGGTTGCTGCGCGGCGGCAACGCTCACGCTGGACCCGGCCGAGGCGCCGGTGGGCGAGACCGTAAACGCACGCATCACCTGCCCCTATTCGTCCAGCAGGAGATCCGCTGTCGACATGTCCTCCACCAACGTGACGATGAGACCCTCCGGAACCCTCATTTCCGTCACCGGATCGGTGCAAGTCGAGTCCAATGAATTGATTCTCGAGGGATCGTTCACGGTGCCGGATGTCGAACCTCGGGAATACTCACTCTCCACGGAATGCGGTGGGCGAGCTCAGTTCACCGTGACCGAGGTACCGTCCGATCCGATCCTGACGGTCTCGCCCGATCACGGTGCCCCGGGTGCCAAGGTCGTGTTCCACGGGACGAATTTGCCCCGGTGCACCCAATCGTGGAGCGTCACGCTCGACGGAGCCGTACTGGGCAACGTCACCCAGGACGGCGACACCTTCGACCAACCCACCACGGTCCCGGCGAAGGCCGTCCCGGGTGGCCAACTGGCCCGGATCGAGTGCGCGAGCCCCGAGGCGTCCGCACAAGCCGACTTCGAGGTCGAGTCCGGCCCCAGCACCAGTACTGGCCCCGGCCCCGGGCCCGGCCCCGGCAACAAGACCACAACCACGACGAAGAAGGTGTCGTCGACAACGACCACCGATCAGCCGATTACAGCCACCGACGAGAAGGTCGCACCCGACTCGGAGGGCGACCCACAGTTCGCCCCGATCGCCGTGGCGGGATTGACCTCCGTCGCCGCGGCCGTGGGCGCCGGGTTCATGGCGCGGGCCCGACGGGCCCGGCGGTGGCTGAACGAGCACGTGGACACCCAGCCGAGGCCGGCGCCGCCCGCCGTCGCGGTCGACCCGCCGCCGGGGCAGGTGCGCGGCCGGTCCGTGCGACTCGAGCCCCGGGGAGACGCCGGCCACCAGATCACCGAGGAGAACGGCCGTGACCAGAACTGAGATCGTGCCCAGGTCGACCCTGCGCGCCGCGGTGTTCGGGCAGGAATCCGACGATGCCCTCACCGCACGCATGAAGCCACACGTGCCGCCGACCGGGATGACCCCGGCCCGGGTGACCGGGACACGCTCGGTGCCGCGCTCGACGCTACGGCTGATCGACAGCCGGATCCTGTCCACCGCGTTGCGGTTCCTCGATCAGGACCCCTGCCCCCTGCTGTTGTCCGGCGTGAAACGCTTCCGGGCCCTCACCGAGGCCGCGCGCGTCACCGCGGCCGCGCCCGGGCGGGAGGAGGTGGTGATGCTGGTCGATCCCTTCCGCGTCACCTCCGAGCACCGACCGGAGGTCGCGCTGCTCGTTGACGGCACCGAGGTCGCCCTGATCGCTTTCGACCTGCGGGTTGCGTTCGCCATGTGCGAGACGGCCGTCGCGGTGCGGCTCGGGGCCATCGATTCCGTTGCCTGCGAGGCAGGGTCGCTGACCGTGGACCTGTCCGTCCCCGGCGGCGAGCACCTGCTGCACGGTGAGGCCAAGTACTCGGTGCGGCGCGAGGTGCGGCCGCCGATCACGATTCCACTGGTCGATCCTCGCGCACAGGTGCATCACTGATGCATGCGCCGACCGCCCGGTAGCGCTTCGGGCACACGCCCCGCGCTCAGACCACCGGTGCCCGGTTGATGTCGGAGACGTCGGCGCCGGCCTCCTCGAGCCGCCGGAACAGCGCGTCCGGGCCGCTGTTCGACGCGAAGTCGAGTTCGCTGTCGCTGATCGGCACGGCCTGCAGCCAGGTGGTGACACCGTCGTCGTCCTCGACCAGGATCTCGAGGTCCGGCCAGATGAACGGGGCCACCAGCAGGGCGTGTCGCATCGCGGCGTCGGGGTCCACCTCGCGGACCGCGTTGGGGATGATGCAGTTCGGTGTCACGTGGAACGAGCCTGTCGCGATCGCGAAGGCGCAGCGGGCCAGCACGTCCGCGAGCGGGCGGTAGTCGGCGCGGCCGACGGTGACCAGCTCGGTGCGGATCTGGGAGCCGTCGTCGGTGGTCACGTTGGTGGGGAAGCGTGCCATGTCCAGGGTCGAGTAGGACGCGTACCCCGGCCCCGGGCAGCCGTCGCCGACCGCAATCGTCACCTCGTCGGGGCCCTCCCCCTCCGCGGCCTCCGGGTCGACGGCATTTCGGAACTTGAGCACCCGGGTGGCCTCGCCGAAGACGAGACCGATGCGGCGGGCGGATTCCTTGGCGTCCATGAGGGACAAGCCTAGTGATCCACCCGCCGCCGACTTGGCTCAGGCCAATGCACGCGCCCGGGTCAGGCGAGTGCGCGCGCCTGGGTCAGGCCAATGCGCGCGCCTGGGTCAGGCCAATGCACGCGCCTGGGTCAGGCCAATGCACGCAGCCGCGGCTCCAGGTCGCGCTGGAACAGGTCGAGGAAGCGGCGCTGGTCGTGGCCCGGCGCGTGGAAGACCAGGTGGTTCAGGCCCGCGTCGGTGTACTGCTTGACCTGCTCGACCGCCTCGTCGGGGTCGGACGCGACGATCCAGCGCTTGGCGACCTGCTCGATCGGCAGTGCGTCCGCCGCGGCCTCCATCTCGATCGGGTCCTCGATGCTGTGCTTCTGCTCGGGGGTCAGCGACAGCGGCGCCCAGAACCGGGTGTTCTCCAGCGCCAGTTCGGGGTCGGTGTCGTAGGAGATCTTGATCTCGATCATCTTGTCGATCTCGGCGACGTCGCGCCCGACCTTCTCCGCACCCTCCGCGACCGCGGGCAGCAGCTTCTCGGTGTAGAGGTCCATGCCCTTGCCGGAGGTGCAGATGAAGCCGTCGCCCGCGCGGCCCGCGTACCGCGCGACGACCGGTCCGCCGGCCGCGATGTAGACCGGGATGCCGCCCTCGGGCACGTCGTAGATCGAGGCGCCGGTGGTGCGGTAGTACTCGCCCTCGAAGTCGGTGCGCTCGCCGGTCCACAGCGCACGCATCAGCTGCACCGACTCGCGCAGCCGCGCGAAGCGCTCCTTGAACTCGGGCCACTCGCCCTGGTAGCCGGTGGCGATCTCGTTGAGCGCCTCGCCCGTGCCGACGCCGAGCATGACGCGGCCCGGGTACAGGCAGCCCATGGTCGCGAACGCCTGCGCCACCACCGCCGGGTTGTACCGGAACGTCGGGGTCATCACCGACGTGCCCAGCTGCAGCGTCGTGGTGCGCTCGCCGACCGCGGTCATCCAGGACAGCGAGAAGGGCGCGTGGCCGCCGTTGTGCCGCCACGGCTGGAAGTGGTCGGAGACCGTCGCCGAGTCCATGCCGTGCGCCTCTGCAGACACCGCCAGTTCGACGAGCTCGCGCGGGCCGAACTGTTCCGCGGACGCCTTGTACCCGAGCTTGAGAGCCACCGTTCCTCCTCTTGGAAACTGCTGTGGAAACACCGAAGTGGATGCCGTGCCGTGACGGCCGTTACAACAAATCAATCACGCTGACCCGGTCGTCGGTCCGCCGGGTCTCGATCGGCGACACCGAACTCAGACGGCACCGAGCACGGTCACCACCACGGCGGCCACCGCGACCAGCGCGATGACGACCGCGAACAGCCACAGGTCCTTCGCCTCCGGCATCGGGGCGCCGCGTTCGAGCGCGTTGCGCACCTGCAACCAGCGCCGCATGCCGACCAGCGCGGCCAGCAACGCCAACGCCAGCAGCACCAGGCCCAGCGAGGTCCGCACCCAGCCGGTGCTGAACTCAGGCACCAGGTGCACCATCGCGATGCCGCCCGCCAGGAGTCCGAGCGAGGTCCGCATCCAGGCCAGGAAAGTCCGCTCGCTCGCGAGGGTGAATCGTTCGTCGGGCCGGTCCGGTTCCACCACTCGGTCATCCTCGCACCGCAGGTCGCCAAACGCGTGGCACAACACCCTGACTGTGCGCGCCGCGTAGTACCCTGCCGGAATCCAAGACCCCCTGCCGTCACGGCCGGCGCCCGGGCATGAGAAGGACACCGACATGACGCCCAGGACCGCGGCTGACCGCAGACGCGACCGAATTCGGACTGCCCTCGGCGCTGCCGGCCTGGCGGTGTCGACCGCGGGCGCCGTGCTGATCCCGCCCGTGCTCGCGCGGTCCACCACGGACAAGTTCAGCAGGATCGTCGAGGCCAGGGCCGACGAGGCCGCCGACACCGATGTGGCGCCGCTGGTGTGGATCCCGGAGTCGAACCCGTCGTCGAGTCCGGCCGGCCTGCTCGCCCTGGCCGCTGCGCAGACCCAGGCCGGCAAGGAGTACCAGTGGGGCGGCACCGGGCCCGACGAGTGGGACTGCTCCGGACTCGTCCAGTGGGCCTTCGGGACAGCCGGGGTGGAACTACCCCGGGTCAGCGAGGACCAGGCACTCTTCGGCGAGGACGTACCCGTCGCCGACATGGCACCCGGCGATGTCATCACCTTCCGCGATGCCGCCGACCACATCGGCATCTACGCCGGTTCCGGGCAGGTCTTCAATGCGTACGACGAGGGCGTCCCGATCGGCCTCACCGCACTCGCCGACCTGCCACCGATCCACAACGTCCAGCGGTTCTGAGCCTGGCCACGGCACCTGGTCCGAACGCGGTGCAGCGTCCGAGTGCGGTGCATCGAGTCGCGTGATCGACCGAGTCGACGCGGTGAGTGATCTGTAACACTCCACGGTCGAATTGTTATCTAACAACTGACCGCTACTCGACGCCGGCCAGGAGGACATCCACGTGACCCCATCGACAGTGAGCGGAAACCGCACCAGGCACCTCCGCCGGACCTTCGTCGCGGCCGCACTGGCGTCCTGCGTGGTGACCCTGCCTGCCGCACCCGCGTTCGCGCAACCGTCGTCCGGCAGCGCGGGCAGCTCCTCCGGGTCCGGCAGTTCCACAGGGTCCGGAAGTTCGGACTTCGCACTGCCCATCTCCAGCCCCGCCGGGCTGATCGCGTTGGCCGCCGCCACCACCCAGACCGGCAAGCCTTACCTGTGGGGCGGAACCGGGCCGAATGCCTGGGACTGCTCAGGTCTGACGCAGTGGGCCTTCCGCCAGGCCGGCGTGCACCTGCCCCGGGTCAGCCAGGACCAGGCCTGGGTCGGCGCGTCGATCCCGTTCGCCGCGATGGCGCCGGGCGACATCGTCACGTTCCGGACCGCCAACGACCATGTCGGCATCTACGCGGGCTTCGGCCAGGTGCTCAACGCGTACGGCGCCGGCGTACCGGTCGGGCTGACCCCGCTGTCGGAACTGCCGCCGATCAACCAGATCCGCCGCTTCTGACGAGTTGCCCGAGTTCTGGCCGCGATGAGTTCGGCCCGCGAGTCTGGTCTACATCGATGTACCCACTCGACCGACCGAGAGGACCGACCGTCATGCAGAAGATCACGCCGTGCCTGTGGTTCGACACCCAGGCCGAGGACGCCGCGAAGTTCTACACGTCCGTCTTCAAGAACTCGAGCATCGGCGCCGTCAGCCGCTATTCCGAGGGCATGCCGATGCCCGCGGGCACCGTGCTGACCGTCGCGTTCACCTTGGACGGCCAGGAGTTCACCGCCCTCAACGGCGGCCCGGCGTTCCGCTTCACAGAGGCGATCTCCTTCCAGATCGACTGCGCCGACCAGGCCGAGGTAGACGAGTACTGGAACCGGCTCACCGACGGCGGCGAGGAGTCGCAGTGCGGCTGGCTCAAGGACCGCTTCGGGGTGTCCTGGCAGATCGTGCCGAGCGACCTCGAGAAGTACATCGGCGGCCCGGACACCGCCGGCGCGCAACGAGCCGTGCAGGCGATGATGCAGATGCGCAAGATCGACATCGACGTGATCCGGAAGGCGTACGAGCAGGACTGACCCGCTCCGTCCACCCGCTCCGAAAACACCTCCCCGGCCCTGACTCGAAAAGGTACGACTCACCGTTTCGGTACAACTCGCGGAATCCGTACCGATTCCGCGTTTCGTACACATTCGGCGTGTCGTACCTTCTCAATTCACGATGGATGGTTGTTCTCGCGGCCCAGTCCTTGTTCGCTGCGAAGCCCTTTCGCGACACGGCCGCGACCACCGTGACGCGGCACACGACCTCCGGGACTGGTCGGTAACCCCGACCAGGCGGCACACTTGACCCGTGAGCCGCGACGAGCAGCAGTCCCCCGCCAACTGGACCTACCTGATGGACATGGACGGCGTCCTGGTCCACGAGGAACACCTGGTGCCCGGCGCCGACGAGTTCCTCGCCGAACTGCAGGCCGCGGGAACGCCCTTCGTCGTGCTGACCAACAACTCCATCCGCACCCCGCGGGACCTCCGGGCCCGGTTGGTGCGCTCCGGCCTGGACATCCCCGAGAAGTCCATCTGGACCTCGGCGCTGGCCACCGCGACGTTCCTCGACAACCAGCGGCCGGGTGGCAGCGCGTACGTGGTCGGCGAGTCCGGTCTGACCACCGCGCTGCACGAGATCGGCTACGTGCTCACCGACAACGACCCCGACTACGTGGTGCTGGGCGAGACCCGGACGTACTCGTTCGAGGCCATCACCACCGCGATCCGGTTGGTCGAGCGCGGCGCCCGGTTCATCGCCACCAACCCCGACGCCACCGGGCCGTCTCGCGACGGGTCGCTGCCCGCGACGGGCGCCGTCGCGGCACTGATCACCCGGGCCACCGGACGCGACCCGTACTACGTCGGCAAGCCCAACCCGCTGATGATGCGTTCGGCGCTTCGGGCGATCGGTGCGCACTCCGAGAACACCCTGATGATCGGCGACCGGATGGACACCGACGTGGTCTCCGGCCTCGAGGCGGGACTGCAGACCATCCTGGTACTCACCGGGATCTCCACGCGCGAGTCCGTCGAACTGTTCCCCTACCGCCCGACGCTGGTACTGAACTCGGTGGCCGATCTCGTTGGCCGGACCCAGGATCCGTTCTGACCGAACCGCTCAGGCCATACGGTCAGAGGAAATAGACCCCAGCCTCATCCGCGGACCGGCGCAGCGCCGCCACGATCTCCACCCGATTCTCGGGTGTCATCCGATCCCCCGGAGTGGACACATTCAACGCATACCGCGCAGAGGCATACTCACCCAGCGGAACCGCAACCGAGGCCACCCCCGCCTCGCTCTCCCCCATACTGGTCGCATAACCGTCCTCGCGAACCTCGGCGATCCGACGGAGCAGAACCGATCGCTTGGTGATGGACTTCTCCGTCAGCCCCTCGAGAGTCTGCGACGGATACAACTCCCGCAACACCTCGTTGCTGTGCAACGAGAGCAACGCCTTGCCCGACGAGGTGCAACTCGCAGGCATCGACATGCCCAATCGGGACCCCACTCGGACCGCCTGACGACTCTCGATCGAATCGACAAAGGTTACCGTCGTCCCGTCCAGACGACCCAGATGAACCGTCTCACCCAACTCGACCGAAAGACGTTCGAGGAGTGGGTGAAGCCGGGCACGCACATCGCTCTGCCGCAGCACCGCGAACGCGATCGTCGTCAACGCCGGGCCGGCCTCGTACGTCTTCGCCCCCTCGCTCTGCCGAACGAACCCGCGGTACTGCAGCATCGCGAGCAGGCGATGCGCGGTAGACGAGGCAACAGAGAGGTACTCACTCACCTCGGTGAGACGGATACTGCGACGCTCACCCAGCAACAACA
Source organism: Rhodococcus sp. P4_C10 (assembly GCF_056402135.1). Taxonomy (NCBI): domain Bacteria; kingdom Bacillati; phylum Actinomycetota; class Actinomycetes; order Mycobacteriales; family Nocardiaceae; genus Rhodococcus; species Rhodococcus sp. P4_C10. The sequence goes on along the minus strand of NZ_JBFUHZ010000003.1, from coordinate 76,778 downwards.
GGATTCGCAGTGCATTGTCCACGGATTCGATCGGGTACTGCGGGCGACTAGCGTCGCTGACCGGGGCTTTCACCCCGGCAGTATAGGGGGAGCCCACGGTGGCCAACCCCAGAACCGAAGCGTTTCTCATCAGCACACCCAGTCGCAGGGTCGTTTCCGGACAGCCGAATGTCACTTGTTTCGAGTGAGCAGCCGAATCTTGCGGGTGGTGCCGGTGCCTTCGAGAGCGTCGCGCAGACCGTCGCCGAACGTGGACAGCGCAAGAACGGTGCCAACGATCATGACCGCGGGAGCGATGAGGGCGGTCGGATCGGTGTAGACACTGTTGAACGCATCGCGCAGCATGCTGCCCCACGATGTCTGCGGTGCCTGTACGCCGAGACCGAGGAAGCTCAACGATGCTTCGGCGACAATGGCAACGCCGGCAGAAAAGGTGAGCTGCACCAGAATCGGCGATGCGGCGTTGGGAAGCACATGTCGCCACAGCAGCCGCCACTGGGAACATCCCAGTGCCCGGCAGGCCTCGATGTAGGTTTCTGTGGCCACCGACTCGGCAGCTCCGCGAGCGAGACGGAAGAGGGACGGGGCAAGCACGATACCGATGGCGAGCATCGCGTTGGTCAGCCCCGGGCCGAGGATACCGACGATGGCGATGGCCAGGATCAGCGGCGGCAGCGCCTGCAATGCGTCGGACATCCGAGACAGCACCGCCCCCACCCCGCCGCCGAGCAACCCGGCGAGCAACCCGAACGGGATTCCCAACAGCGCGGCGACACCGACGGCCTGAACGATTGCCGCGAACGTCACCGACGCCGCATCCAGCAGTCGGCTGAGATTGTCGCGGCCGTACAGGTCGGTCCCGAGCAGGTGCGCTCCGTCGGCCGGGGCGAAGCTGTTCGACAAATCCTGTGCGTTCGGATCGTACGGTGCGAGCAGGCCGCCGAACGCGGCCAGCAGCATCACAACGACGAGGAATCCCAAGGCGACCATCGCCATCCGGTTGCTCCGCAGCAAACGGAGCGGGCGACTGGTGGTCCAGAAATGGACGAAGCGATTGGGCGGACGTGTCACCCCAGCAGCGGTCGTGCTGATCATGGTCAGGCCTTTCAGACGCGGACGCGAGGATTGAGGTAGCCGTAGGTGGCATCGACAATCACGTTGATCACCACGATGAACACCGCGCAGACCATGACGATGCCGAGGATCACCGGGACGTCGCGAGAGAAGACGGAGCTCACGGCGAGTGTGCCCAGCCCCGGGAGCGCGAACACGAACTCGACGGTCACCGCACCGGCAAGGACCCGCGAGACCTGCAGGCCCAGCACCGTGACAATCGGTACGCCGGCGTTCTTGAGGCCGTGCCTGCCGACGATCGTGCTCTGCAGCAAGCCTTTGGCACGGGCAGTGCGAATGAAGTCCCGGCCCAACACGTCCACGAGCGAGGCGCGGGTCTGCCGTGCCAGTTCGGCAGCGGAGATGGCGGCGATCGCGATCGCCGGCAGGATCAGATGCTGCAGCCACGCACCTGCTCCGTCGGTGAGCTTCGCGTATCCGGTGGCGGGGAAGATCGGGCTGAGGATTGCCAGCGGGATCACCAGCGCCAGCGCAACGATGAACGGCGGCACCGCGATTGCCACACTCGAGAGCACGGTCAGAGCCCGGTCCAACCACGAGTTCGGCTGCACCGCAGCGGCGATACCCGCCGGCAGTCCGACGGCCACCACGATCAGCATCGTCACGAGTGTGAGCGAGAGAGTCACCGGAAGCCGTTCGGCGATGATCTGCACCACCGACTGAGTGCTGTAGAGCGAGGTCCCCAGGTCTCCGGTCAGCGCCCCACCGAGCCAGTCGAGGTACCGCACGATCAACGGTTGGTCCAGCCCGAGCGCCTGCCTGGTCTGTTCGATCTGCTCGGCGCTGGCATTGTCACCGGCCAGCGCCGTCGCCGCATCCCCCGGAACGAGGTCGACGAGCGCGTAGACGAAGAAGCTGACGAACAACAACATCGGGATCGCCGAGGCGATCCGCTTGGCGATCAGGGGCACCATCAGGACTCCTTTGCGGTGCCGACCATCGCCGACGCGGCACGACCTGCGCCGGCTTCGGCTCGTCTGCGGAGGAAGTGCGCCCGCGGATCCGGGATCGCCTCCAGCAAGGTCTTGGTGTAGGCGTGCTGCGGATCGGTGAAAACCTGCTCGGTGGGGCCCATCTCCACGATCACACCCTTGCGCATCACCGCGACGCGGTGCGCGAGGAACCGCACGAGCGACAGGTCGTGCGAGACGAACACGTATGCCAGTCCCCGCTCGCGTTGCAGGTCGACGAGCAGGTTGAGCACCTGCGCCTGAATCGAGACGTCGAGTGCCGCCACGGGTTCGTCACACACGATGAAATCCGGCTCGGTGGCCAGCGCGCGCGCAATCGCGATGCGCTGCAACTGTCCGCCGGAGAACTCACGCGGGTACTTGTCGAGCTGGTCGGCCCTCAGCCCGACCCGCGCCAGCAAGTCGGTCACCGCGGCGTCGCGTTCCATCCCCTTCAGACCGCGGTGGATCGTGAGCGGTTCGCCGACCGCCTCGCGGATCGTCATGTGGGGATCGAGAGACGAGAACGGATCCTGGAAGATCATCTGAGCCCGTTGCCGGAACTCGCGCAGCTCCGCCCTGGACAGACCGAGAACATCGCGACCGTCGAACACGATCGATCCCGAGTCCGGTTCGATCAATCGCAGTGCAAGACGGCCGACGGTGGACTTGCCTGCACCGGATTCCCCTACGATCCCGACGGTCTCGCCCCTCTCGACGGTGAAGGAGACATGATCGGTCACCGTGGTGCGTTCACGCACCCGACCGAGCAGGTTCCGCTTCACCGGATAGGTCTTGACGAGATCCGACACCTCCAGCAGCGGTCTCATCCCGTGATCCCTTCCAACACCAGATCATTCGCACGTACGCATCGCACCGCACGGGTGGACTCGGCCGCCGCACCCGCGAGTGGGACGGGGCCGGCTTCGCATTCCGGACCCGCGTGGGGGCATCTCGGCGCGAACCGGCACGAATCCGGCCAGTCCCACGGCGCGGGTACCGCTCCCGCGATCGCCTGCAGCGGAGCCGACCGGTCCCGGTGATCCGGGATCGCATCGAGCAGGCCCTGGGCGTAAGGGTGCTGCGGGGACAGAAACAGATCCTCGACCGGTGCGGACTCGATCACCTGTCCGGCATACATCACGTTGACGGCGTCACACATCTGCGCGACGACTCCGAGGTCATGGGTGATGAACAGGATCGCAACCTCGAACTGCTGCTGCACCTCACGCATCAGATCGAGCATCTGCGCCTGCACGGTGACGTCCAGGGCGGTGGTCGGCTCGTCGGCGATCAGCAGTTTCGGTCGGCACACCATTGCGATCGCCAGCATCACCCGCTGACACATCCCACCGGAGAACTCATGCGGGTAGGCATCGGCGCGTCGCGCCGCATCGTCGATCCCCACGGCATCGAGCATCTCCACCGCGCGTGCCCAGGCGGCCTTCCGACCCACCCGTTCGTGCCTGCGCACGACCTCCGCGATCTGCGACCCGACCGTGAAGGCCGGGTCCAAGCTGCGGCGCGGTTCCTGAAAGATCATCGACACTTCCGTGCCGCGCACATCCGCCAGCTCGCGATCGGTCATGCCGACCAATTCACGGCCGGCCACTCGGATCGACCCCGATATCTTCGACGTCGCAGCCGGCAGCAACCCCATCGCAGCGAGTGAAGTCACTGTCTTTCCAGACCCGGACTCCCCCACTAGGCCGACCACCGATCCCGCCGCAATCGACAGATCGATTCCGTCGACCACCCGGGTCCACCCATGGTCGGTGACGAAGTCCACCGACAACCCCTCGATTCGCAAAACCGGTTCTGCATCAGCGGGCGCCGACGTCAGGCGTCCAACGACATCGATACTCATGCAACAACTCCCGAACTCTGAGGGCCGGCTACTTCGCCACACCGACGTGACGGAGGTCGGGGACACCTTGGATTTGGGACATCGCCATCTCAGTTGCTCCGATGACCTTGTCGGAATATGCGAACTGAGTGGGGGTGGCGCAGATGAAGACGTTCATTGCCTGCTCGGTTGCGATCGCCGCGGTGTCCTCGAGGTGTTGTGCGCGCTGATCCTCGGTGAGGGCCGGGTCGAACGCGCGGTCCAAGGCCTCGTCGAAGCCGGCCGGACGAGGTCCGGGGAACAGCTGTGGCGTCCGGTACCAGTACTGGAACGATTGCAGCGAACTCGCCCGTGGCACTCGCCCGTTGAGGACCGCGTCGTACGCGTTTCCTTGTGCGAACCGCGAATTCATCTCAGCCTGATCGACTTCCTGATAGTTCACCTTGATCCCGATGTCTTCGAGCTGCGATCGCACCGCGGTCGCGAGTTCGACCACCGGTGAAACCCGTGACGGTGCCAGCATCTCGATCTCGAGGTTGCCCACGCCCGCCGACTCGAGAATCTGCCGGGCTCGTTCGGGGTCGAAGTCGTACCGAATCGGCGGCTCGTCGAGGTATCCGACGGTTCCTGGAGTGGCGGCCTGCGGATTGGGCGTGCACTGACCGTGCATGATCGACTTGTTGATGCCCTCCCGATCGATCGCGAAGTTCAGCGCCTGACGAACCTCCGGCCGAGCCATGTCGGCAGAGTTCGTGTTGACATTCACCACATACTCCGTGGAGGGCGGGTAGGAGTAGAGGTCGTATCCACGACCGAGATTCGACGCCTGGGTGTAGTCGACGGGCATGACGTATGCGAGGTCGATCTGGCCGGAACGCAACGCGTTGATTCGCGCGTTGCCGTCCGCGAAACCGGTGATGGTTATCCGCTCCGGCAACTGCGCGGACGGGTCCCAGTACCCCTCCCTCCGCACGTACGAGACCGAATCACCGACGCGCAGAGTGTCCAGGTTGTACGGGCCGGATCCGACCGGACGCAGGTCGAGATCCGGGTTGTTCACGGCGTTGGGACTGATGAGCATCCCCTCGACGCCGGACAGGACGTACGGCAGGTCCGAGGCAGGCCGGTTCGTTCGTATCGTCACCGTCGACGGATCGACAGCGTCGATGCCCTCGATCATCGAGAAGAAGCTCGAAACTGTCGATCCCGGTAGATGAATGGCACGTTCGAGCGAGGCCTTCACGGCTACCGAATCGAGCCTCGCTCCGTCAGAGAAGGTGACGTCGTCACGAAGGGTGAAGGTGACGGATCGGCCGTCCGGCCCGAATTCCCACCGGGTCGCAACCATCGGGGCGAGCACCGCCCCCTGCTCACCGTTCACGATCTGGGTGAGGCGGTCGTAGAGCGGCGTGAGGTACGGATATGCCGCGACGGTCGACGGAACCGTGTGGGGATCCACCGGTCGAGGCGGGAGGAAGTAACCCACCCGCAGATGCCCGGCCGGGTTGGCATCGGACGCCTCGAGCCCCGTAGCTGTTCCCGGTTGCGCGGCGGGTTGGCCACCGCATCCGGTGACCGCGAGCGCAAGAATCGCAGCGGCACCACAGACTTTTGCACCTAGAAATTTCACGATTGTTCCTCTCCCAGGAAGAGCCTCAACATGACGAAAGTCTCGGTAGTTCAGTCAATTCGGCTCAGGTAGACCGTCTATCGAGGTCGGCTGAACGGTCGTTCACACAGCGGCCGAAGCCGTGCGCTGGTCAGTCATCGCGATGTGTCCCCGACACCGGACGGGACACCGTCCGCACCGACGGGCAGATGCACCACCTCGTCCTCGCCCAACTCCCGCGTCCAGGCCGCGAACTCGAGCAGGATTCCATCGGGATCGAAGAAGTACATCGACCTCATGTAGGTGCCGTCGTGAATTTCCGGGGAGAAGCCCCACTTGCTGTCGTCGTGATTCAGGATCGGCGCAGTCTCGACTCCCTCCGCCTCCAGCTTCGTCTTGTACTCCTCGAACTTGTCGGCCGGAATCTTGAACGACACGTGGTTCATCGACCCATGTGCAGTCGCGATGTCGCCGGCCCCGGGCAGAGCGACCGGCGAGGCGATGCCGGGACTCTTCTTCGGAGCGCCGTCGAACCAGAAGAACGCCAGGAACTGGCCGCCTCCCATGTCGAAGAAGAAGTGCTGTCCTCCCTTCGGCAATGCGATGGTCTTGGAGAGCTTCATGCCCAGCACGTTGGTGTAGAAGTCGACGGTCCGTTCCATGTCCTCGCACACGAGCGCCAGATGGCACACCCCGCTGATCTCAAACTTGTTGTTACTCAACTAAGTTCCCTTCTCTTCGGCAACCCGCAGATCGCCGACACCAACCTGCCGCCGACCCGTCGTCCACACAGCATGTGACATCCGCCACTCAAGCCACAGCTTGCTAGAGAATCATTCTGTTGTCCAGAGGAATGGCAGATTCGCAGTTCAGGGGGAAGCCCACCGAGACCCGGGCTGCAACTTCAGCACACGAGCGAGGACACCCCTACTCGCCAGTAGGGCACCACTTTTCAGCCGATGCGGAGAAATCCCGAACCGGCGCGGGACATGACACAAGCCGGCCCGTACGCCAGCCCTCGGGCGGGAAACCGTCACCGCCCGAGGAGCACTGCGACCGCCGCATCGTGTGCAAGCACGCCGACCGCAAACGGTGGCGCCCCGTTTCCGGTGCCAACGCATCGCTCACACGCCGCGAGCCGACCCGGACCCTGCCGGCGGGGTCGCAGGCCCCTACGCGATCGGGGCGCTACAGCTGAAATCGCTGTCCGATCCACTCGGCAATCACGTCGGCGACCTGCGGACGGGTGTCGGTCGGCCGGTCGAAGTAGTGATCACCCGGGATCACCACAGCACCCTTGTCCACCGAGGCAAATCCACCCAAGAGCGCCTCGGCATCACTGGGAAACACCCCAGTGTCTGCGGCACCGTTGACGACGAAACTCGGCACCGAAATGTTCGCCAGGTGGGGACCGGCGTTGCACTGCGACGTCTCCTGGCTCCACATCGAGAGCCATGTCCGCAGAGTGCACGAGGTCACCAGGCCCCAGGTCGAGCCGTTCGACTGCTTGGGCTCACCGTGGTAGCACCAGTTCGGCTTGCGCCCGTTGGGGTCGATGGCCGGATCCACGAAGCGTGGGTCCGCCCACGTCCGCGAAACCGTGAAGACACGATCGCGCTGACCGACGGCATCGACGCGCCGCAGCTCGGACTTGGCCCACGCGGTGATCCGCGCGTTGCGGTCGCGCTGCGCGGCCCGGTAGCGGGTGAGGAACTCGGCCGTGAACGGTCTCTCGCGGTCGGGATTCCACAGGTCGAGCTCGGGATCGGTGAGCGTGGGGTCGTTCTCGTCGATGACCGCAGGGTCGAGCTGACTGGTCAGTACGTCGGGTCGACCCTGGTGTGCCGCCAGCGCGATGAAGGCGTCGCCCGGCACGAGGTCGTCGAGCCCGGGCGCCGGTCGCATCCCTGGTAGGGCAACGACATTCGGGGTGGTCGCATGCGACTGGTACGCCGCCATCAGCGAGCACCCCCCGGAGTTGCCCAGGACGATCACCGACTCGACGCCCATCTCCTCGCGTAGCCACCTCACGCCGACCCCGATGTCGACGAGTGCCCGATCGAGCAGGAAGTGCAGTGGGTCGTTGCGGAACCGGGTGTTCCAGCCCAGGAAGCCGAATCCGCGTGCAGCCAGATGATCGGCCAGGTAGTGCTGGGAGAAGTCGACGTTGTAGTGGGTTGCGATCACGGCAACCTTCGGCCGAGTTCCCCGGGGGCGGTGGTAAACGCCCTGACAGGGCCAACCGCCCGCTCCCGCCCGGAGCTGACCCGGAGCGGCCAGGCCTACGAACGTGGTCTCGATCTCCGACAGCTGTGTCACGTGTTTCTCCTGCCTCATCAGTTCTTCGTCATGCCATCGTGGGCGTGTCGTCCACGCCGAGGCCGAGCATTGGCAGGCACTGCGCACGAACCTCGCTCTTGAGGATCTTGTTGGACAATCCGCGGGGGAGCGGATCATCCTGGAACAGGACGTATCTGGGGGCCTTGTAGCGGGCCAGTCGCTGACGGCAGTACTCGATCAGCTCGTCGGCGCTCGGAACTTCTGCTGCGTGCTCGTCGCGTCGTGCGATCAGCGCCGGCACCTCACCCCACTTCTCGTCGGGGGCGGCGATGACCACAAGTTCGCTGATCCCCGGGTATCCCGCGAGCACCCGCTCGATCTCGGCGGGGTAGATGTTGACCCCGCCCGAGATCAGCATGTCCTTGGCACGGTCGACGACGTAGAAGTAGCCTTCGTCGTCCTGCCTCACGAGATCGCCGGTGAGCAACCAGCCGTCGACCATCGCATCGTTCGTGGCCGCGGGATCTTCCCAGTAGCGCTCCATGATCTGGGGACCGCGCAACCACAGCTCGCCTATCTCACCCGGGGCAACGTCCTCGCCCGAGATGCCCACCACCCTGGCCGTCGTCTGCGGCGTCGGGATACCGGTGGAGCCGAGCTTCTTCTCCGACATCTCGCCGGACAGCGCCAGCGACAGCCCACCGCTTTCGGTGAGGCCATAGCCTTGGCACACGTACAGTCCCCTGCGCCCGAATGCCTGCAGCATCGCGATGGAGATGGCCTGGCCACCCGTGCCGAGCATCCGAACGCTGGACAGGTCGGTCGACTCGAAGGTTGCGGCCTGAGTGAGCGCCTCCAGGATCGATCCGACCGCGATGAACTGGGTGATACGACGCTCCTCGAAGACCTCGAGGGTCCGTACCGGGTCGAACTCGGCTTCGAGCACGGTCTGACCGCCCACCGAGTACAGCGGCATCCACATCGCGATCAGTCCGCCGGTGAAGGCGAGCGCATAGGGGAAGTACGTGCTGTCGGTGGAGTTCCACGCATCGATCGCGACCCGCTCGGCGCACACCGCGAGCACATTGCGGTGACTGAGGACCGCGCCCTTGGGTACGCCGGTCGTTCCCGACGTGTAACAGATGAACGCCGGATGGTCGCCGGCGAAGAGCGCCCGCGGGTCCTCGGGCGCGGATGCAGCGACGACCTCTTCGAACAATCGCTCACCGTCGCGAGGAGCCGTGGTCACGATGAGCCGAAGCCGGCGGACCGACTGTTCGTCGTACTCGAGTAGTTTGTCCAGCATCGTTCGGTCCGCGACGATCGTCGTCGCGCCGCAGCGGTCGATGATCTCGGCCAGCTCCGCAGGTGCCAGCCGGTAGTTCAGCGGCACGAATGTCGCGCCCAGCTTGAAACAAGCCAGCACCGTCTCGCAGAACTCGACGCAGTTGGGAACGAGAGCCGCCACACGATCGCCGAGCCCCACCCCGAGGCCGCGCAGTCCTTGCGCGAGCCTCGAGGTGCGATCGTCCAGTTGTGCCCACGTGAGTTCGCGATCGCCCATCGCGATCGCCATGCGTTCCGGGTCGCGCTGCGCCCAGTACCGCAGTGGTCCAGCAAGATTCATGTGCACTCCCAGCGGTCTCAGCTGCGGACGAGGCGGCGGATGCTCCCGTCGCCGTCGCATCCGACAATGATCGATCCGTCCGCCGCGATGGTCACCGACGACCGGCGACCGTCATTGGCCTGAACCTGGGGCAGTCCGAGCGGGAGATCCGTGGCCACCACCTCGCGTCGGTCGCCGTCTCGGCTCACGCACACGACTTGCCGTGCGCCCTGATCGGCGACCACCACGTAGTCGTCGGTGAGAGCCACGCCCTGGGGCCGGACGAAGCCGGTCAGCGCATGCGGTTCGCCCTCGCCGAGAACCAGCACCGATCCCGTGGTCTCGTCGCTGACGACGATCGCACGGCGGTCGCCGGTGATCGCGGTGACGGTCGTGAGCCCCGACGCCCGCCGCGACTTCACGGTGCCGTCCAGATCCAGGACGACGACGTCGCCGCGGCGCATCCCGACCAGCAACTGGTCGTCGCCGACACCGACGGCGTTCACCCCGTCGGCGTCCTGTGCGAAGTACTCCGAGTTCGCTCCACTGAGCGAACCGAAGATCTTGACCCACTCCCCCGAGTCGTCGACACGACGGAACACCTCGCCGGCCTGGCTCAGCGCCACGAGGACGCCGGCGACCTCGACGACACCGACGGCCGCGAACGGCTGGTCGAGAAGTAGCCTGCTCATCCGCTCGAGGTTGCCTTCACCGTCCACCCGGCAGATGCTCCCGTGGTCCGCTGCGACGAGACCTTCGGCTCCACTGGCGACCTGGTAGGGCCCGAGGAACGAGCCCGCCGAGAGCACCTTGTCGAGCTCACCGGTCTCCATTGAGTACCGAGCCACGCTCGCCTCGACGAAGTTGGAGACGTAGATGTAGCCGCGTGCGTCGATGTCGAAATTGTCGATTCCGGGCGCGAGACTCACCAGCCGCTGCCGCTCGCCGGTGCTCAGATCCACCGCCGTGACCTCACCGATGCTCGCCTGGGACACGACAAGTCGGCCGTCGGGGGCGAACTTGACCGCCGTCGGGTGCGCGAGGCTGTCGACAACCTTCTCGACCGCACCCGACTCCGGATCCACGGCCAGCACGGTCCCCTCGAAGACCTGCGGCATGTACAGCCGCCGATCGGGGCCCATCGCCAGGGCATTGAGCCAATCCAGACCCTCGGCAATCACCCGGACCTGGTTTCTCTGGTGTCGGTCGATCTCCAGGACCCGACCGCCCTCGCGCATCTCGTCGACGTACAACCTGTCGGTCTCGGGGTCGACGGTGATTCCGTTCACCGCCGGGCAGTCGTCGACCAGCACGAAGTACGTACCGTCGGCGCGGCGACCGCTCACTCTCCCGTTCATCGTCTCGGCCGCGTAGACGGTCCCTTCGGAGTCGAAGGCGATGTCGTCGGGTCCCCGGAGCTCCGAGCCCATCGGTGACACCGTCGACAAGATGTCCCGGTCGGCGTCCCACGCCGAAAGATGTTCGCCCACAAGCTCCGAGATCCACAAGCGCCCGTCCTCATGGAGCCGCACGCCGTTGGCCCCGAAGAGTCGGGCCGGCTCCCGGACGGTGCCCATCGACCACCCGGCGGCCACACTCGGCGTCGCGTCCAGGTAGAGCTCGAAGCGGGACACCGCCCGGTTGCCGGACGGCTTACTCATCGGACACCTGCGCCGATCCGACGAGAGCGTCTGAGAACACGGCCTTGCGCTTCTGACGGAAGGCGAGTTCTCCCTCGGCCAGGTCCTGGCTCAGGACGCAGACGACCTGCGTGCGGTCCTCCATGGTCAACGCGGCCTCGAGGCTGCCGATCTCCTGAGAGGCGTTGAGTGCCTCCTTCGACATCCGCAGGGCCAGCGGCGCCTTGGCCGCGAGGACCCCAGCCACCTCCACTGCGGCGTCCACGACACCGTCGGGACAGACGCGGCTCACGAAGCCGATGCGCTCGGCCTCGTCGGACTGCACTCGACGGCCGGTCATCAGGATCTCCGTCGCGCGACCGCCGATGATCCGCGGGAGCAGATAGCTCGCACCCATCTCCGAGACCGACTGACCGATGTTGATCTGGGCCGCGGAGAAGTAGGCCTCCGGCGCGGCCAGCCGGATGTCGCTCGCCATCGCGAGAGAGAAGCCACCGCCGACGCACGGCCCGTTGACGGCCGCGATCACCGGCTGCGGGATCCGGCGCAACCGCGCCACCACCCCGGAGTACCACGACTGAATGGCCGCCCAGTGCCGGTTCGGATCGCTCTCCACACCGGTCGGGAACACCTCACCCGACAGATCGGCGCCGGAGCAGAAACCACGGCCGGCACCGGTGAGCACGACGACCTTGACATCGTCGGCCCGCACCAAGGAATCGAGGTGTTTGGTGAGCTCGATGATCAGGCCGGGATTGAGGGCGTTGAGCCTGCTCGGACGGTTCAAGGTGATCTGTTGGACGCCCGGGGCGGGGTTCGTAACGAGAATCAGGTCATCCACGGCCTTCATAAGGACTCCATTCAACGGCGGTGAGCCAGAATCCGTCTCAGCGGCGGCCCGACCGCTCGGTCGGAAACTTGGATACCGATCGCGCGGCCCACCTGCCCGGTCGGCTCACTCGATGTGCTCGGTTGGAGGAGAGCATGGCACGAGTTCATTGACGCCACAAGAGGTTCCAGAAAATACTTCTGGAGATCAGAATCTGCTGCTATGTTCGTGATGCGACGCGACCAACAGGGACCTGACCCTTGACGATCCCGCTCACTCCCGCGGCACTCTCTGCCGCCCAAGTCCATATTTGGAGGAGTCATGAAACTCGGCCTGAACCTTGGCTATTGGGGATCTGGAAGAGACAACACTCTCGACCTCGTGCGTCTCGCGGAGGACGTCGGATTCGACTGCGTGTGGTCCGGCGAGGCCTACGGGTCCGACGGCATCACGCCCCTTGCATGGCTTGCCGGACAAACGTCCAGGATCGGACTCGGCACCGCCGTCCTCGGCATGGCCGGCCGCTCACCAGCTCTCACGGCACAGACCGCAGCCACGATGGACCATCTCTCCGACGGCCGATTCCGCCTCGGCCTCGGCATGTCCGGGCCGCAGGTCGTCGAAGGCTGGCACGGCATCCCCTACGGCAAGCCGATGCAGCGCACCCGGGAGTACGTCGACGTGGTCCGGCAGGTGCTCCGCCGCGAGGCCCCCCTCGAACACCACGGCACCTACTACGACGTCCCCTACACGGGGAGCGACGGCAGCGGCCTGGGCAAGCCGCTCAAGATGATCCTGCATCCCCGACGAGAGAACCTGCCGATCTACCTCGCGGCCATCGGGCCACGCAACATCGAACTGGCCTGTGAGATCGCCGACGGCTGGTTCCCGGTGTTCTTCTCCCCGCGCCGGTTCGACGCGATCGTTCCCGCCGGGTTCACACCCCGACCCGACTTCGACCTGTGCCCGATCCTCGACGTGGTGGTGGGGGACGACGCCGCCGAGTGCCGAGCCCAGGTCAAGCCGAGCATCGCGCTCTACGTCGGCGGCATGGGCGCCAGGGGTAAGAACTTCTACAACGACGTCGCATGCCGTTACGGCTACACGGACGCGGCAGTGAAGATCCAGGATCTGTACCTTGCCGGACGCAAGGAAGAGGCGATCGCGGCCGTACCGGACGACCTGGTCGACGACATCGCCCTGTGCGGCCCACCCGAACGGATCAAGGAACTGCTCGACCCCTGGACGTCGGCGCCGATTACTTCGATGTCCCTCATGACCCGACAGCCTGAGGCGGTTCGCCTCATGGCCGACCTCCTCACCTAGGCGGAAGATCGTGCAATTCGGTTTCACCCCAGAGCAGGCTGCTCTCCGCGACAGCGTCGGTCGATTCCTCGACACCTCCGATCGGCAGCAGGTACGAACACTCATGGAGGCCGGCCTCCACTACGACGAAACGGCCTGGCGCCGCGCGGCCGACGAGCTCGGCCTGATGTCGGTCCCGATTCCGGTCGAGTACGGCGGGGCCGGTGGCGGGATGGTCGAACTCGCGATCGTCCTCGAAGAGTTCGGCCGCCGTCTCGTCCGGTCGCCGTACCTGGCCAGTGTCGGCCTGGCTGCCACCGCACTCCTCGCGGCCGATGACGACACGGCGTGCGCCGACTTCCTCCCCCGGATCGCCGACGGCGAGCTGATCGCCACGTTCGCGCTCCCCGTGGGGGTCGGGTCGATGGCGAACCTTCCGGTCCACTCGTCCGACGACGCGCGGCTGACCGGCGTCGCCGAAGCGGTCATCGACGCGGAGTCGGCAGGTCTGTTGATCGTGCCGGCGCGCACGACCACCGGGACCGGTCTGTTCGCTGTCGAGCGCGGAGCCCTCGACGCGCCCACAGACGAAGCCACACCCTACGATCTGGTCACCCGATCGAGCCGGATCCGCTTCGACGACACCCCGGCCGTCCGACTCGGCGCGACCGACTCGGACACGGTCGAGCGGGCGTTCGCGCTCGCGAACATCGCGTTGGCCGCCGAGCAGTTGGGAGGCGCACAGGCCTGCCTGGACACCTGTGTGGAGTACGCGAAGACGAGAACGCAGTTCGGACGGGCAATCGGGTCCTTCCAGGCGATCAAGCACCGGTGCGCTGACGTGCTGCTCAAGATCGAGGGCGCACGGTCGCTGGTCTATCACGCTGCATGGCTCGCCGACCAGGGCGCGACGGAGGAACTCGTCCTCGTCGCATCGATGGCGAAGGCGTGGTGCTCGGACACCTATGTGCAAGCAGCAGAGGCGAATCTGCTGACCCACGGCGGGATCGGATTCACGTGGGAACACGACGCGCACCTGCACGTCCGCCGGGCCCGGAGCCGCGCAATGACTCTGGGAAGTCCCGACGATCACCGCGACGCGGTCGCCGCCCGCCTTCTGCTCGCCGAGACCCGCTAGGAGCAACCATGGATTTCGCTGATTCGCCCGCCGACGTCACCTACCGCGAGCAAGCCGCGAAGTGGCTCGCCGCGAACGCCCCGTTCTTCGAGGAGCCGGACACCGGCAGATTGACCGTCTTCGGCGCTCGTACCGCCGAGGAATCCGTTCGCCACGTGGAGCAGGCACTCGCCTGGCAGGCCCGCAAACACGCGGAGGGCTGGGCGGGTATCGGCATCGCGACGGAGTACGGCGGCGCGGGCGGTGACGTCCCCCAGAAACTCCTGTTCGCCGAAGAGGAGGGTCGATTCCGCCTGCCGCTCGACGCCCAGTCGGTCACGATGGGAATGATCGTGCCGACCCTTGCCCGGTGGGGAACCGCCGAGCAACGCAAGCGGTACCTGACGCCGCTCCTGGCCGGCCGCCAACTCTCGTGCCAGCTGTTCTCCGAGCCCGACGCCGGATCCGACCTCGCCGCCATCCGGACCACCGCACGCAGGACGGCGGACGGCTGGCGGATCAACGGGCAGAAGATCTGGACGTCCTACGCCCAGTACGCGTCCTTCGGCTACCTCCTCGCCCGCAGCGAGGACGCTCCCCGACATCACGGTCTGACCGCGTTCCTGGTCGACCTGAAGCAGCCGGGAGTCACGGTTCGGCCGCTGAAGCAGGCGACCGGAGCACACACCTTCAACGAAGTCTTCTTCGACGACGCGGAGGTCGCGGCCGACGCGATTCTCGGCGAACCCGGCCAGGGGTGGGAGGTCGCGATGACCACCCTGATGGCCGAGCGCTACTCGCTGGAGCCGGATATCGTTGGCGCGCAACCACTGCTGGAGCTGCTCCGCACCAGCGATCACAGCAACGACCCGACGATCCGACGACAGTTCGCCGACGTGCACACGATCCAGCACATCCTGGGCATCCTCAAGCTCCGGCTGCGCACCGCAGCCAACGAGGGGCGTCCGCCAGGGGCGGAGGGCTCGATCACGAAGCTGCTCTCGACGGAGGGCCAGTACCTCGCCGCGGACACCGCATTGCGCGCCCTCGGCCCGGACGGCGTCCTCGAGAACCCCTGGACCGAACTGCTCACCGGCGCCCTGGGCCTGCGGATCGGCGGCGGAACCGACGAGATCATGAAGAACGCAATCGCCGAACGCGTCCTGGGACTCCCGCGCGAGCCACGCGTCCAACAGCAGTGAGAAAGGCTCCTGACGATGACCAATGACGTGAACGTCCCCCGCACTCTCTCTGCCGTCGGGATCGCAGGCAGCCTTCGCGCCGGCTCCTACAACCAGTTGTTGCTCGACAACATCATCCGGCTGAGCCCGGACGAACTGAAGATCGAACCGTTCACCCGGCTGGCCGAGATTCCGCCGTTCAACGAGGACGACGCCCGCCAGGGCGGACCCGCCGTCGTGGCCGAGTTGCGAGAGGCGGTTCGCGCTGCCGACGTTCTCGTCATCGCGACTCCCGAGTACAACTACGGAGTCCCCGGGGTGCTCAAGAACGCACTCGACTGGATCTCGATCCCACCAGGGAACTCCGGGCTCGAGGGCAAGGTGGTAGCGCTCATGGGCGCATCGCCGAGCATCCTCGGCACGGCGCGCGCGCAATCCCAACTGCGTCAGTCCTTCGTGTTCACCCAGTCCCATGTGGTGAACCATCCGGAGGTCTTCGTCACCCGGGCGCACACCCGCTTCGAGGACGGCACACTCATCGACCCCGGGGCGACGAAGCTGATCGGGCAGCTGCTGGAGAACACCGTCAAGCTGGTGCGCACCCTCGGGTCGACCAGCGAGCCCGCCACCGCTCCGGGGGCCGGGCTTTGAGCGGCCCTCTCGCCGGAGTACGCGTGCTGGAACTGCAGGGCATGGGTCCACTGCCCTTCTCCGGCATGCTGCTCTCCGACCTCGGCGCGGACGTCGTACGCATAGACCGTCTCGCACCGCGCGGTGAGGCACTGCTGGAGCACGAGCCGGTCGGGAGAGGCCGCCGCTCCGTGGCACTCGATCTCAAGAACCCTGACGCCGTCGAGGCATTCCTCCGCCTCTGTGAGAGCGCGGATGCGGTGATCGAGGGCTTCCGTCCCGGCGTGGCCGAACGCCTCGGCATCGGTCCCGAGACCTGCCGTGCACGCAACCCGCGTCTGGTCTACGGGCGCATGACCGGCTGGGGCCAGGACGGCCCACTCGCCCAGACCGCCGGCCACGACATCAACTACATCGCGCTTGCCGGTGCGCTCCACGGCATCGGGACACCCGATCGACCCGTCCCGCCCGGCAACATCGTCGGCGACTTCGCCGGCGGCGGCATGTTGCTCGCCCTCGGTGTCGTGAGCGCGCTTCTCGAGGCGAGGTCGTCGGGACGGGGCCAGGTGGTCGATGCCGCGATCGTGGACGGGGCGGCGCTCCTCACCACCGCGATCCACGAACTCATCGGCTCCGGAGAGTGGTCCGAGAAACGCGGCAGCAACGTCCTCGACGGCGGTGCCGGTCACTACGACGTGTACGAGACGGCCGATCACCAGTTCGTCGCGATCGGCGCTCTGGAGTCCCGGTTCTACAACGACCTGTGCGACCGTCTGGGTGTCGAAGTCGACCGTACGGCCGACGCGGCAGCGACACGGTCCACGTTCGCCGAGCTGTTCGCCACCCGGACCCGCCAGGAGTGGTGCGACCTGCTCGAGGGCACCGATGCGTGCTTCGCGCCGGTGCTCAGCCCGACGGAGGCGACCCGGCATCCGGCGAACCGCGCGCGGAATGTCTTCGTCGAGGTCGGCGGCGTCGTACAACCAGCTCCGGCCCCGCGTTTCTCACGCACGCCTCCTGGGCTCCCGGCACCGGCGGCCGCGCCCGGCGCACACACCCGTGCAGTCCTGGGCGAGTGGGGCGTCGACACCATGGCGATCGACGATCTCCTCGCCAGTGGCGCGGCCGGCGAGCGTCCGCAATCACCCGTGAACGAAGGGAACAGTTGAATGACCGATGAGCGCTTCAGCGCCGACGATCGTGCGGAAATCATCGAGACCTGCACGAAGATGACCTACTACATCGACGAGCGCCGGTGGGCTGACCTCCACGAGGTCTTCACCGAGACAATCACTTTGGACTACAGCGGCGTCTTCGGTGGCGCTCCGACCGACACGCCGCGCGCCGACTACGTCAAGAACGCCGAGCGCCTGCTCGGCAACCTCGACGCGACGCAACACCAGGTGTCCGGGCACCTGGTCAGTGGCTCGGGTGACGAGGCCAGGTGCATCTCGCAGGTCGTGGCCACTCACGTGAAGCCCAACAACACCGGTGGACCACTGTGGACCTCCGGTGGTCAGTACGACATGGGTCTCCGGCGAGGCGAGGATGGCTGGCGGATCAGCTCGGTGTGCGCGGTCCAGCGCTGGTGCACGGGCAACCGCGAGGTGATGAGGCTCGGCAGGCTCAACGTGTAGCGCCACGTGCCGCGCGGCCCCAAGCGTCGACAACGAACGAACCGACCTACCGCGGCCCCCAATGTCACATCGGCTCACTTCACGACCCTCAATGTGACATTGGGGAACCTCAGCGGAGGGTGACCGGCAGCCCGGCCGAGACCAGCACCACGGACTCGGATTCGGCGGCCAGCGACGCGTTGACCCGGCCCAGCAGGTCCCGGAACCGGCGACCCGACGCCGTCGCCGGGACCACCCCGCTGCCCACCTCGTTGCTCACCGCGACCACCCGCACCGACGCCGACCGCCAGGCACTCAGCAGGTCCTCGACGTCCGCGTCGACCGCACTGAAATCGCCACTGCGCCAAGCATCATGGTGGTCGAGCCGGCCCGCCAGCCAGGTGCCGACGCAGTCGAACAGCACCGGATCGCGCGCGCCCCGCAGCGCCACCGCCGCGTCCGCCGTCTCGACGGTGTGCCAGCCCTCGGGCCGCCGGGCCCGGTGGGCGGCCACCCGCACCGCCCAGTCGGCGTCGCCGCCGTCGGTTCCGCCCGTCGCCAGGTAGAGCACCCTCGGCTCGGCGGCGAGCAGACGTTCGGCGTAGGTGGACTTTCCCGCCCGGGCGCCGCCCAGCACCAAGGTCCGGGACGCGCCGGCCGGGCGGAGCGGTGGCGCACCGATCGAGTCCCCGCCGATCGACACCACCACACCGTCGTCGAGAACCCTTGCACCCCAATGACTCAGCCGCTCGGCAAGCTCGGGCAGCGGCGGGTTGTGGTGGCCCAGGTGCACGGCGACCACGTCGGTGCCGTCGGTGACCGCGCCGGCCTCACGGAGCGCCGCCAGCGTCCGCGGGAAGCTGGTCAGGTCGTGGTGGTCGCCGCCGTGGTCGGTCTTCGTGCCGAACGTCTCCTCCAGGAACACCGCGTCGTAGGCGGCGCCGCGGACGCAGGCCAGGGCAGCCCCGCTCAGCGGCCCGGTGTCGGTGGCCCACAACAACCTTCGGCCGTCCGGCCCGGCGAGGTCGTAGAGCACGGCGTCGCCCTCGCGCACCGCCCAGTGGGTGGCGGCCAGCACCCGCACCAGGTACCCGCCCAACGTCACCGTATCCCCCGCCGCGACCGGCACGAACCGCACCGGGTCGTCCGGACCGACCCAGTCGCGACACAGGTCCAGCGCCTCCGGCGGGCCGAGTACGTCCAGCGGTTCGGTCCGGCCCGCCCACGACCGGAACAGCAACGCCGCCGGGCCCACGTGGTCCGGATGAGCGTGGGTGAGCAGGACGTGCCGCACCCCGGCGAGGGTGCGACCCGACCGGACCGCCGCGCGTGGCGCCTCCGGCCCGCAGTCCAGCAGCAGCACGTCGTCGACCAACGCGGAGGTCTGCCCCCGGATGTCGCCGCGGGCCGCGGCCAGCATGCAGGACGCGCAGGTACAGAACGGATTCGGCCAGCCGTCCGCGGCGCCGGTACCCAGCAGGACCAGTTCCATCAGCCCGCCACCGAGCCGTCGCCCGGCCGGCTGCGAACCGGCAGCACCGCCAGCCCGCCGGGCCGGTCCAGCACCTCCACCCGGGCGCCGTAGACCCGGTCGATCGTCTTCGCCTGCAACACCTCTCGCGGCGTCCCGTCCGCGACCACCCGGCCGCCGGCGAGCAGCACCAGCCGGCGCGCGTACTGGGCGGCGAGCGTCAGGTCGTGCATGGCCGCGACCACGGTGAGGCCGTCGGCCGCCCGCATGCTTTCCACCAGGTCCAGCACCTGCTGCTGGTGACCGATGTCGAGTGCGCTGGTCGGCTCGTCCAGCAGCAGCACCTGCGGTTCCTGCGCCAGCGCGCGGGCCAGGCCCACCCGCTGCAGTTCGCCGCCGGACAGCGCGGTGACGCGTCGGTGCGCCAACCGGGTCAGGTCCAGTCGCGCCATGATCTCGTCGGCCACGTCGCGGTCGTGCGCGGACTCGGTGCCGAACCTCGGCACGTGGGGCGTGCGTCCGAGCCGGACCAGTTCGGTCACCGTCACCCCCTCCGGCACCACCGGCCGCTGCGGCATCAGGGCCACCACCCGCGACATCGCCCGGCGCGCGGTCTGCGACGGGTCGAGGCCACCGACCGTGACCGTCCCGGTGGACGGCACCAGCCCGGCCAGGGCGTGCAGCAGGGTGGTCTTGCCCGCGCCGTTCGGTCCCACCATCGCGACCCACTCGCCGGGCCGCACCAGCAGGTCGATCCCGTCGAGCACCGGGACGCCGCCCCGGCTCGCCCCGAGCCCCACGCACGCCACGGCCGGCGGCACACCCGGCGCCCCGACTCCCCCGCTCATGCCACGCCCCGGCTGCGACGCAGCACCAGCAGGAAGAACGGCGCACCGATCGCGGCCGTCACCACGCCGATCGGCAACTCGGCCGGCGCCAGCGCCCACCGAGCGACCACGTCGGCGAGCACCAGGAACGCCGCACCCAGCAGCAGCGACAACGGCAGCAGCAACCGGTGCCCGGGCCCGACGACCAGTCGGATCGCGTGCGGCACCACGATGCCGACGAACCCGATCAGCCCGCTGACGCTGACCACCGCGGCCGTGCCGAGGGTCGCGGCGCCCACCAGGACCAGCCGCACCCGAGCCGGATTCACGCCAAGGCTGGCGGCCTCCACGTCACCGACGGCCATCACGTCCAGCGTCCGCCGGTGCAGCAGGATCACCGCCGCGGCGACCACCACGTACGGCAGCACCACCCGGATGTCGGTCCAGCCGTCGGTGCTGAGCCGGCCCAGCAGCCAGCTGTAGACCTGCCGCAGCGTCTCGTCGTAGCGCTGCATCAGGAAGGTCTGGACGGCGTTGGCGAAGGCCGCGACCGCGACGCCGGCCAGGATGATCACCACCTCGCTGCGGACCCCGCCGATGCCGCGGCCCAGGAGGTACGTCGCGGCCACCGCGAGCACCCCGCCGACGAACGCGGCGACCGGCACCCCGTAGGCGACGCCGGCGCCACCGGCCACGATCGCCACCGTCGCACCGAGGCTGGCCCCGCTGGACACTCCGAGCAGGTACGGATCGGCCAACGGGTTCCGGAAGACGCCCTGGTAGGCGGCGCCCGCGATGGCCAGGGTCGCGCCGACGAGGGCACCGAGCACCACCCGCGGCAGCCGGATCTGCCACAGGATCGCGTGCTGTTGCGGGGTCAGCCCCGAGTCCACGTGCACACCGGGGATCGCGTCGAGCAGATCCAGCAGCACCGACCGGGCGGTGAGCCCGGCCGGGCCGACCAGCACCCCGACGAGCAGCGCGGCCATCAGGATCAGGACTGCCGCCGCGAGCACCAGCGCGGACCGTCCCCGGCGCGGCCCGGTGTCGACGCGCGACGCCGCCGTGGTCCCGGCGGGCCCGGCGCCGGCGGCCGGGACGGTCACCCGACGGGCGCCGGCTGGGCGGCGAGCACGCCGCCGATCGCGGTCACCAGGTCCACCACCCGCGGGCCCCAGCGGCTCGAGACGTCCTCGTCGAGCACGTGCACCCGGCCGTCCCGGACCGCGGCCATCCCGGACCAGCCGGGCCGGGCGGCAACCTTCTCCGTGGTGACCCCGCAGCACTGGCCGTCGGCCAGGAAGATCAGGTCGGGGTCGGCGGCCACCACGTACTCGGCCGACAGCTGCGGGTAGGCGTCCCCGGCGCCGGCCGCGTCGGCGATGCTCCGCAGCCCGAACAGGCCGTAGATCTCGCCGAGGAAGGTCTGGCCCGAGATGGTGAAGAGGGTGTCGTCGAGTTCGTGGAAGTAGGTGGATACACGGCCCGAGGCTCCGCCCGAGGTCGATGCACGACCCGGGGCTCCGCCCGAGGTGAACGGCTCGGCACGGGGCGGGGCCGCCGCCACCGCCGCGTCGATCTCCCCGCGCATGGACGCCACCAGCGCCGCCGCGTCGGGCAGGTGTCCGGTGGCCGCGCCGATCCGCTCGATCTGCGAGTACGCGTCGTCGAGGTCGGCGGCCGCGGGCAGCAGCAGGGTCGGCACCCCGGCCGCCTTCAGCCCGGAGACCAGTCCGCCGGTGTCGTCCATCGCGATCACCAGGTCCGGCTGGTAGCCGAGGACCGCCTCCACGTTCGGGGAGAAGCCGGACAGGTCGGTCGTCGGCACGCCCGCCGGGTAGTCGGACAGCGCATCGACGGCCACCACCTGCTCGCCGGCGCCGAGCGCCCACAGCGTCTCGGTGGCGGTGGGACTGAGCGAGACCACGGCCTCCGGCCGCGCGGCGATCGTCACCTCGTCGCCTGATCCCGACGCCCCGGACCGCACGGTCACCGGGAACGTGCCGTCGCCGGCGGACGCGCCGCCGGACGCGTCGGCGCCCCCGGTACCGGTCGAGCCGCCGCAGGCCGCCGACGCGAACGTCGCCACCACCGCGATCAGCGCCGCGGCGACCATCCGCCCTCGACGCCGACGCGGAACAGGCGCACCGCGCCCGACCATCGCCGCACCTGCCACCGACACACTGACCTCCGAGAGTTCGCTACGTGCCCGGCGGCCGGCGTCGGCCGCCGGATTGGCTCGACTAGTCGAGCGCGCCGGCCAGGTCCGCGAGCAGGTCCTCGACGTCCTCGAGACCCACCGAGAGCCGCACCACGCCGTCGGTGATCCCGACCGCCGCGCGACCCTCCGGCCCCATCGCGCGGTGCGTGGTGGTGGCCGGGTGGGTGATCAGC
This sequence comes from Rhodococcus sp. P4_C10, assembly GCF_056402135.1. Taxonomy (NCBI): domain Bacteria; kingdom Bacillati; phylum Actinomycetota; class Actinomycetes; order Mycobacteriales; family Nocardiaceae; genus Rhodococcus; species Rhodococcus sp. P4_C10. Next base: position 54,343 of record NZ_JBFUHZ010000003.1, on the reverse strand, counting down.
GACTTGGCGTCGCCGAGGTTGTTCGAGATGTCGATGACGCGCAGCGCGTCGAGCATCTCGAAGGCCCGCTTCTTGCCCTCGCCCTCGGGGGCCTCGAGTTCGAAGGTGACGACGGTGCCGCCGCCGCTCATCTGCCGCTTCGCCAGGTCGTACTGCGGGTGCGACTCCAGGTACGGGTACTTCACCCAGCGGATCGCCTTGTGTCCCTCCAGGAACTTCGCGATCTGCAGCGTGGAGTCCACCGTGTGCCGCAGCCGGACCGGCATGGTCTCGAGGCCCTTGAGCAGGGTCCACGCGTTGAACGGGCTCAGCGCGGGGCCGGTGTGGCGCATCAGGTTCTTGACCGGCCCGTCGATGAACTCCTCGCTGCCGAGGATCGCACCGCCGAGCACCCGGCCCTGGCCGTCGATGTGCTTGGTGCCGGAGTAGACCACCACGTCCGCGCCGAGGTCGAGGCTGCGCTGGAGCAGCGGCGTCGCGAAGACGTTGTCCAGCACCACCTTCGCGCCGGCGGCGTGCGCCATCTCGGAGACCCGCGGCACGTCGACCAGCGACTGCATCGGGTTGGAGGGCGTCTCGAAGAACACCGCGGTCGTCGGCACCGACAGTGCCTGCTCCCACTGCTCGAGGTCGTCGCCGTCGACGAAGACGGTCTCGACGCCCCAGCGGGGCAGGATCTCGTTGCACACCACGAAGCAGGAGCCGAACAGGCTGCGGGCGGCGACCAGCCGGTCACCGGCGCCGAGCAGTGCGCCGAGCGCGGTGAACACCGCGGACATGCCGCTCGCGGTGGCGAAGCAGGCCTCGGCGCCCTCGATCAGGCGCATCCGCTCCTCGAACATCTTCACGGTCGGGTTGCCGTACCGCGAGTACACGAAGTGGTCGACCTCGCCGGTGAAGGCGGCCTCCGCCGCACCGGCCGACTCGTAGACGAACCCCGAGTTGAGGAACATCGCCTCCGAGGTCTCCTCGAAGCCGGTACGCATCACACCGCCCCGCACCCCGAGGGTGCCCAGGCCGACGTTCGGGGGCAGTTCCTTGTGGAACGCGCCGCCGCGGGGAATGCCACTCATGATTGCCTCCAGGGAAGTCCGACCGCGCGCCAGCCGGCTGCGCCGCGGTGACCGTCCGCGCCGATGCCACCCTCGAAGCCGTCGAGAACGTTGTAGGACGGGCCGATTCCGGCCGCGGTCGCGGCCTCGGCCGCGCCGATGGAACGCTGGCCCGAACGGCACAGGAACACGACCTCGCGCGCCTCGCCGCCGGTGATGCCGGCTTCCTTGAGCTGGTCGACGAAGTTGTCGTTGCGGGCGCCACTGACGCTGACCCACTCGATCAACACCGGGGTCCGGCCCAGTTCCGAGGTGTCCGGAACCCCGACGAACCGCCACTCCGCGTCGGTACGACAGTCGACGAGGACCGCCCCGGGATGCTCGCGCAGCAGGTCCCATGCCTGCTCGGGAGTGATGTCGCCTGCGTAGCTCATGGGGACAGTTTTTCACAACCTCCCGGAGCGGCTCACGCGGCGGCAGCCTCCTTGACCGCGTGCCCCACCTGAGCACGCAGCGCGGCGAATCGCGGCGACCCCCGCAACTCGTCCGGGTCGACCCCCGAACGCGGCAGGTCCACCGTCAGATCCAGCGCGATCCGGCCCGGCCGCCGGCCGAGTACGACGATGCGCGATCCGAGGAAGACCGCCTCGTCCGCACCGTGCGTGACGAACACAGTGGTTCGACGGGATGCCGCGCCGTCCGCCCGCAGATCCTCCTGGAGCCGCTCGCGAGTCAGGGCGTCCAGCGCGGCAAACGGCTCGTCGAGCAGCAGCAGCGAGGTGTCCGCGGCCAGTGCCCGTGCGATGGCCACCCTCTGCTGTTGGCCGCCGGAGATCTCCCAGATCCGCCGGTCCGACACGGCGTCGAGACCGACCCGCACGAGCAGCTCCTCGCGCCGCGCGGCCCGCTCCGACCGCGGCACCCCGGCGTACTCGAGCGCCAGGTCGACATTGCCCCCGACGCTGCGCCACGGGAACAGCCGCGGCTGCTGGAACACCACGCCCGCGCTCACACCCGGTTCCGGGGACACGCCCGCGACGCTGATCTCGCCCGCGGTCGGTCGCTCGAAGCCGGCGATCAGCCGAAGCAGGGTGCTCTTGCCGCAGCCGGACGCCCCGACCAGCACCAGGAACTCCCCGGCGGGCACGTCGAGCGAGAGCGGCCCGACCGCGGTGACCTCCCCGTACAAATGGGTGACGTCGCCGAGCCGGACGTGCGGCTCCGCGTCACTGGACGGCACCGGGCAGTCCCTCCACGTACAGCGCCTGCTGGAAGACGGCCAGGTCCGGCGCGGCACCGATCTGCTTCTGCTCGGCCAGGAACTGCGCGGCGCTGTGCAGGTTGTTCGCCAGGTTGCCGGGCGCGCCCTCGGTGCCGAGCCAGTCCGGCGAGGACAGCGCGGCGGGCGCGAGGAAGACGCCCTGCTTCAGCTGTGCGGCCGCGTCCTGCTGCGTGCTTCCGATCTCCGCTGCCACCGCCTCGGCCGCCGCGGCCGGGTCGTCGGCGATGGCGGTCAGGGCCCGCGCCTGGGCCGTGCGCCAGGCGTCGACGACCTCGGGGTGCGCGGCGGCGAAGTCCGCGGACACCACGCCCAGGTCGAGGGTGGGCTTGCCGGCGGCGGCCAGCTCACGGCTCGTGATCAGGGTCTTGCCGCCGCGGCGGAGCTCGTCGAGCGTCGGCAGCCAGGTGTAGACCGCGTCGACGTCGCCGCGCTGCCACGCCGCGAGCGAGGCCTGCGGCTGCAGGTCCACCAGCTGCACGTCGGAGGCCGACAGGCCGGCCTGGTTCAGCGCGGCCAGCAGGCTGTAGTGGGCGGTGGAGGCGAACGCGGTGCCGATCTTCCGGCCACGCAGGTCGGCCACGGACTCGATGCCGGTGCCGTTCCGGGCGACGAGCGCCTCGTTGTCGCCGGCCACGTCGAGCACGAACGCAACCTGGTACGGGATGTTCAGCGGCGCCGACAGTCCGCGCGCCACCGGGCTCGATCCGATCGCGCCGAAGTCGACCTCGCCCGCGACGAACGCGGTGTTGACGTCCGCTCCGGAGTCGAACTTCGTCCACTTGACGTTGTAGCCGGGCAACGCGTCCTCGAGCCAGTGACCGTTCTTGACCACCAGGTCGCCACTCGGAAAGGACTGGTACGCAACGCGGATGGTCGGCTTGTCGTTGCTCGCCGACGAGTCGACCGAGCAGGCCGCCACGCCCAGCGCGAGGACCGCTCCGGCCACGGCGACGGCCAGCACCCGGCGGGCACGACTGACGGGGTTACTCATAGATTTCCTCTCCAGGGCACCGCGCGCCGTTCGGCGGCACGCAGCAGGGCGTCGATGACGAGTCCGGACAGTCCGATGGCGACGATGCCCACCAGCACCACCGGTGTGTTGTTGTAGTTCGAGGCGTCCTTGACCATGCCGCCGATTCCGGGCAGGCCGTTGAACAGTTCCGCGGCGACCACCGACGAGTAGGCGATGCCGACCGCGAGACGCACCCCGGTGAAGGTCTCCGGCAGCGCGGAGGGCACCACCACGTCGCGGATCACCTGGGCCCGGGTGGCACCGAGGGCACGCGCGGCCTCGATCAGGCCGACCGGGGCCGCGAGCACCGCGGCGGTCGTGGCGACGGCGGCCGGCGGCAGCGCCGCGAGGGCGAGCAGGGCGATCTTCGGCGCCTCGTCGATCCCGAGCCAGATCACCAGCAGGAACAGGTAGGCCAGCGGCGGCAGCGCCCGCAGGAACGTCAGCCAGGGTTCGAGGATGCGGCGCAACCAGCCGACGGTGCCCATCGCCAGACCGAGCGCCACCCCGACGGCCACGCCGATCACCACGCCCGCCGTGACCCGGCGCAGCGTCATGTACAGGTGCTCCCACAGCAGGTGTCCCTGGTAGCCGCGGACCCCGTCGTGGGTGGTGGAGGCATCGACCGCGGCGCGCCAGACGGTCGCCGGGTACGGCACGAAGATCTCGTTCCACAGCCCGCTGACCGCGGCGAGCTGCCACAACCCCAGGAAGACCAGGACCGGCAGCAGCGGCACTGCGGCCCGGCCGCCGCGGCGAAGCCGGCGCGGCGTGGCCCCGGCGGGGGCCTCCCTGGGCGCCGCCGTCCCGGGCCGGGTGGCGGCGGCCGGGGCGCGGCGGGCGAGCGTCTCGGTCATGAGGAGCATTGCTACGCGGCGCCCGCGAGGCGGTGAAGGGTTTCGCTCAGCCGTGACTCGAATGGTTGCGGCCCTGGTCGACCCCCACAACAATGCCTTGACACAACCGCTGTTTGTGGCCCCTCAAATGTCGGTGGTCTACCCATCCGGGGCCGGGCGGTGCATGATCGAAGACTGCCGCCTGCGCCTGGGACCGGACACGACTGTCCTGGACCGGACAGGACGTTAGGCAGGGCTTAGCTTAAGCTGAAAGCTCTCCACCTTTGCCTGATCCAGAGCACCGCGCCGCCTGTCCGCTAATCGAAAAGGTAGTTCGTTTCCGATGACTCAGAACCTCGCCCGCCCACTGCGCGTGGCCATCGTCGGGGCCGGTCCGGCCGGCATCTACGCCGCCGACGCCCTGATGAAATCCGATACCGCCGCCGGCCGCGGCGTCTCGATCGACCTCTTCGAACGCATGCCGGCCCCCTTCGGCCTGATCCGCTACGGCGTCGCGCCCGACCACCCCCGCATCAAGGGCATCATCACCGCCCTGCACAAGGTGCTCGACAAGGACCAGGTCCGCCTGCTCGGCAACATCGACTACGGCACCGACATCAACCTCGAAGACCTGCGTCGCTACTACGACGCCGTCATCTTCTCCACCGGCGCCAACGCCGACCGCGCCCTCGACATCCCCGGCATCGACCTCGACGGCAGCTACGGCGCCGCCGACTTCGTCTCCTGGTACGACGGCCACCCCGACGTGCCCCGCGAGTGGCCCCTCGACGCCGAGAAGGTCGCCGTCCTCGGCGTCGGCAACGTCGCCCTCGACGTCGCGCGGGTCCTCGCCAAGACCGGCGACGAACTGCTGCCGACCGAGATCCCGGCCAACGTCTACGAGGGCCTCAAGAACAACAAGGCCGTCGAGGTCCACGTCTTCGGACGCCGCGGACCCGCGCAGGCCAAGTTCACCCCGCTCGAACTGCGCGAACTCGACCACTCCCCGACCATCGAGGTCATCGTCGACCCCGAGGACATCGACTACGACGAGGGCTCCGAGGCCGCCCGCCGCGGCTCCAAGCAGGTCGACATGGTCGCGAACACCCTGCAGGACTGGGCCATCCGCGACGTGGGCAACCGCCCGCACAAGCTGTTCCTGCACTTCTTCGAGTCCCCCACCGAGGTCCTCGGCGAGGACGGCAAGGTCGTCGGTCTGCGTACCGAGCGCACCGCGCTCGACGGCACCGGCAACGTCAAGGGCACCGGCAAGTTCAACGACTGGGACGTCACGGCCGTCTACCGCGCCGTCGGCTACCTCTCGCAGAACATCGCCAAGCTGCCGTTCGACGAGCAGGCCGGCACGGTCCCCAACGAGGCCGGCCGCGTCATCGGCGACGACGGCGCGCCACTGGCGGGCACCTACGTCACGGGCTGGATCAAGCGCGGCCCCGTCGGCCTCATCGGCCACACCAAGGGTGACGCCAACGAGACCGTGGCGAACCTGCTCGCGGACGCCCCCGACCTGGTCGGCGCCGCCGAGCCCGACGAGGACGCAGTGGTGAAGTTCCTCGACGAGAAGCAGGTCCCCTACACCACCTGGGACGGCTGGTACCGCCTCGACGCCCACGAGCGTTCGCTCGGCGAGCCCGAGGGCCGCGAGCGCATCAAGGTCGTCGAGCGCGAGGACATGCTGCGCGCTTCCAAGAAGTAGTTTCCGAACGGTACTGCGGCGCTCGACCCGTCACGGGTCGGGCGCCGCAGTGTTTTCCCACACAGGTGGCATGCTCTTATCGTGTTTGACGCTCACGTTCACATCCTCGATCCCCGGTTCCCGCTGGTCGAGAACAACGGCTACCTCCCCGAGCCGTTCACCATCGCCGACTACCGCGCCCGCGTCGACGGATTCGGGGTGGACGGCGGCGCCGTGGTGACCGCCTCGTACCAGGGCACCGACCAGTCGTACCTGTTCGCGGCCCTGCAGGAGCTGGGTCCCGGCTGGGTGGGAGTCGCCCAACTCGACGCCGACGCCACCGACGAGGACATCCTCGCGCTGGACCGGGCCGGGGTCCGCGCGTTGCGGTTCAACCTACGGCGCAGCGCAACCGACATGAAGCTGTTGACGACGCTGGCCCTGCGCGCCTGGGACCTCGCCGGCTGGCACGCCGAGTTCTACGTGGACGCCTCGCTGCTGCTGTCCCTGGAACCGGTGTTCAAGAAGCTCCCCGCGGTGAGCATCGACCATCTGGGCATGTCCACCCGCGGGCTGCCGTACCTGCTGGACCTGGTGGACCGGGGCGCGAAGGTCAAGGCCACCGGGTTCGGCCGGGCCACCATCGACGACGTCGGCGACGCCCTGCGCCGCCTGCACGCGGTGAACCCGTCGGCGCTGATGTTCGGCACGGACCTCCCCGGGACCCGGGCGCGACGGGCCTTCGAGGCCGCGGACCTGGACCTGGTGACCGAGGCAGTCGGCGACGACCTGGACGCCGTGCTCAGCGGCAACGCCCGCGCCTGGTACCGGCTGACCGACCCGTCCCCCAGCTGAGAGCGGCCCACAGCTAGGCGAGAAGGACTGCGCCGAACCAGATTCCGGCCGCGACCAGGGCGCCGAGCAGTTCCACCAGCATCGACAGTCCCACCGCCTTGGTGGCGTGCACCGTGGCACGCCAGGCGTCGGCATGGGTGCGCCGACGGCCCGCCTCGGCCAGGTAGGTGCCCAGCAGGAATCCGATCAGCAGACCGATCACCGGCACCACGAAGAAGCCGACGATGCCGAGCAACCCGCCGACAACCAGCGACCGCGTCGGTACCCCGGCGTCGCGCATCCGGCGTCCCGGCCAGGTGTACTTGACGACGCCCGACACCACCAGCGCGGCCGAGGCGACACCGAACACCGCCCACGCGCTGCCCGTGCCCTCGACGATCGCCCACACCGCAATCGCCCCGAAGATCAGCAGCGCGCCGGGCAGGATCGGCACCACGATCCCCACCAGCCCCACCACGATCGCCAGACCGACCAGTACCTCCGCGCCCGTGCTCACGGGCGTCACTGTGCCAGACCGGATCCGGACACCGGGTCAGCCGCCGCGGTCAGGCCACAATGTCCGGATGGACCTGGGGATCGACACCACGCTGACGCTGCTCGCCGCCGGACTCCTCTTCCTGCTGGCGCTCGGCCTCGGGGTGTGGAAGTACCGGCAGATGGCGCTCTCCGAGAACCACCTGGCGCACCCGTACGTCGACATCGCGCACCGCGCCGCCCTCATGTACTCGTTTGCGACGCTGCTCATCGCGGTGTTCGTCGAGCTCAGCGCGTGGCCGACCTGGCTGAACCTGACCGCGGCGGCGACGGCGGTGTTCTTCTTCGTCTCGGCGATCGGCAGCTACGTATTGCACGGCGCACGGCGCGACACCGACAACCAGTTCGCGCACGGCGGCGTCGGCCTGCACCTGTCGATGACGCTGCTCATCGTCGGGGAGATGGGCGGATTCGCGGTCCTGCTGGCCGGTTTCGTGTGGGGCGAGCTACTGGGCTGACGCCTGCCCCGCGGCCGTCTGGTGCAGCGAGAGCACGTTGCCGTGCGGGTCCCGGAACCAGGCGACGCGGGTGCCGTCGGGGGCGGTCCACGCGTCGTGCTCGTCCTGATCCATGCCCTGGTACCGGGTGAACTCCACCCCCTTGGACCGCAGCTCGTCCACGCCGGCGTCCAGGTCGTCGAGCTGCCAGCCGAGCACCGTGTACCCGGTGTCCTCCTTGGCCTGCACCAGCGTGACCCGCAGGTAGGTGCCGCCCCCGTCGACGACCAGGGCGAACTGGGTGCGCTCGACGAGCCGGAGACCGAGCGTGTCGACGTAGAACATCGACGACACGTCCAGATCGGTGCTGGCGATGAACGCGACGAGCCGACCGGGGAACGTCATCGCTCCACTGTGCTCGGCGACGGCGGAACAGGCAATACCCCGCCCACCCGTGACCCGCGGCACACCCCACCGCAGAATCAAGTTAACGTCTGTTCAACACGCCCCACCATGCCCAGAACGCCAGACCCAGAACGAGGAGAACCGTGTCCGCCGAAGACGCCGCCGTTACATCCCCCGTCGCTCAGCCCGGGTCGGGGAAGGGCCCCCTCGCGGGCGTCCGAGTCATCGAGCTCGCCGGGATCGGCCCCGGCCCGCACGCCGCACTGCTGCTCGCCGACCTCGGCGCCGACGTGATCCGGGTGCAGCGCGCCGGCATGATCCCCGGCCCCGACCTGCCTCACGACCAGACCCAGCGCGGGCGCCGCATCGTCGAGGCGAACCTCAAGGACCCCGCCGACATCGAGAAGGTCCTGGGACTGATCGAGCGCGCCGACGTGCTGATCGAGGGCTTCCGCCCCGGCGTCACCGAGCGGATGGGCCTCGGGCCCGACGCGGCGCTCGCCCGCAACCCGCGCCTGGTCTACGGCCGGATGACCGGCTGGGGCCAGGAGGGCCCGCTGGCGCAGTCCGCCGGCCACGACATCAACTACATCTCGCTGACCGGCGTGCTGCACGCGATCGGCCGTCAGGGTGAGCGGCCGGTGCCGCCGCTGAACATGGTCGGCGACTTCGGCGGCGGCTCGATGTTCCTGCTGTTCGGCATCCTCGCCGCACTGGTCGAGCGGCAGAACTCCGGCCAGGGCCAGGTCGTCGACGCGGCGATGGTGGACGGCACCCTCGCCCTCTCGCACATGATCTGGAGCTTCCGCGGCCAGGGCGTGTGGTCCGACGAGCGCGGGGTGAACATGCTCGACACCGGCGCCCCGTACTACGACACCTACGAGACCGCCGACGGCAAGTACATGGCGGTCGGCGCCATCGAGCGCCAGTTCTACGCGGTGCTGCTCGAGGGTCTCGAGCTGGACCCGGCCGAACTGCCCGCGCAGAACGACACGAAGGCGTGGCCCGAGCTGCGCAAGGTGTTCACCGAGCGCTTCCTGTCCAAGACCCGCGACGAGTGGGCCGCGATCTTCGACGGCACCGACGCCTGCGCCACCCCGGTGCTCACGTTCGCCGAGGCCTCGGACAACCCGCACATCGCGGCCCGCGGGTCGCTGGTCGAGATCGACGGCGTCACCCAGCACTACCCGGCGCCGCGCTTCTCGCGCACCGCCACCGACGAGCCGGCGCCGCCGGCCCGTACCGCGACCGACATCGACACGATCTGGAGCTGAGCCGCTCCACCCCGCACGGCAAGACGCTCGGCCGGGCCACCCCGGCCGAGCGTCCTGCTGCGACAAGGATGCCTCACACCACCATGGCCGGGCGCACCCGTTCGACGCCGCCGTCCAGCGCGCGGTACGCGGCGGCGACGCCCCGCACCCCGGCCCGCAGGGACTCCTCGTCGAGCGCGTAGGGCAGTCGCACGTAGCGCTCGAAGGCGCCCTCGACGCCGAAACGGGGACCCGCGGCGAGCAGCACCCCGTGGTACGGCGCGGTCGCTGCCAGCGCCGTCGACATCGGCGCGGGCAGCTGAAACCACAGCGCCATCCCGCCGCTGCCGACCTGGCACCGCCACTGCGGCAGCTCCTCCGCCACCGCCTCGAGCAGGGCGCCCCGCCGCCTGCGCAGCTGCTCGCGGCGCTGCGGCAGCACCAGCTCCGCCCCCTCGATCAGCGGTACCGTGGCCAGCTGTTCCAGCACCGCGGTGCCCAGGTCCTGGGCAGACCGGGACGCGACCAGCGCCCCGATCATCGACGTCTCGGCCCGGATCCAGCCGATCCGCAGTCCCGGCCAGAACGCCTTGGACGCCGAGCCGACGGTGATCACCTGCGCACGCCCCGGCCCCCGCGCGAACGAGGCCACCGGCGGCGGCGCGTCCATGTCGAGGCCCAGGTCCGTCATCGTCTCGTCGACGATCAGCGTCATCGACGTCTCGCGCGCGATCTCGACCAGCTCCGCGCGGCCCGGCTCGTCGAGGCAGAATCCGGTCGGGTTGTGGAAGTCCGGGATCAGGTAGGCCAGTCTGGCCGCGGTTTGCCTTGCGCTGCTGCGGATTCCGTCGAGATCCCAGCCCTGTTCGGACAGCCGGAGCGGTACCGGCACCGGCCGGGCACCCGCGCGCCTGATCGCCTCGATGGCGTTGGTGTAGGTCGGGTGGTCGATCAGCACCCGCTCACCGGGCGCGGTGAGCAGCCCGAGGAGCAGCACCAGCGCCTGCTGGGCGCCGGAGGTGATCATGATCTGTTCGGGCTCGGTGGGCAGCCCGCGTCGGCAGTAGCGGTCGGCGACCGCCCTGCGGAGCACCTCGATGCCGGCCGGTTCCATCCCGTGACCGGCGAGGTGCGCCGGCAGTTCCTCCAGGGCCGACGCGAACGCGGCCTGCACCTGCGGGACGGCCGCGGACATGGCGGCGCAGGTCAGGTCCACCGGCGGCGCCGAGCCCTCCTCGTCCGCGGACACCGCCCGGAGCGACGCCGCGGTCCGCACCACTCCCCCGGACCGGCCCGCACCGCCGACGACGGCCGGCAGCGCGACGGTGCTGCGCGAACCCTGCCTGCTCTGCAGGTAGCCCTCCTCGCGCAGGACGGCGTATGCCGAGGTGATGGTGGTCCGGCTCAGCTCCAGGACCGCCGCCAGGTCGCGCTCGCTGGGCAGCGCGACGCCGATCGGAATCCGGCCGTCGAGGACCAGCAGACGCACGCTGTCCGCGAGCGCCCGGTACGCGGGCACGCTCAGCCTGCGGCGGCCGCCCCGGTCGTCGCCTGCCCTGTCCGCGTCCCTCGGTTCGTCGCCCCGGCCCTGGTCGCCCTGCCACTTGCCGAGGTCGCGGGCCAGGGTTGTTGCGCCGAGCACTCTCACTGCCATAGAGGCCAGTATTGAGTCAATGGCCATTGATTTCAATGCCAGCTGGTGGCGGCGCCGGGGAACCACCTCGCCGCCGTGCCGCGACGACACCCCAGCGAGCCGAAGGGTCCAGATACACAAAACTGGATATTTGCAATAAGTCCAGTCGCCCGCAGGATGAGCACATGATCCCCGCGCTGACCATCCTCGCCCTCATCCTCGGCGCCGCCGTGCTCTACCTCGCCGCCCTCCGCTCGAACGGCGGCCAGGTCTTCCGGCTCGAGCAGTTCCGCCCGGCTGCACCGCTGGCCGGAGTGCTTCCGGAGGAACGCGACGCCGCCCGCGCCCGCCACGACCTGGAGGCGGTCCGGGCCCGGCAGAACGTCGAGTTCCTGACGAAGTCCGCGCCGCACCACTAGAACGGGCCCACAACTGAAGGGGTCCAGTTCCACTCAACTGGACTGCATGCGCCGGTCGACTCCTCGCCCCTGACGCATACTGGGGTCGTGCCCGACGTCCGATACACCCTCTTCGACACCGCGATCGGGCGGTGCGCACTGGCCTGGGGCGATCGCGGCGTGGTCGGGGTCCAGTTGCCGGAGGGCAGCGACGTCGCCACCCGAGAACGGATCCGGGCCGAGTTCCCTGCCGCTGTCGAATCGGATCCGGACGCCGTCGGCCGGCGGGCCGTCGAGGCCGTCACCGAGTTGCTGGTCAGCGGCCGGGACCCCAGCGCTCAGGTGCCGCTCGACCTGAGCCAGGTTCCCGATTTCGATGCGCGGGTGTACGCCGTGACCAGGACGATCACGGCCGGGTCCACCCTCACCTACGGGCAGGTGGCCGACCGGGTCGGCAGCCCCGGCGCGGCGCAAGCCGTCGGACAGGCGTTGGGGCGCAACCCGATTCCGCTGCTGGTCCCGTGCCACCGGGTGCTTGCCGCCGGCGGCAAGGTCGGCGGGTTCTCCGCCCACGGCGGCGCCGTCACCAAGCGCGTGCTGCTCGCCCTCGAGCACGTGCCGGGTTTCGACGAGCCGACGCTCTTCTAGTCCCCCCGGCTGCGAGGCCTCCGCGCCCCCTGGGCGGGGGTGCCGAACATCGGCAGACCGTCCTTACCGTCGCCGACACCGCCTCGGAATCACCGGAATTCGACGAGCGGCCGTCCGGAAGCGCATTACCGGGACCCTGGCGCACCGCAAAGCCTCTCCCAGGCCCGAAACGCCGTCGGAGCGCTTCCACCCGGCCCGCGGCGTAACAGGTAGTCCACTACGCGCGACCGCGGACGGGTCCAGCACCAAGATTGAGGAACTGCGGAACCGCACCTGTCCCAGAAATGCCGGGGAGCCTGTTGATGATCTGTTCTGTCCTGTTCCATGGCGACGACGTGCTGACCGCAATCGCCGGCGGACTCGACCGCATGTCGACTGCCCGCAACGCGTCGGGGGACGCGGTCGGCAAGCTGCAGACGGCGCTGCGCAACTGGGACCCGCACTGCCTGCCCGCACAGGACCTGGCACCGACCTACTGCGCGGAGACCGCCGCCGCCGTCCGCCGGTTCAAGGTCACGGTGCTCGGTGAGCCGGAGGCGAGCGCGACGGACGTGGCGGGACCGGAGATCGTGTTGCACCTGGACCGCCTGCAGGCGACGGCGGAGAGCCGAGGGGCGGACCCGCTGCCACGGGTCCGCCGCAACGTTTGGCGGCTGAGCACCGACGCGTCCTGGGACCCGACCCTGCTGGCCTACGCAGAGGCGGTGCGGACCATGCAGTCGCGGCCGGCGCACGACCCCACCAGTTGGGCCTTCCAGGCCGGGCTACGAGCGCGTTTCGACGCCGCCGTCGCCGCCGCGGGCGCCGCGAGCAGCGGCCACGGCAACTGGTTCTTCCTACCCTGGCACCGGATGCACCTGCACTACTTCGAGCTGATCGTCCGGGACACCGTCGCCGCCAACGGCGGGCCCACCGACTTCGCGTTGCCCTACTGGAACTACGGCAACCCTGCCCCGCAGAACGCGCTGCCACACCCGTTCCGCGACACCGGCCTCCGGCTGCCGGACGGCTCGCCGAACCCTCTGGCCCTGCCGTCCCCGCTGCGCAACGCCGACGTGATGGCGGGCGCCGCGTTGAGCCCGAGCATCACCTCCACGTTCACCGCCATGTGGCAGCCGTCGTTCGCGGAGCCGAACCGCACCGGGTTCTCCGGTCAGCTCGAAAACGTGCCGCACGGCAGCGTCCGCGTCGCGGTGGGCGGCAGCGGGTGCGACTCGGAGCCCGGCGCCCTGATGAGCAGCGCCGTCCGCGGCGCCCTCGACCCCGTGTACTGGCTGCATCACGCAAACCTCGACCGGCTGTGGGTGCAGTGGCTCGAACGCCACTCGAATCCGTCGGACCCGGCCTGGATCGATGCGGAGTTCGAATTCTTCGACCCGACCGGGACGCCGGTGCGCTGCCGGGTCGGCGACGTCCTCGACCATACCGAGCAACTCGGCTACCGCTACGACGACCAGCCGCAGGCGTCGGCGTCCTCGCGGCGCCTGGTCGCCGTCGCGCCGACACCGATGCGCGTCGCCGCCACCGACGGCCCGTTCGAGGTGACGGATCGGGTCACCACGCAACTCGTCGTCCCCGACAGCTGTCTGGAAACGGTGGCGCACGCGCCGGAGACCGCCGCCGCCGCGGGCTTCGGGGCGGTGTTGCTCGCCGTCGACGGACTCGCTGCGGACCGCACCCCCGGCGTCGCCTACCAGGTGTACCTCAACGCCCCCGACCCGACCGCCGATGCCCTCCCGGACCAGCACCTGGCCGGCACCTTCGCGGCGTTCGGCCTCGACGCCGACCCGGGGCCGGGGACGGCCGCGGTCGGGTTCACCTTCGACGTCACCGCGCTGGTGCAGATCCTCGCGCCCGCACGGCGGTGGGACCCGCGGTCGCTGACCGTCACCGTGCAGGCGGTGCTGCCGACCACCGGGGCCCACGAGCGGGCCGCGGAGTGTGGGCTGCCGACGGCCACCGAGCGTCCGCTGCACATCGGGCGGGCCGAGCTGCTGGTCGGCTGAACGCAGGGACAACACCTCCGGAGACAACCCTGCCCCGCGTACGGGTACGCGGGGCAGGGTTGTCGGTGCCGATTGTGTCGACGCTGAGGTCAGCGCAGAACGTCCCGGCGGACGATGGTCTCGTCGCGGCCGGGGCCGACGCCGATGCACGACATGTACGCGCCGGAGAGCTCCTCGAGTCGCAGCACGTACGCCTGCGCGTTGGCCGGCAGGTCCTCGAAGGTGCGGGCGGCCGAGATGTCCTCGGACCAGCCGGGCATCTCCTCGTAGATCGGCTTGGCGTGGTGCACGCCGGTCTGCGACATCGGCATCTCCTCGACCCGCTCGCCGTCCACGTCGTATGCGACGCAGATCGGGATGGTCTCGAGGCTGGAGAGCACGTCCAGCTTGGTGAGGAAGTAGTCGGTGATGCCGTTGACGCGGGTGGCGTACCGGGCGATGACCGCGTCGAACCAGCCGGTGCGGCGGCCGCGACCGGTGGTCACGCCGACCTCCCCGCCCTTGTCCGCCAGGTACTCGCCGAACTCGTCGAACAACTCCGTCGGGAACGGACCGGAGCCGACGCGCGTGGTGTACGCCTTGAGGATCCCGAGCACCGTGGTGATCTTGGTGGGGCCGATGCCCGAGCCCACCGCGGCGCCGCCGGAGGTGGGGTTCGAGGACGTCACGTACGGGTAGGTGCCGTGGTCGACGTCGAGCAGCGTGCCCTGGGAGCCTTCCAGGAGCACCGTCTCGCCCGCGTCGAGGGCCTGGTTCAGCCGGAGCCGGGTGTCGGCGATGCGGTGCTTGAAGCCCTCCGCCTGCGCGAGCACCTCGTCGACGACCTGCTGGGGGTCGAGGGCCTTGCGGTTGTAGATCTTGACCAGCACCTGGTTCTTGAATTCCAGTGCCGCCTCGACCTTCTGAGTGAGGATCTTCTCGTCCAGGACGTCGGCCGCGCGGACCCCGACGCGGGCGATCTTGTCCTGGTAGCACGGGCCGATTCCACGGCCGGTCGTGCCGATCTTCCGGTTGCCGAGGTAGCGCTCGGTGACCTTGTCGATGGCCACGTGGTACGGCATGATCAGGTGCGCATCGGCGCTGAGCAGCAGCCGGTCGGTGTCCACACCACGGTCCTCGAGGCCCGCGAGCTCGGTGAGCAGCACGCCCGGGTCGACGACCACGCCGTTGCCGATCACGTTGGTCACGTCGGGGGTGAGGATTCCGGACGGGATCAGGTGCAGCGCGAACTTGTCGCCATTGGGCAGCACGACGGTGTGACCGGCGTTGTTGCCGCCCTGGTAGCGAACCACCCACTGCACGCGACCACCGAGCAGGTCGGTGGCTTTGCCCTTCCCCTCGTCGCCCCACTGGGCTCCGATCAGGACGATTGCCGGCATGACGTCTCCTACGGTTGACGGGCGTCTGCACATCTCAGCGCAGAGGCCAGCCGTCCGTGGACAGTGGCCGGAAGGACAGTTTAGTCCAGAGGTGTGACGCACCTGAGTCCAGTACGGGCGCGGGCCCGTTCGGCCCGCGCCGCGGCGGCGGCCGGAGGCCCCTCGATGCCGCTCCGGCGACCACCTCGCACCCCGTGGCGCACCACCGTCCGCGGCCGAATCACTCGTCAGGGTGTGCGCGACGGCTTGCGCCCGTGCCGCCCGTTGCCGTGCAACCACGGCGCGGGACTGACCTGGACCTCGAGCCCCCGCTCCCCGGCGTTGGACCGCACCACGCAGGCCGGGGTCGACCAGACCGCGCCGTCGACCTGAACGTAGATCGGGCGGTCCGCGTCTCCACCGAGCAGAAAGCTCAGACCGCGGCGCATCACGAACTCGCCCGAAGCGTGCGGACCGACCCGGTTGGGGGCCTTGCGTCGCTCCAGACCCGGCGGCAGCGGGTAGCCGAACTCGACGGGGTCGAGCAGCAGTTCCTCGTTGGTCGTGTTGACCATCGTGACTGTCACGGTTGTCATCGCCACTCACCTCGGATTCATCCGCACCACGAATGTCTTCCGCCTCGGGTTCAAGCATGCCACCAGGGACCGACACGGACACCCGTAGGCGACTACTCGATCCGCCGCTCCGGTTCCTCGAGCAGCAACGCGACCGCCCGCTCGGCGACCGCGGCGATCGTCTTCGAGGGGTTCCTGCCTATCGCCCTGGGGATGACCGAACCGTCCATCACGTACAACCCGTCGTGACCGAACACCCTTCCCGCGTGGTCGACGACGCCGGCCCCCGGCGCGGCGGCCATGTTGCACCCGCCGAGCGGATGCGGCGTCGCCAGGGCGCGGAGCCACTTCCAGCTCGCGAGCGGCAGCACCTCGCCCCCGGTCGCCTTCGCCAACCGCTCGTGCTCGGCCGCCATCGCGACGATGACCGTCTCGGTTCGGTAAGGGTTCCAGTTCAGTTTCATCACCTTGCGCCGCGGACGCACCCGGGACCGCCGCAGCCGGAACACCCCGTCCGCCGCGTCGATCGACTGCCCGAACCAGGGCATCACCGTACGGAGTTCACCTGCCCTGGCGAGCCTTTCCCAGTACCAGCGCTGCCACGACGTGCCGCCGCCTTCGCGCAGCCGTGCCTCGTACGCGTTCCGGAACAGGTTCGGGAGACCGCCGTCCTCCACGAAGTACCTGCGGCCACGATCCCCGTCGAGGTGGTCGATTGCCGAGGTGATGGTGGGTCCGACGGTGGGCGCAACCACCTGGCCACGGTGCCGGGACGGGGTGAGGAAGTCCCCGTTCGAGCTCCACCCCCGGCCGAGCGCCCGCGGCAGCCCGGGCAGCGTGCCGTAGTCGTCCCGCGCGCGCAGCAGCAACTCGGTGGTCCCGAGGGAACCGGCCGCCAGGATCACCCGCCGGGCCACCACCGAGTCGGGCCGCCGGCGCCCGTCCTCCAGGTGGTCGTAGTGCACCCGCCAGCCACCGCCCGGCTCCCGCGAGAGGGTCCGGACCAGTGACAGCGGCGAGATCGTCGCGTTCCCCGAATTCTCTGCCTCGGCAAGGTAGTTCATGTCCAGGGTGTTCTTCGCCCGGACCGGGCAGCCGACATCGCAGCTGCCGCAGTGCACGCAGGTGCCCTGCCGCACGCCGTGCGCGTTGAGGAACTCCATCGACGCCCCGAGTCCGGGCGGTGCCGCGCCGTCGAGCACCAGGTCCTCCCGGAAGCTGACGGCCAGCGGCACCTTCCGGAATCGCGCACCGTCCTCCAGTTTGCCGGCCGCCCTGCGCATCAGGTCGAGCCGCGCCGGGTGCTGGCCCTCCGGAACCGTGGTCGGCCGCAGCATCTCGCCGACCGCCCGGTAGTGCGGCTCGAGTTCCGCCGCCGTGATCGCCGACGGCCAACCCGATCGGAAGGTCTCCGGCCGGGCGTCGATGCACACGTTGGCGTAGATCAACGACCCGCCACCCACCCCGGCACCCAGTCCCACCAGCATCTGGTCCAGCCAGCGCACCTCCAGCCAGCCGTTGCGCCGGTGCGGAACCCGGCCGTCGAAGAGCCACGGGTCGCGGAGCCGACGGGGGAAAGTCGCCGGGTCCCAACGGCGCCCGCGTTCGAGGACCAGGACGCTGCGCCCCGCCGCGGACAGCCGGCACGCCGCCACCGCACCCCCGAACCCGCTGCCCACGATCACCACGTCGTAGCTCGCCGCCACCCTCCCCCGCCCGCTCATGCCCGCCTCCGGAGCAGGTACGTCGAGACCAGGCCCCCGGCGAAGAAGGCGGCGAACCGGCCGCGGGCCGACCAGCGCCGACGCACCGTCGCGCCGCCGGTGGCCCGGAGCGAGCCGAGCAGCGACAGGAAGTCCGTCGGCCGCAGTCGCAGCACCCCCGCGCCGACCACCGGTCCGGCGTCCTCGGCCTGCCCTGCCCCGTCGTGCAGCGTCACCAGCAGGGTGGTGGTCGCCGGCCACAGCCGCCACGGGCCGGCGACCCGAATCTCCTTGTGCCCGTGGAACCAGTGCGGTCGGCCGTCGATCAGCACCCGCGACTGGTAGACCATGTGGGTGAGCCGGGCACTGCCGCTCGGCACGAACAGCCCGAACCGGCCCGCCTCCGACTCGAACCGGCCACCGAGCACCGGGATGTCCACGTCCCCCAGCAGTTCCGCGCCGTGCGCGGGGTCGTCGAGAAAGGCGTCGACGTCCGCGATCCGGATCCGGCCGCGCAACACCACCCCCACCGCGCCGGGGCTGCGGTATCCGGCCCGCGGGTCCGTCTCCCCGAGCGCGAGCCGGCCGGTCATCACCTCGTCGAAGCGGACACCGGTCGCCCCGCCCGCCCCGGTCACCGGTCCGCCCTCGCGTCGAAGGCCAGCCGGTAGAACCAGTACGCGACCGCACACCACTGAACGCACCACGCCGCCACCGCGACCGCACCCAGCGAATCCGACTGGTAGGCAACGGCCATCGCCACCAGCCCGGCGACCACCGCCACCCGCGGCGGCCAGCCCAGTCCGCTGAGCCATTCCGTCCCTGCCATCAGCAGCCCGGTCACCAACGCGAGCAGCGACACGGCCAGGAACACGCCGTCGGGCAGTGGCCGTGGGCCGCTGCCGCCCGGTGTCAGCGCGGCCGCGACGGCCGACCCCGCGAGCAGGGAGGCGCATCCGAGCAGCACCAGGTGGCTCCACAGCAGCGAGCGCGGCATGTCAGTCCCTGCCCAGTTCGTCGACGATGAACGGGAAGACGTCGCGGGCCGCATGTCGGCCGAGGAACACGTCGAGGTGGCCGTACCCGGCCATCTGCTGGAAGACGTGGCGCCCCGGCGCGATGGCCTCGAAGTAGTCGAAGGTCTTCGCCATGCCCGACGGCAGGAACGTCCGGTTCTGGTCGCCGGTCATGAACACGAACCGGGCGTCGGTCTGCGGCGGCTGGGCCAGCATGTCCTCCGGCAGTTCGTCGTAGACGCCCATCGACATCAGCCTTCCGTGCAGCGCGCACTTCTCCATCTGCTCGAAGAAGGTGACGGGGACGAATCCGAACTCACCCTTGATCCACTCGTGCGTGGCCTCGTCGAGGTTCTCGTGGGACCACAACGTCGGGAAGCCGCTGCCGTAGGTGAAGCTGGTGTGCTTGCACACCGCGTTGTTGCACTCGTGGTGCGTCGCCCGCACCGCCCAGTCGAACACCTTGGGCCAGAACCCGGATGCGTGCAGGCCCCACTGCGGGTTGAAGTACGGCATGACCTTCCCGAAGGTGGCCACGGCCAGGGGCAGTTTCAGGAACGCCAGGGTGGGGAACTGCGGGTGCAGCGCCACCGAGTTGCTCACCACGGTGGTCACCTCCGGCACGAGCCCCGCGATCAGGGACATCATGAAACTGGTGGACCCCTGGCAGTGCACGACGGCCTTGAGGGTCTGCGCACCGGTCGCCGCGAGCACCGTCGCGACCGCCGCCGGGTGGTCGTGGACCGCGGCGTCGTCGAGGTAGAACCGGCTCGGCGCGAATTCGAAACTGGCCCGCCAGTTCGAGATCCACACGTCGAACCCGGCCCGGGACAGCATTCCCGGCAGGGTGTCCTCGGTCGGCGGCGAAAAGATGTTCGCCCGCACACTCGTGCCCGCGATCATCAGCACGGGCCCCCGGGTCGGTCGCGGGCCGGAGACCACGTGCCGCAGGTTCAGCTGACGCGGCGGCGACTCGGTGGTGCGGAAGGGAACGGTCTCGAACACCACCGGCTCGGCGGCACGCACCGGTGGGGGCGCAAACTTCGCCCCGCCCAGACGCGCCGGGTCCGGTCCCGCGGGACGCGAACGCCGCATCATCGCCATTCCCTCCTGGACTCGCAGATCGCCGTCGCTCCCCATCAGTCTTGCCGAGGTGACGGACTCCCGCGCGGGTAGTGGGCTACCTGCCCTCGATCCGGACCGCGGCGGCCAGCGCCGACCGGTCCGGCACGTCGAGCTTGGTGCAGGACCGGTAGATGTGGCCCTCCACGGTGCGCACCGAGACCACCAACTGCTCGGCAATCTCCTTGTTGGACAGCCCCTGCGCGACCATCGACGCCACCTCGAGCTCCCGGCCGGTCAGTGGGAGCGGGTTCGAGACCGCCGTCAGCGCCGGGGTCGACGCCCCGTCGCAGCGCTCCGCCAGCCGCTTGGCCGACGCGGTGGACGCCAGCTCCGCGCGGCGGTTGCCCGCCGCGGCGTGTGCCGTCGCGGCCTGCGCCCAGGCGTCGGCCGCCGCCAGCAGCGCGCCCACGGCCTCCAGCTTGCCGGCGAGTACGTCGAGTCGGGCCCCGTCCCGGTCGGCCACCGCCCGGGCGTGCGCGGCACCCATCGAGATCAGGGGGCTGTCCACGCGCGCGGCGATCTGCCCGAGCCGGTCGGCGACACTGCCGTCGCCGAAGCGGGCCGCCAGGTACAGGCACAACGCCTCCTGCGCCAGCTGGTCCGCCGCCGCCGCGACCCGGGCCCCGGTCCGCGCGTGGGGGGCCGCCCACCACAGCCGCCACCCAGGCACGGGTCACCTCGAGGTCCGACCGGAACAACTCGGTGTTGGCGCCGAAGAGCCGCTCGGCCCGGATCAACGCCTCCTGCGCCTCGACGGCCAGGCCTCGCGCCGCGAGGGTCTGGCACAGGAACGCCGCCGACAGGAACGCCCACGAGTACCCGGTGCCCTCGAGGACCGCGGCGGCCTGACGGAATTCCGTCTCCGCCGCCGACAGCGCACCCTGCAGGTAGTACACGCGCCCGAGCAGCACCCCGCCGAGGGAGCGCCCCGGCTGCTGCATCTCCGCGTAGTCGGCGTACTCACGAGCCATGGCCGCCGCGGCGCCCAAGTCGCCCCGCATGCTGTGCGTGTACACCTGGCCGAGTCCGATGGTGAAGCGCAGATTCCCGCTCTCGGACTGCGCCGCGGCCGCCAGCCCCCGCACCGCGAACGGCTCGACCTCGTCGAACCGGCCCAGGTACGCGGTGGCGAGGGCGCCGCTGGCACCGGCCCAGGCCGTCGCCAGCGGCAGCGCGTGCGGCGAGTCGATGACGTCGTAGATCTGGGCGGTCGCCCCGGCCTGGACGGTGTACACCGCGAACATCGCCTCCAGCGCGTCCACCAGGTTCAGCGCCGACGGGTGGGTCAGCCGGGCGCGCGTCGAGTCCATCACCGCGGCCGCGTCGGCGGGCCTGCCCAGCATCCAGAACAGATTCGCCGCGCGCGGCAGGCACCACAGCAGCAGGTCGAACTCGCCCAGGTTCGTGGTGTCGATCGGCCCCAGCACGGCCTCCGCCTCGGCGCCACGTCCCTGCCAGGCCAAGGTGTTCGCCAACGGCAGGGCCGCCGCGAACCCGGCCCCCATCGCCATCGCGCCCCGGGCCAGCCGCTCCCCCAACTCCAGCTCGCCGAGGGTGAGCGCCGCGCTGGCCGCGGAGATCAGCAGGTCGGGCTCGGGGGGCGAGTCGCTGTCCAACGCCAGCGCCGCCAGCCGGATCCGGTCGCTGACGTGGGCGGGCGGGTGCGCGGCGATCTGCCGGGCCAGCTCGCCGCGGAGCCTCCGGGCCGCCAGGACGCCGGTGCCGGCGCGCACCACCTCGCCGTACAGCGGGTGCGCGAGCTTCACCGTCAGCCCGGTGTCGTCGCGCTGACGCACCCGGATCAGCCCCGCGCTCTCGGCTGCCTCCACCGTCGCGGGGTCGCTCAGCGTGGAGAGCACCTCCAGCGACAACGGCTCCTGGAAGGCCAACAGCTCCAACACGTGTCGCAATGCCGGGTCCAGGTGGTCGATGCGCGCCTCGATCAGCGTGCTCAGGTGCGGGTTGACGACCGTCTCGCCGCGCAGCTGCCACACCCCGGCGACCTCACGCAGCCGCCCGACCTCGACCGCACCGTCGACGACGTGCCGCAGGAACAGCGGATTGCCCTCCGACATCAGGTGGATTCGCTTGACGCTGGACTCCTCGACCGGCGCGCCGAGCACCGACTGCACCAACGCCCTGGTCTCGTCCAGCGTGAACGGCGCGAGCTCCACCCGCTCGAGCAACCCGTCCTTCCACAGGGCGGTGACCGCATCCGGCACCTGCTCCCCGTTGCGCACGGTAACCACTAGGGGCGCAATGCGATTGACCGCCAGCTGATGCACGAAGGTGGCGGAGAGCTTGTCCAGCAGGTGCGCATCGTCGACGCCGATCACGACGTCGGTGCCGAGCTCCTGCAGGTGTGCCCGGGCCGCGCGCAGCACCGACGCCGGTTCCATCGGACTGGACACCCCGACCACGTGCGCGAACGCCCCCAACGGAACGCTGCGTGCGGATTCGGTGCCCGCCGCCCACCGGCTCTGCGGCGCAAACGCCTCGACGGCGTCGCGGGCCAACGTTGTCTTCCCCACCCCGGCGTCACCTGTCAGCACGGCCCCCCACGGGCCGCGTCGGTTGCGAAGAGCCGACATCACCGTGTGCAGTTGCGCATCACGGTTCACCGTGGACCATGCAACGACCATCTGCCGAGTCTATGACCTGGCCCGACATTTCTCGGGACAAGGTGTCCCGTCCCCGGCACTCCGGCATCCGGCGCCACCCGGGCCGGCCGCGCTCACTCCGCGACGAGTGCGAACCCGGCCCGGACCTGACCCTCGTCGACCGCCGGGACCAGCCCCGCGACCACCACGCCGACACCCGACTGGACCTCGCTCTCGGCCCGGTACGACCCGTCGCCCTCGAGGTGCGGTTCGACGGTCTGCGTCCCGCCGACCAGGGAGTCCATGTTGAACCAGACGATCCGCACCGGTCCGTGCGGCGCGTCCGCGGGCAGGTCCGCGGAGACCTGCACCCGGTCCGGGTGTGCGACGAACCGGCCGATGTCCGCATGCACCTCCTGCTCGCCGAACACGGGCTGCACCTGGAACGGGTGCTCGTGCAGCGACGTCAGGGTGGACATCTGGCCGATCCCCAACGCGAGCAGCGTGCGGGCGGCGGCCAGTTCCTCCGAGGTCTCGGCGGCACCGTCGCGACGCAGTTCGGTGACCACCGCCGCGAGACCGGACCGACAGAACCTGGTGACGCGGGCGTGGGTGCGGGATCGTGCCCGCGAGAATTCGTTGAGCTGCATCTCGGTGATCTGCATCGTGCACTCCGATGTCGGTAGCGACTAGATGGCGTAGCCACGCGAGGGCGTAGCGACTACACCGTTCAACGCTAGGACTCTTCGGCCCGCCGCACACGCGTATTGCGCTACCTGATCTGCGGAACTTCCGCGGTTCCGGGCCACCGGTGTCGCCGGCCGCGCGCGACGTTCGTATCGTCGGGGCGGACCACCGCGACATTCACACCGACCGGGAGCTGACCCTGTGACCACCATCGTGCTTGCCTGTGGAGACGTGACGGTGCCCGGGCCGTTGGCGCAGCTGCCCGCCGTGACGGCGCCCGCGGTGCCCGCCAAGCCCGACTTCGACACCCTGCTCCCGCAGTTCGACGACGCCGGCCCGGGCGCTCCCCGGCTGGTGGTGGTGGGCGGCGACGGCGCCCTGGCCGCGGCCCTGACCCGGCTGATGCGCAGCGACCGACTGCACGTCGAACTCGCCTACGTGAGCCCGACGCGGTCTGCCGCGACCCGGCTGTACGGGCTGCCGGTCGGCGACCGCGCAGCCGAACTGGCACGGCACGGCCGGGCGCGAACCGTGCCGCTGATCCGCGACGACGCGGGCACCGCGCTGGTCGGCGAGGCCACCGTGACCGGCCCGGAAGGCGCCGAACTGGTCGGCGAGGCCTACATCGACTCGACCCGGCTGTTCTCCGGGACCGTGCCGACGCTGCGGATCACCCCCACCCTCGAGATGCCGGGCCTGCGCGCGGGCGTCGCGCGCCGGTGGGCGTTCCTGCCGACCAGATGGTCACCGGGACGGGCGATCCAGCTCGGCGCGGTCGGGGCGGTGGTGACCCGCGACGGGGTGACCACGCCGCGGGCGCTCAAACGGTCGAGCTTCTACCGGGACACCCGGGAGTGGTTGCTCGTCCGCGGCTGATCCATGGATACCGGATGACGCACCACCCACGGGCGATACTGGGCCTATGACATTCCCCGGCGCCTCCACCCGACGGGCCGCGGTCCGACCGAGCCCCGTGTTCCTCGGGGTGGTCGCGATCGCGGTCACGGGCGGCGTGCTCGCCTGGCAGGCGGAGCCGCGGTCGACGCTGGCGAACGTCGGGGTCTTCCTGCTCGTCGTCGCGGGCTGGGTGGTCACCGTGTGCCTGCACGAGTTCGGGCACGCGTACACGGCGTGGCGGTACGGCGACGACGAGGTGGCGGCCCGTGGCTACCTCACCCTGAACCCGCTCAAGTACAGCCATCCGCTGCTGTCGATCGGGCTGCCCGTGCTGTTCATCGCGATCGGCGGCATCGGCCTGCCGGGCGGCGCGGTGTACCTGCGCATCGACCTGTTGCCGGCCGGCGCGGCGCGCCGGATCGCGCTGGCCGGCCCCGCCGCGAACGCGCTCTCGGCGGTGGTGCTGTTGGCGGTGATCCGGCTGTTCGCAGACGTCGGCACCCACCCGGTGTTCTGGTACGGGCTCAGCTTCCTGGCGTTCCTCCAGGTGATGGCGACGGTGCTGAACCTGATCCCGGTACCCGGCCTCGACGGCTACACCGCCCTCGAGCCCTCGCTGTCGCCCCGGACCCGGCGCTCGCTCGACCAGTTCAAGGGCCTCGGCCTGCTGTTCCTGGTCGCCCTGCTGTTCGTGCCCGCGATCAACATCGTCTTCTTCGACGCGATCTACGGGCTGTTCGGCCTGTCCGGGGTGCCCGCTGAGTGGGCCCAGTACGGCAACTACCTCATGCGCTTCTGGCTCTGACCCGCTCAGACCACCCGCAGGGGCACCTTCGGTTCCGTCCGTAACTCACCGATGAGGTCGGACGGCGCGGCCTCGAGCAGCCGGGTGAACAGCCACAGGAACCGCCGGTGGTGCCTGGCGAGCGTGCCCTCGTCGTAGCGGTACGGGTTCGCCGTGAACCCCAGCCGCACAATGCCGTCCGGGCACTCGGCCAGCTCGACCCGCAGGTCCACCACAGGCGAGGTGGACAGGTCGCGAATCTCGACGTCCAGCCCGGTCAGGCGAATCTCCCTGGGAGACAGGGCGACCTGCAGCAACGGTCCGTGTGCCACGGGCCCGTCACCGGCCGCGACCCGGAACTGCTGATGCTGCACCGCCCCGACCAGGGCCTGGTGGGCATCGGCGAGCAGCTCCCCCACCGTGGCGTCGACGGGGGCATGCAACCGCAACGGCACCGTGTTCTCCCGCGAGCCGCCCGAGTACCGAAGTCCTGCCCCCATCCGGGCCGGTACCGGCAGGTCCAGCACCAGGTCGGTCCGCCCGGTCACCCGCGCGAGGTAGGCCGCGAGGGCCGACGCGGCGAGCGCGGCGGAACCCAGTCCGTACCGTCGCTCCGCCGCCACCAGCAGGTCCGATCCGCCGGGCAGCACCGCGTCGACGGTCAGGTCACCGCGCCGGGAGCCGTCCGCGGGCGCGAGTTCGCCGGGCCCGAAGCCGGGCGCGACCTCCCCGGCGAGGCCGGTGTACACGGGCGCACCGGCCAGCCGTTCGGCCCAGTACGCGGCGTCCGTGCTCCGTCGCTGCGACACGGCGTAACCACGGTCCAGGTCGTCGATCGCCGAGGGCGCGAGGGCCCGGTTCGGACGCGCGGCGCCGCCGCCGGTCGCGGCGTCGTACAGTTCCGCGGCGCGCGAAAGCAGGGTCACCGCCCCGAATCCGTCCAGGACGGTTCGATGGGCGCGGCTGAACCACAGGTGGTGCGCATCGCCGATCTGCAGCACCGCGATCCGCGCGAGCCGGCCGTTGCCGAAGTCCACCGGTCCGGTGAGCTCCGCACGCATCCACGCCTCCGCCGCTGCCCGCGGGGAGGCCTCGTCGCGCAGGTCGAGGTAGTCGGGCTCGACATCGAGTGTCGGGTCGAACAGCTGGTGCGGCAGGCCGTCGACCTCCACGAGCCGCACCAGCCCGGTCCCCAGTTCCGCGGTCGCGCAACGACTGGCCGCCCGCAGCCGGTCCACGTCGAGCCTCGCCCCGGAGCCCGAACCGACGCCCGCGGCGCCACCGGTCTCGGCGCCACCCGTCTCGGCGCAACGGATCTCGACACAGTGGGCGACCCACAACGCCAGGTCCGGCCGCTGCACCTGGGCGCGCCACAGTTCGCCCGGACCGGACGCGAGCGGCACCGGCTCGGACCCCACCACAGCCGGCGTGCTCGCCGAGTTCGTGTGGGGACCAGTGGCGCCCGTCCGGCGCGCCCTGCGGCCACCGCGGAGGATGCTGACTGGGTTCACGTCGCAGACGCTATCGTCTGGCACCGACGACCACATGAGTACTGGCTACCTGTGTCCTACCTGTGTCCAGTAACCACTCGGTCAGGACCGGTTCCGCGGCGGCCCATCGGGTCTCGGAGATTTGTCGGTGCCCGCGTGCACACTGGACCGATGACCACCTGGCAGCAGTTCAGCGCAGAGGCCCCCGTTCTGGCCGCGGCGATCCGGGCCCGGCTCGAGGCGAACAAACACCACGTCCTGGCCACCCTCAGGACCGACGGCGCGCCCCGCGTCAGCGGCACCGAGGTGGAGATGTTCGAGGGACTTCTGGTGCTCGGCTCCATGCCGGGCGCCCGCAAGGTGCTCGACCTGCGGCGCGATCCGCGTTACGCGCTGCACTCCAATCCGGGCGACGCCACCATGTCCGGCGGCGACGCGAAGATCTCCGGCCGGGCACGCGAACTGCTCGGGGCCGAGAAGAGCAAGATCATCGACGCCTACCCGAACGACCCCGGCGACGCGGAGATCTTCGAGTTGGCCGTCGAGGAGGCGGTGCTCACCACCGTGGAGGAGGACAAGCTGCACGTCGACCTCTGGCGGCCGGGAGCCGGGGTCACCCGCTTCACCAGGTGAGGTCCTCCTTGCAGCGCGAGCCCTCGCTGCTGGACTCCACCTGCACGGTGGCGTGGCCGAGGCCGTGTCCGTCGAGCACCACCTTGGCCGCGCCGAGCACCCCCACGGCCCCGGACTCACAGGTCAGGTGCACGGTGGCGACATCCATCCCGGTCGTGAGGGTCCACACGTGCAGGTCGTGCACGTCCTGGACCCCCGGCAGGGCGTGCAGGTCCGCCCGCACCGCGTCGACGTCGACGTTGGCGGGCGAGGCCTGGGTGAGGATGCGCAGCGCCGCCCCCGCGAGCTTGACCGCACGCGGCACCACCCACAGGGAGATCAGCACGCCCACCACGATGTCGGCGTAGGCCCAGTTGAACGCCATCACCAGGGCGCCGGCGATGAGCACCCCGACGCTGCCGACCGCGTCGGCGAGCACCTCGAGGTAGGCGCCGCGGACCGCAAGGCTGTCCTTCGCGTCGGCGCGCAGCAGCAGCATGACCACGATGTTGGCCGCCAGACCGGCGGCGGCAGTCAGCATCAGGGGCAGGCCCGGAACGTCCGGAGCGTCCCCGATCCGGCCGATCGCCTCGTACATCACCCACGCCGCGACCCCGAGCAGCAGCACCGCATTGGCCATCGCCGTGAGCACCTCGGCGCGATGCCAGCCGAAGGTCCGGGCGGCGGCTTTGGAACCCTGACTGGCCAGCAGCAGCGCCACCAGGCCCATCGACATCCCCACCAC
Source organism: Rhodococcus sp. P4_C10 (assembly GCF_056402135.1). Classification (NCBI taxonomy): domain Bacteria; kingdom Bacillati; phylum Actinomycetota; class Actinomycetes; order Mycobacteriales; family Nocardiaceae; genus Rhodococcus; species Rhodococcus sp. P4_C10. The sequence continues at coordinate 26,707 of NZ_JBFUHZ010000003.1, read as the reverse complement.
GTCGGTGAGCATGTGGCCGGCGTCCGCGAGCAGCGCCAGAGAGTTGATGGCGAGCCCGACGGCCACCTCGAGTCCCAGGAACGCCAGCAGGATGCCGAGGGCGATCACCATCCGGCTGATCCGCGACCGCGACGGCCCGACCGTGGTCGGCGCACCACCGTGACTGTGACCGTGCCCCACACCCATGACTGCCTCCTTCACGCGGGTAACCCGCCGCCGACTCGCGACCCATCATATGCACACATTCGCATATGTCGAAACCGGAGGCAGTCCGGGCGTACCCCTGAGGCAGTCGGGAAGCGGCCCGGTCAGGTCACAGGTCCGGCGGATACGCGGGATGGGGCACGGTCGGCGGCAGCGTTGCGATGGCCGAGATCCGGCTCAGGCCCGCGACCTGGAGCAGGTCGACGATCAGCGACCGGATCTGAGCGAACACCACGGTCGCCGAGATGCCCGCGCCCTTCACCATCTCCGGCTTCGCCGCGGCTGCCACCGACCGCAACACCCGGGCCGCCTCCGCCCGGTCCGGTTGCTGCCCCGGGTCGGCGAGCGCCATCCGGCGCAGCACCTCCACGGCATGCGAGAGCCGTTCGATCTCGTCCACCAGCCGGGGGTCGAGGATCTCGTCGTCCTGGACCAGCGTGAGCGACCGCCGGGCCAGCACCCGGATGTTGCGCATCGCGTTGTCGATCGGGTCGGCGGCCGCGCTGAGCCGTTCGAGCCGGGGCCGCGAACGCCAGTACATCGGGGAGACGAGGCTGACCTCCTGGCCCCCGACGATCTGCGCGCGCAGCCCGTCGATCTGGGCCTGCGTGCCGCGGGCCTTGCGCAGCGCCGCCACGATCGGTTCCGGGTCGTTCGCGATCAGGCCGTCCGCGACCATCTGCAGGACCTCGGCGGCCGTGCCGAGAATGCCGGCGGCACTCTGCCTGGCGCGGAGCACGGGGTGGCTCGGGACGAAGGCCACGACGAGAACCCCGACCATCCCGCCGATCAGCGCGTCGATCATCCGGTCGGGACCACCGCCCACGTCCGGCGGGATGAGCGTCGCCACCAGTACCGCCGAGGTGGCGGCCTGCATCGGGATGATCGGTCCGGCGTCCACGAAGGTCGCGGTGGCCATGGCCAGCGCCACGACAAGCATGATCTGCCAGGCGCCACTGCCGATCTGGGAGATCAGCAGGTCGCCGACGCCGATACCGACGGCGACACCCGCCACCAACTCCATCGATCTCCGCAGCCGCGCACCGATCGACAGTCCCAGCGAGATGACCGCGGCCATCGGCGCGAAGAACGGATTCGGGTGGTGGAGAAGGTCATTGGCGACCCACCAGGCCAGCCCGGCCGCAATCGCACACTGCAGGACCGGGAACAGGGAGGCGCGAAGACGCGTGGTGGAGACCTTCAATCGCCTCCGGCCGCGCTCCGTGAGACGAAGCCGGCGGGCCGCCACCGGCTAGCCGAGACCCAGTGCTTCCGCGGCCCGCGGGTCGCAGTCCTCGAGCAGGTCGAGGCAGCGGGCGTGCTCGTCGGACTCACCGATCTGCTGGGCGGCCTTCGCCAGCACCGCGACGCAGCGGAGGAATCCGCGGTTCGGCTCGTGGCTGTACGGGACGGGGCCGAAGCCCTTCCATCCGTTGCGCCGCAACTGGTCCAGGCCCCGGTGGTAGCCGGTGCGGGCGAACGCGTAGGCGGTGATCGTCTCGCCCCCGTCCAGGGCCGCCTCCGCCAGGTAAGCCCAGGCGATCGAGGCCGTCGGGTGCTCCGCGGCCACCTGCTTGGGGTCGGCATGGTTGAGCAGTTCCGACTCCGCGTCCTCGTCTCCGGGAAGGAGGGTGGGCTGCGGGCCGAGCAAATCACCGAAAGAGGTCATGGCGACCATTGTGCCCCGGCGGCCCCATGCTCGATAGGCTGCCCACACCAGGACACGGATCGACGATTGAAAGGGTGCACCACGTGCCGGACCCCAAGACGCCTGACCCCACGCTCTCGGACTCCCCGACTGCGGACGCGTCGGGCCCGGATGCCTCGACAGCGGCATCGGCCGACGCCGACAGCGCGACGGTCCGGCTGGAACGGCCTGCCCCCGAGCAGACGCGGTCCGAGCCGTCTGCGGCCGAGAAGTCGGCGGCCCCGGCGACGGCGGCCGAGAAGTCGGCGGCCCCGGCGACGGCGGCCCCGGCGACTGAAACTGCGGAGACGGCGCCGGGAGACCCCGCACCGGACAACTCGACGCCCACCACCGTCATCCCGCACGCGACGCGGGCCGCGCCCGTCCGGGTGGGGCCGGGTCGCCCCGCGCCCGCCCGGGTCCAGCCCCCGGCCGCAGGCGCGCAGGAGGTTCCTGCGGCACCCGCGGCGAACGTCCCGGCCGCCGCGCCGCGGCCGGCGAGGATCCCCGCGACCGAGCCCGGCCCGACCGGCCGTCGACGGTGGCCGCTGCTGGTGGCGGTCGTCGCGGTGGTGGCCCTGGCCGTCGGCGCGGGGGCGTACCTGCTGTCCAGTCGCAGCGCCGACAACACGCAGTCCCAGGTCGAGGACGCCATCCACACCTTCACCGGTGCGATCGCGGCGGGCGACCTGACCACGCTGCGCGCCTCGACGTGCGGCGAGCTGGGCGGCTACTACCAGCGGATCCACGACGCGCAGTTCGCCCAGGTGTACAAGGCCTCGACGGATCAGGGTTCGATTCCGGTGATCGACAGCGTCGACGCGGTCTCCGTCACCGACGGCACCGCCATCGCCCAGGTGACGGTCCACACCGCGGCCGCCCCGAACGACCGGTCCGCGCGTTCGTTCACCCTGCAGCAGGACGGCGAGGTCTGGAAGGTCTGCTGACCCGGGCACGAACGACGAACCCCTCGGGCAACTCGGGCAACTCGGGCAACTCGGGCTCAACGAAAAACCCCTCGGGCAACTCGGGCTCAACGAAAAAAGTGCAGTTGTCGACGTATCGGCCGAGTGGCCGCGTCGACAACTGCACTTTCGTCGGGTCGAACTAGCCGGCGGAGACGGACCGTCCCGCGGACTTGAGGTCGTTGCAGGCCTCGATGACGCGAGCGGTCATGCCGGCCTCGGCCTTCTTGAGGTAGCTGCGCGGGTCGTAGACCTTCTTGTTGCCGACCTCGCCGTCGATCTTCAGGACGCCGTCGTAGTTGGAGAACAGGTGTCCGGCGATCGGGCGGGTGAACGCGTACTGGGTGTCGGTGTCGACGTTCATCTTGACGACGCCGAAGTTCAGCGAGTCCTCGATCTCCGACTTCAGCGAACCTGAGCCGCCGTGGAAGACGAAGTCGAACGGCTGCGAGCCTGCGATCAGGCCGAGCTTCGCCGCGGCGACCCGCTGGCCCTCCTCGAGCACTGCGGGCTTGAGCTTGACGTTGCCCGGCTTGTAGACGCCGTGCACGTTGCCGAAGGTGGCGGCCAGCAGGTACTTGCCGTTCTCGCCGACGCCGAGGGCGTCGACGGTCTTCTCGAAGTCCTCGCGGGAGGTGTACAGCTTGTCGTTGATCTCGGCCTCGACGCCGTCCTCCTCGCCGCCGACGACGCCGATCTCCACCTCGAGGATGATGTTCGCGGCCGCCGAGAGCTTGAGCAGCTCCTTGGCGATCTCCAGGTTCTCGTCGATCGGGATGGCGGAGCCGTCCCACATGTGCGACTGGAACAGCGGGTTCTGGCCGGCGTTGACGCGCTCCTGCGAGATGGCCAGCAGCGGGCGGACGAAGCCGTCCAGCTTGTCCTTCGGGCAGTGGTCGGTGTGCAGCGCGATGGTCACGTCGTACTTCGCGGCGATGACGTGCGCGAACTCGGCGAGCGCGACGGCGCCGGTCACCATGTCCTTGACGCCGAGGCCGGAGCCGAACTCCGCGCCGCCGGTCGAGAACTGGATGATGCCGTCACTGCCTGCGTCCGCGAAGCCCTTGATCGCGGCGTTGATCGTCTCGGAGGAGGTGCAGTTGATGGCGGGGAAGGCAAAGGAGTGCTCCTTGGCCCGACCGAGCATTTCGGCGTAGACCTCGGGAGTTGCGATCGGCACGGAACTGACCTCCATAAAGCGAGTCGGTGGGGGTGGCACCGATCGTGTCGGTGCTCCGGTTGGGTACATGCAGTATGGCAACCCGGACGCCGATAGTCTCCTCTGCGTCCCCTGACCAGGCCCGCGGCCACTGACCAGGCTTGATTCCGCATGTCAAGGCGACGGGCTCAGCGTGCACTCAGCGGACCCCGGTACTCTGGGCCGCGTGATTGTGCAGGCGGCATCAGAGTCCGTGACCACGAATCTGGCGCTGCTGCCCGGATTCCTCGACCCCGTCAACATGTTGAACTCGTTCGGCACGTGGGTCCTCGCGGGCCTGCTGCTGGTGGTGTTCATCGAGTCGGGCCTGTTGTTCCCGCTGCTGCCCGGTGATTCGCTGCTGTTCACGGCGGGTCTCATCGCGGCGTCGAAGTCGACGGAGATCGAGCCGTTCGCACCGCTGTGGGTGCTCATGGTGACGATCCCGATCGCCGCGATCCTCGGCGACCAGGTCGGCTACCTCATCGGGGCAAAGGGCGGCTCCACCCTCTTCAAGTCGAACGATTCGAAGATCTTCAAGAAGGCCTACCTCGACGAGTCGCACGCCTTCTTCGACAAGCACGGCCCCGCCACCATCTTCCTGGCCCGCTTCGTGCCGATCGTGCGCACCTTCGCCCCGTTGGTGGCCGGCGCGGCGAAGATGAAGTACTCGGTGTTCCTCACCTACAACGTCATCGGCGGCATCGTGTGGGGTGCCGGCGTCACGCTGCTCGGCTACTTCCTCGGCCAGATCACGTTCATCCAGAAGAACGTCGACGTCATCTTCATCCTCATCGTCTTCGTCTCGGTGATCCCGATCATGCTGGAGGTCGGCAAGCGGTTCCTGGCCTCCCGCAAGGCCGGTGGCGTGGCGCCCGAACCCGCCGCCGCGCCCCAAGACGAGCGCACGCCCTGATCCCGTGATGCTCGAAGTTCTGTGACAGGCGCCGCCCTCATGACCGGCCCAGTCCCCACGCCGACCTCGGCTCCGACACCGGACTCGACTCAGTGACACTTGCCGCAGGCGTCTTCGGACCGCTCGAGACGGCGGGGCCGATGCTGGTGTGGCTGATCGTCGTCACCTTCGTGTTTCTCGAGTGCGCGTTCATTGTCGGGTTGTTCCTCCCCGGCGACTCGATGCTCCTGACGGCGGGCATCGTGCTCGCCGGACACGCCTCGGGCGCCGTCCACGTGTGGGCGCTGGCCGCCGGCGCCGCGATCGCCGCGATCGCCGGGAACCAGGTCGGGTACGCGATCGGGCACCGAACCGGTCATCGACTGGTCGCGCGCCGCGGCGGCAAGTACGTCACCACCGAGCACCTGCACAAGGTGAACACGCTGTTGGACCGGCACGGGTTCTGGTCGGTGCTGGTCGCCCGCTGGATCCCGTGGGTGCGCACGCTCTGCCCGATGGTCGCGGGCGCGGCCCGGATGAACCACCGCACGTACACCGTGGCGAGCACCCTCGGCGCCCTCGCCTGGGCCCCGGTGCTGCTGCTGCTCGGGTTCTACGCCGGTGGCTTCCTGCACCGGGTCCCGTGGCTGATGCCCGCCGTGCTCGGAGTCCTGATCACCCTGCTGGTGGTGGGCACGATCATCGGGATTCGGCAGTACCGGCAGGAGATGGCGCGCCCCGCCGAGGACTACACCGTCGACTGACGGGCGGGGCCTGGGTAGAGTCGTCCTCCCCGACTGCAGGGAAGGACGGCCGACGCGATGTCCGACTTCCCGCCGATCGCGGACTACGCCTTCCTCTCCGACTGCGAGACCTCCGCACTGATCGCCCCCGACGGCAGCGTGGAGTGGCTGTGCCTGCCGCGGCCCGACGCCCCGAGCGTGTTCGGCACGCTCCTGGACCGGACGGCCGGCTACTTCCGGCTGGCGCCCGCCGGCCTCACCGTGCCCTCCCAGCGCCGCTACCTGCCGGGGACACTGGTGCTCGAGACCACCTGGTGCACCCCCACCGGCACCCTGGTGGTGCGCGACGCCATGGCGATGGCGCCGTATCGGGGTGGCGGGCGGATGGAGCACTACCGGCGGCCGCCGTCCGGCTTCGTGGCGCTGGGCTGCCTGGTGCGCACCGTGGTCTGCGTGGAGGGGACCGTCGAGCTCACCACGAACTGCCTTCCGCTGTTCGACTACGGCCGCACTCCCGGTTCGTGGCGGTACTCCGCCGACGGCTACGGGTCCGCACGCGCCGCCGCGCACGGTTCGACCGTCGCGCTGACACTGACCACCAGCCTCGGACTGGGCCTCGGCGGCGCGCGCGCCGGCGGCCGGGTCGACCTGGACGCCGGCGACACCGCCTTCGTCGCGCTGTCCTGGGGAGACTGGGCGCCGGCCGACTACGACGAGGCGGCGCGGCAGGTCCACGACACCGAGCGGTTCTTCCTGCGCTGGCTGCGGCACACCCGGATGCCCGACCACCGGTGGCGACCGCACCTCGAGCGCAGCGTGCTCACGCTCAAGGGACTGACCTACGCGCCGACCGGCGCCATCATGGCCGCCGCGACCACCTCGCTGCCGGAAACGCCCGGCGGCGAACGCAACTGGGACTACCGCTTCACCTGGATCCGGGACTCGACGTTCATCCTGCGGGCCCTGTTCGAGCTCGGCCACGAGTGGGAGGCGTTCGAGTACTTCGCCTTCCTCGTCGACACCCTCGCGTCCGGTCCGTTGCAGATCATGTACGGCCTCGACGCCGAACGGGAGCTCACCGAGCACACCCTCGACCACCTCGGCGGCTACGACGGCGCCCGGCCGGTGCGGATCGGCAACGGCGCCTGGGACCAGCAGCAGCACGACATGTGGGGCATGGCGGTCGACTCCATCGCCACCCACGTGAAACATGCCAGCCGGCTCGGTCCCCCGGCCTGGACCCTGGTGACCAACCTGGTCGAGGGCGCGCTCGCGGTGTGGCGCGAACCGGACCGCGGCATCTGGGAGATCCGTGGCGAGCCGCAGCATTTCACCGCGTCGAAGGCGATGTGCTGGGTAGCGGTCGATCGGGGGGCGACGCTCGCCGCCGACCGAGGCGACGCCGACCTGGCCCGCCGGTGGCGCGAGCAGGCCGACGAGATCCACGCCGACGTGTGCGCGCACGGCGTCGACGCCCGCGGGGTGTTCGTGCAGAGCTACGGCTCCACCTCGCTCGACGCGGCCGTGCTGCTGCTCCCGATCATGGGGTTCCTGCCCCCGGACGACGCGCGGGTGCGGGCCACGGTGAACGCGATCGCCGACGAACTGACCGCCGACGGTCTGGTGCTGCGCTACCGGACCGCCGAGACCGACGACGGGCTCAGCGGCGCCGAGGGCGCCTTCGTGACCTGCTCGTTCTGGCTGGTGACGACGCTGTCGATGATCGGCGAGGACGAGCGGGCGAGCGCGCTGTGCGAACGGCTGCTGGCGCTGGCCAGCCCGCTCGGGCTGTACGCCGAGGAGATCGACGCGGCCACCGGTCGGCACCAGGGAAACTTCCCGCAGGCCTTCACCCACCTCGCCCTGATCGACGCGGTGACCCGGGTGATCCAGGCGGAGTCGACCCCGACCTGACCGGCCCGCTCGACGTTCCGGTCAGCGTCCGAACGCCCCGGCCGCGACGTGCGCGGCCTCCATCAGCATCCAGCCGCCGAGCTGCACCGAGAAGTCCCGCTCCGCGATGTCCGAGGACCGGACGGTCCCGCCGGTGAAGGTCGCGATGCCGTCGCCGAGCCCCGGCATCTGCGCGGGCTTCGCCCAGTCGTGGCCGAACAGCGGCAACCCCTCCACCTGCAGCCGGTTGTCCCAGGCCGCGTCGGCCGAGTCCAGCACGATCGCCCCGGCCGTCCGGCGAGCCCTCAGGTCGGCGGCATCGTCGCCGGGCAGGTCGGCGGCGACCAACGCCAGGTACCGGGCCAGGATGCCGTCGAACAGTCCGCCGTCCCCGCCCCCGCCCCCGGAGATGACGCCGTCCACGGTCAGGTTCCGGTCGACGGCGGCGACCAGCGCGTGCACCCGCTCCCGGTGGCGCGGATCGCCCACCCGCACGGCGAGTTCCGTCTCCAGCCCGAGCACCACACCCTGGCAGTAGCTGTAGATCGCGCGGTCGAGTTCCTGCCGCTCCGCGCCCGGCTCGAGGTTCGGTGTCCGCCGCCGTCCGCTGAGCAGCGCCTGGGCCGCCAGATCGATGCCGCTCGCCCGGATCCCGGTCCGGATGCCGTCGAAGATCAGGCCGGTTGCCGGGTCGCGCAGGGTGGCGTCGATCCAGTCGGACATCGACTGCGCGCGCCAGAGCCGCCCGGTCCGGGCGAGCATGATCGCCGCCGGACCGTTGGCCGGGGTGTTGTAGAAGTTCGACCTCTTGCACCAGGGGATGCCGCCGCCGCGTTCCGGCGCCCAGGAGTCGAAGACCTCGGACTCGAGCGCCTGGATCGGGATCCGGTAGTCGACGTGCTGGAGTCGCTGCGCGCGTTCGAGCGAGATGCCGAGCCAGGCCATGTCGTCGTAGTAGCTGTTGGTCCAGCCGGTCAGGTTCCGGATCCGGTGGGCCCGGGCGGTTTTCGCGATCCTGCGGCGCCGCTTCGCGGTCGGTTCCCGCTCGGCCGCGTCGATCATGCAGTCGAGCAGGTGCGCCTGCCACCAGTAGTGCCAGGTCAGGAAGAGTCGTTCCTTACGTACCGCAGGCCAGGCCACCACGCCGAGCGCGGTCCCCGGCAGCGCCCACAGCCGCCGGACGTGTCGGGCGACCATCGCCTCCTCGGCTGCGTCCGCCCTGCTCGACCACTCGTCCCCCATGACAACAGATCCTGCCTACTCGCGCGCCGATTGGCTACCAGGACTGTCCCAGGTCCGCATGCTGGCGGATCCAGGCGTGCATGGCGATCCCCGCCGCGACCCCCGCATTGATGCTGCGGGTCGAGCCGAACTGCGCGATGGAGACGGTCATCGCGGCCGACCGCTTCGCGTGCTCGGTCACCCCAGGCCCCTCCTGGCCGAAGAGCAGGACGCACCCGCGCGGCAGGTTGGCCGTCTCGATCGGCACCGAGCCCGGGGTGTTGTCGACGGCGACCACGACCAGGTCCTCCCGCGCGGCGAACTCGAACAGTTCGGCGGCGTCGGGGTGGTGGACGATGTGCTGGTACCGGTCGGTGACCATGGCGCCCCGGCGGTTCCAGCGCCGACGGCCGACGATGTGCACGGCGGCGGCTGCGAAGGCGTTGGCGGTGCGGACCACGGTGCCGATGTTCGCGTCGTGCCCGAAGTTCTCGATCGCGACGTGGAAGGGATGTCGCCGGCTGTCGATGTCCGCGACGATGGCCTCGCGCGTCCAGTACCGGTAGGCGTCGACGACATTGCGCCGGTCCCCCAACGCCAGCAGTTCCGGGTCGTAGCGCGGGTCGGTCGGTTCGGGCTCGTCGTGCTCGACCGCCCACGGCCCCACCCCGTGCGGGTGTTCCCCCCACTCGGTGGGTCCGGGCTCGTGTTCGGTCATGTCGTGGTGCCCGCTCTCAGAAGACTTCGTTGGACGTCGCGGCGATCCGGAAGCCGTGGCCGGTGTCGTCCTTGCGGCAGGTCACGCCCGCCGCCTCGGACGTGCAGGTGTACCCGAACGAGCTGACCTTCTGCCCCGCGGCCAGCGGGGCGCCGGGGGCATCGGTCGCGGTGAGGTAGATCGGCCCGCCCGCACACATGAAGGCGCCGCGGCCGTCGCCGGTGATGCGAATGCCGTTGCCCCAGCCGATCATGCAGTCGTCCGGACGCGGAGGAACCGGGGTGGTGGTGCCCTGGCATCCGGCTTCCACTCGCGAGGCCAGCTCGACGATGCCGCACTGGAATCGGCCGTCGGCCGAGGAGAAGTAGACGGCCTCGTTCCGGACGAACTCGACGGTCGCCAGCGTGGTGGGCCCGGCAGTGGTCGTGGCGGTCAGCGGCGCCGGGGTGGTGGTCGTGGTGACCGCGGCGGTGGTCGCCGGTGCCGGAGTCGTCGTCTCCACCGCCGTGGTCGTGTCGGCGGACGGCGCCGCCTGCTCCGCGGTGGACGTCCCGCAGGCCGCGGCGGTAGTCGCCACCACGGCGGCAATCACAACCGGCCACACTCGACGTGAACCCACGCGCACACCCCTTCAACCGTCGGCAATGGCAACGCCGTCCCGACGCTGCCGTCACAAACGACCCTAGTGGCCCGGCGATCGCGGGACGAAGCCGTGCAGGTCGCCGGGCACCGTCGCGCCTATCCTGGACGGAGGAGGACTGTGATGTTCCATGATCGCATCGTCCGCACCGTGCTCGCCATCACGGCCGGCTACGTGATCGTCCTGGCGGTCTGGCTGGGCTGGCTGATCCAGTACACCGAGGAGGGCACCGCGCCCTATCAGGTCGGCGGACTGCTCGCGGCGTACGGGGCAACGCTCGGACTGGGGATGATGTGGGCGAACCGACCCACCCACGCGGACCGCAAGCTGCTCAAGCGCGGGATGGAGGGCTGGGCCACGGTCGAGAGCGCCCAGCGCCTGGCCGAGACCCCCGACCACGGTCAGCTCACCGCGCTGAAACTGCGGCTGGTGGTGCCGGGCGAGGAGAGCTACACCGGCCGGGTGGTCTACGAGGTCGCCGAGGAGGACCGCGAACGCTTCGCCCCCGGGGCGACGGTCACCATCCGGGTCGACCCCAAGAACCGAGACCGGATCATCTTGTGCCCCTGAGGACTTCCCGCCGAGACGTCAGTTCCCGCCACGCCTCGAAGCGCCGAGTGCGAGCATGCCCTCGACCAGCAGCACCTGGGCGGCGGCGTAGCTGGCCAGGATCACGCCCTCCGCCGCGCGGCGACCGCCCTCGCCGCGAACGAACAAGCGCCGCACCACGATCAGCGCGTCCGACCCGGTGAACAGCATGCCGCCGAGGGCGAGCCAGCTGCGGCGGTCCGCGTTCGGCAGTGCGGTGCCGGCGACCACCGTCGCGCCAGGCGCGAGCGCCGGGTCTGCCGACAGCGTCGAGGTGGTGCCCAGCACGGCGCCGTACGCGGTGAGCGGGGTGGACACCGTCCGTGCCCGGGACCGCAGCACGCCAGCCGCACCCAGCCAGCCGGCCAGCCGCGGCACCAGCGCGGGGGCCGTCGGGCGGGCGCCGTGGCGGGCCAGCAGCGTGGAGTAGCCGGCCTGCATCACCGCGAACGAGGAGGCGCCGCGCACCAACCGGGCGTCGTCGTCGGGCTCGATCATGAACACGTCGCCGACGGTGGCGGCCGCGAGCCCCGCCAGCAGCAGCCCGGCGTCGGCGGCGTCCACGTCCGCGCGGCGGCGCAGCACCCGGACCGCCAGCGCGGGCGCCATCAGGGGCTTGGCCACCTGCTGGAGCCGCTCGTTTCCGATGACGGCACCGACAACCGTCGCCGTCGTGGCGCCCAGGAACACCGCGTGCTCGAGCTTCATGCCGTCAACCTCCGTGTGCGTGCCGTCTCGTGTGCGGGGTGAGCGTAACGGCTGCCGCGGCCGGACCGGCCCGATGCACCGAATATCCTGGAACCGAACGCCCACCGGGAGGACCTCGAGTTTCATGACTTTCATCAAGATGTGCGGACTGCGCGACGAGGCCACCGTGGACCTGGCCGTGGGCCTGGGTGTCGACGCGGTCGGGTTGGTGCTGGCCCGCAGCCCGCGACAGGTGACCGCGGAGCACGCGGCGCGACTGCGGGCCCGCGTCCCCGACGGCACCCTCGCCGTCGGCGTGTACGTCGGCATCGGCCTCGACGAGATCGTCGAGACGGCCCGGGTGGCGGGACTGGGCACCGTGCAGGTGCACGACCTGCGGTCCGCGGCGGACGTCGCCTTGCTGCACGACGCGGGCCTGAAGGTGGTGCGGGCGTTGAACACCGGGAGCGCGACCGACCTGGACTCGGACCTCGGCGAGGACCTGCTGCTGGTGGACGGCGCGGTCGCGGGCGCGGGCGTCACCTGGGACTGGCAGGACCGCAGCGCGCTGCCCACCCGGCGCTGGGTGCTGGCCGGCGGGCTGACGCCGGCGAACGTGGCGCGGGCGGTGGCATCGAGCGGCGCCTGGGGCGTCGACGTGTCGAGCGGCATCGAGTCGAGCCGCGGCGTGAAGGACCCCGCGCTGATGACGGCGTTCGCCGAGGCCGTCCGCTCCCCTCAGGGCTGACCGGTCAGCGGCGTTGCGCCCGCCGGTACCGGCGGGTGCGGCCCACCCGCGACGCGCCGACCACGGCGGCGACCCCGGCCGCCGACGCGAGCACGGCGCTGACCACGATCGTGGCGACGGTGGGCTGGTGACCGAGCAGCACCCACACCGCTCCCACCGCTCCCACCGCCAGGACTGCCGCGCTCGCCGGCACCCCGACGGACCCCGTGACCCGCCGGCGCCCGCGCAACAGCGAGCGCAGGAACGACTCCAGGTACGCGAAGGCGAACAGCAGCAGCACCACCACGCCCGCCGCCACCGCCGTGGTCGTCGGGCGCTGGGCGGTCCGCACCGGGAACTGCCAGGTCTGTGTCACCCCGCCGGCCTGGGTCAGCGCCACCTCGCCGGTGAGCGAGCCCGCCACCAGGTAGCCACCACCGAGCGGTGGCACGGTCGCCGCGGCCGGCGCGCCGGGCAGCAGCGGCGCGCTCTGACTCTGCACGGCCCGTCCGAGCACCCGTAGCGAGACCGTCGCGGCGTCCGCCGGCCCGGGATCGGCGACGGTCACCGGGATCGGCTGGGTGAGGTCGAGCGCGACCGGGTCGGTGACGGCGGGGTCCGCACCCGCCACCGTGACCGCCCCGGGCGGCGGCAGCGGGGCCGACGCCGGGGAGCCGACCCCCACCAGCGCGACCGCGACCGCGAGCGCCCCCAGTGCTCCGGCCGCGAGGAACGGCACCCGCGGTGACGGGACCGTCAGGACCGACTGCACCGGCACGAGGTCCGAGTCCCTGAGGTCCACCAACCGGGCCCCCGGTGCGTGCACCGTGATCGACGGGCGGACCGGGGGGCTCGACGTGGGCCTGTGCTGCACAGTGGGATTCATTGTCGCGTCCGAGTCGTAGCCCGCCGTCGACTCGGACGCTGCGGTCGGCCGGTCAGCCGTCGCGCCGGCCGACGAGGGCGACCCGGGCGCGGTCGGCGGAGGCTCCGCCCCGCCCCGCTCGGTCGGCGGCGCGGTGTCCGCGCCGGTCGCCCGCTTCGGATGCGGCCGGGTCACCGGCAGCGGCGAGGTCTCGGACTCGGGCGCAGTCGGCGAGACCACACCCGACCCGGCGGCGGTCACGATCGAGTCCGCCCCCATCACCGGAATACCCTCCAAGGCAAGCCAACCCGGACCCCAACGCCCCGTCGACGCCGCGGCCAGCTCCACTCCGAACGCCTCCGCCGTGGGGAACCGGACAGCCGGGTCGGTGGCGAGACCCCGCATCACCACCTCGGCGATCGGTTCCGGGATCGTGGGCGCCACCTCGAGCAACGGGATGGGCTCGTCGAAGGCGTGCATGAAGAGCATTGCCATTGCGGTGTCGACGGCCGGGAACGGCAGCGAACCCGAGAGCAGTTCGTAGAGCATCGTCGCCAGCGCGTACACGTCGGTCGCGGGCGAGAGATCCCCGCCGCGCGCCTGTTCGGGGGCGATGTACGAGGGCGTGCCAAGGACGTCGCCCTCACGGGTGGCGAGGGTCTGATCGCCGCCGACCACCTTCGCTATCCCGAAGTCCGTGACCTTGACCGCCCCGGACGCGGCAAACATGAGGTTCTCCGGCTTGACGTCCCGGTGCAGGATCCCGCGCGTGTGAGCCGCCGTCAGACCGGCCGCGCAGGCCAGGGCCACCGCGACCGCCGAGTGCGCGTTGAAGCCGACCTTGGTGAAGCGGCTCCACACGGTGCCGCCGGGCAGCATTTCCATCACCAGTAGGCACAGCCCGTCGTGCTCGACGAAGTCGTACACCGGCACCACGTGCGGATGGTCCAGCGAGGCGAGCAACCGGCCCTCCGCGGCGAATCGGTGCCGGACCGCCGGGTCCGACGCGAATGCCGGCGGCAACTGCTTGATGGCGACCGGGCGGCTGAGCGCCCGGTGCCTGCCGGAGAGCACCACGCCGCAGCCGCCGTGGCCGATCTCGCCGCCGATCTCGTAGCCGGGCAACGAGTCCCGAACCAGTGCCGATTCCGCTTCGGTGGTCATCGCTCGTCCCGTCCGGCCGGCTTGCGTTCCGCCAGTTCCTGATCCGCCAGTTCCTGTTCAGCTCGTTCCTGATCGGCGAGTGCCTCGTCGAGTTCCGCGTCGGCGTCCGGCGGCGTCGGCGTGAGGTAGCCCAGAAGGAAGAACCCCACGGCGAATGCCCCGGCGACGAACAGCCAGCGTTCGGTGCTCGGCACCCACACCCGGAACGCGGACAGCGTGAACACCAGCACCAGCCCGATCCCGATCCCGGGGGTGAGCAGCCGCAGCCCACGCCGCCACCGGTTCTGCGGCATCCGGTTCCGGGCGATCGCCAGCGCCGTGTCGACGAGCGCCAGGACTGTCAGGATCACCAGCGCGAGCCCGAACAGTCCGTACACGGAGACCAGCGAGCCCTGCACGTCGACGACCGTCGGCAACTGTGCGACCGGCTCGCCGTCGGCCCCCTGTACCGCCAGAGTGCCGTTGACCAGACCGGTGGCCTGGCCGTCGAGCCCGGACAGGTCGAGAGGATAGGACAGCGTCTTCGTCGCACCCGGCCCGACCGTCGCGGCCACGGAGGTATGGAATGCGAAGAAGCTCAGCCCGAGGACATGCCCGGAGAAGTCGACGGCGGCGACGGTGAGCGGCACCGAGCCCCCGTTGGTGACGGTGACCGCGACGTCCGCAGGTGTGGCGGGGTCGAGCCGGACCGGGTGCTGCTGGTCCGCAGACGCCACGTCCTGCCCGTTGACGGTCGCCGACAGTGTCACCGCGTCTGCGGCAAGTGTCGCCGCGTCCGACGCCACGGCCGCTCCGGTCGTGGGGCCCAGTGCGCCCAACAGGACGACGGCCAGCACGATCAACCACGACTTCATGAGTGCTCCTCGGCAGGCGGTGACACGGGTAGCAGGCGGCGCCGGTAGATCAGGAGGCCGACGAGAAGAAAGAACACGATGACCACCCCGGTGGACGTGGCGCCGCTCGCGTGACTGACCAGCACGACGTCGAGCGGTGCGGTGAGGACCGGTCCGCAGTCCGCGGCCACCCGGTACTGCCCGACCGACGTTGTCTCCGTCGACAGCGGCGCGGTAAATGTGCCGGCATCGTCGGCGGCGACCTGCCCGGCGGACGCGCCGCCGAGCGAGATGGACACCGTCGCACCTGGCGGGCAGCCCTCGCCGGTCGCGGTCAGCGCCTCGCCTGGCGCCACCACGGGGGTGCTGAGCAGCAGACCCTGGTCGGGCGCCGGGGATGGCGTTCCCGCCGGGATCGGGACGGGGATCGTGGTCAGCGGGGGCGCGCTGCCGGGGATGGCCGCCGGTCGCTCGACCGGGGCGCCCTCCCCCGGCTTGGTCTCGCCGGGCTTGATCTCACCGGGCTTGGTCTCACCGGGCTTGGTCTCACCGGGCTTGATCTCGCCGGGCTTGATCTCGCCGGGCTTGATCTCACCGGGCTTGATCTCTCCGCCCGGCGGGCACAGCGACGGATCCTCGGGGCAGACCTTCACCGGAGGCGGCACGCAGTTCGGCTCGCACGTGATCGGCGGCGGCACGCAGTTCGGCTCGCACGTGATCGGCGGCGGCCCACTGCAATAAGGCTCACAGTCGGGAATGCACGTCGGCGGACATACGATCTCGGGAGGATCCACCGGTCCACACGGCATCAGGTCCGGGTTGCACCGCGGAACCTCGATGTCGGGCACGGGTCCGGTGTCGGGGACTCCGTAATCAGGCGCAGGTCCCGTGTCCGGCACACCGTAATCAGGCGCGGGTCCCGTGTCCGGCACACCGTAGTCGGGCACGGTCCCGTCATCGGGCACTCCGTAGTCGGGCACGGTCCCCAGATCGGGCGGCTGACAGTCGACTGTCTGGTTGCACCCCGGCAACTGTTGCCCCTGCAGTACCCCCGCCCGAGGCACGCCCGCGCCGGGATCCGCTCCAATCGCCGGGGGTAGACCCGCAACGGGCGCCTCGGCGCCGTTCAGCACGGAACCGGACGGGTCGCCGGCCGACGGGTAGGCAGCGGCCGACGCGGGTCCGAGACCACCGATGTATCCGATCACTGCGAGCACGGCGGCGAACAGGAATGCCGCTCGCCGCGGGCCAGCCAGTGGGGGCATCCGCCCCACCCCCTCAGCTCCACACGCTGCCAGTCCAGTGTCTCCCGCCCCTGCGGGGGAGACAACAGTCCCGGCCGGATCGGAGCAGAATTCGGTCGGCATCGCTCCCCCTCTCCCGGTGTGGCGGCGACGACCTTTTCGCGGTCGCGGGCGAACACCCTGAACTGCGAGTTTCGTCCGGCCGACGGCCGACTTCTTCACCCCGAGGGTGAAGATCCCAACCCCCGGGGGTTTACATACATAGTTTGCCTATGCAATATTAATTCGGTGAGCATCGAGGCCGGTTCCGAGACGAGGCTCCGCGAGGTTCTCGCGGAGCTGGTCACCAACACCTCACGTTTCACCCGGCTGGCGTCGTCGATCTCGACCGACGACCGGCCGCGGGCGTGGATGCGGGCACTGGGCCACCTCGACGAGTACGGCGCGCTACGCATCAGCGAGTTCGCCCGCATCGACCGCTGCTCACAGCCGACGGCGACGGCGCTGCTCAAGCAGCTCACCGACGCCGGCCTGGCGACCCGGCAACGCGACCCCTCGGATTCGAGGGCAGTCGTGGTCGAACTGACCGACGCCGGACACCAGTGGCTCATGGCGGGACGCGCCGAGATCGGGGCGACCCTCGCCGAACACCTGCCGGACATGGACAGCGAAGAGGTCGAACAGCTTTCGCGAAGCCTGGCCGCCCTGCGCGCGGCCCTGCGGTCCTCGGCAGTTCAGCGCTAGCTCGTCAATTGGCCGCCGTAGCCCGTTCGCCACAGCGGCCCATTCACTCCAAAGGACTTGCCCGTGAGCAGCACCACCACGGCCTCCCGCGCCGAGACCGACAGCCCCAGCATCCTGCACCAGCCCAAGGCGGTGTGGGCGGTCGCCTTCGCCAGCGTCATCGCCTTCATGGGCATCGGCCTTGTCGACCCCATCCTCAAGCCGATCGGCGAGGAACTGAACGCGACGCCGTCCCAGGTCTCGCTCCTGTTCACCTCGTACATGCTTGTCACCGGCGTCGCCATGCTGATCACCGGCGTGGTGTCCAGCCGGATCGGCCCCAAGAAGACCCTGCTCTCCGGCCTGGCGATCATCGTGGTGTTCTCCGCGCTCGCCGGCATGTCCGACACCGTCGGCCAGATCGTCGGCTTCCGCGCCGGCTGGGGCCTGGGCAACGCGCTGTTCATCGCGACCGCGCTCGCCACCATCGTCGGCGCGGCCAGCGGTGGCGTCGCCCGCGCGATCATCCTGTACGAGGCGGCCCTGGGCATCGGCATCGCCACCGGACCGCTGCTCGGCGGTGTGCTGGGCAGCGTCAGTTGGCGCGGGCCGTTCTTCGGCGTCGCGGTGCTGATGGCGGTCGCGTTCATCCTGATCGTGGTGATGCTCCCCGCGACCCCCGCACCGAAGGCCGACCGCACCTCGCTCGCCGCCCCGTTCCGGGCGCTACGGCACCGCGGCCTGCTCACCGTCGCGATCACCGCACTGCTCTACAACTACGGCTTCTTCACGCTGCTCGCATACACCCCGTTCCCGCTCGACATGGGCACGTACTCAATCGGATTCATCTTCTTCGGCTGGGGTCTGATGCTGGCGGTCTCGTCGGTGTTCCTGGCCCCGCGACTGCAGCGTGCCTACGGGACGCTGAACATGATGACGGCCTCGCTCGCCTTGTTCGCCGTCGACCTCGCGGTGATGGCCGCGTTCACCGAGAACAAGACCGTGCTGGTCGTCGGCGTCGTCGCCGCCGGGCTGTTCCTCGGCGTGAACAACACACTGATCACCGAGACGGTGATGATCTCGGCCCCGGTCGAGCGGTCCACCGCGTCGGCCGCCTACAGCTTCGTGCGCTTCGTCGGCGGCGCCGCGGCCCCGTACCTGGCGGGCAAGCTCGGCGAGAGCAACATCCACCTGCCGTTCTGGGTCGGTGCCGCGTGCACCGCCAAGACGCGACGAGCCGGGTCGGACGGCACCGCCGCCAGGAAGCGCGGCGCGGTCAGGCCTCTCGACCGCGCGGCGCCAGACACCGACTCCGCGACCGCGTCGACGGACGAGGCCTCCACCAGCGCGACCGCCGACCCACCGAATCCGCCGCCGGTCATCCGCGCGCCGTACGCGCCCGCCGCCACGGCCGCCTCCACCACGCAGTCGAGTTCCGCACACGAGACCTCGAAGTCGTCGCGCAGCGAGACGTGCGAGGCGGTCAGCACCGGGCCGAGATCCCGGTACCGCCCGGATGCCATGAGCGAGAGCGTCTCCCGCACCCGCACGATCTCGGTGACCACGTGCCGGGCCCGCCGGGTGAGGGTGGGGTCCGTGAGCTCACGCATGTCCGTGCCCGCGTCCGCCGCCTCGCGCAGCGAAGCGACCCCCAGCCGGGCCGCCGCCTCCTCCACCGACTTCCGGCGTTGCGCGTATTGCCCGTCGACCAGCTGGTGCGGGGCACGGGTGTCGATCACCAGCAGCGCCAGCCCCTCCCCCGACAGGTCGAGCGGCACCGGCGTCGCGGAGCCGTCCGCCGAGTCCACCAGCAGGGCGTGACCGGCCCGGGCCCGCAACGCGACCGCCTGGTCCATGCCGCCGGTCGGTGCCAGCGCGATCTCGTTCTCGGCCCGCACACAGCACGCGGCCAGCGCGGCGCGGCCGGCGTCGTCGGTCGGCAGCCCGGACAGTTCGGCCAGTGCCAGGGCCAGGGCGCACTCGAGCGCCGCAGAACTCGACAACCCGGCCCCCACCGGGACCGAGGACTCGACACACACGTCCGCGCCCCCGAAGTCGTTGCCGAGCAGGCCCTCCCGCCGCATCGCCCACACCACGCCGGCCAGGTACGACGCCCAACCCGACGGGCACCCCGGTCCGATCTCCTCGACCCGGCCGTGCCACGGGGGCCCACCGAGGCTCGACGCACACCGCAGCACCCCGTCGCGGCGTCGCCGCACCGCGACCACCGTGCGGTGCGGCAGCGCGACGGGCAACGACAGTCCGTCCGCGTAGTCCACGTGCTCGCCGATCAGGTTCACCCGGCCCGGCGCCGTCCACACGCCCTCCGGGTCGGCGCCGAACTCGCCGCGGAAGCCGGCGGTGACGGCGGCGACCAGTGCCGCGTCCGAGACCGGGTCGACCCACACCGCGTCGCTCACGGCGCGACCTCCCGGAACCGCGCGGCGATCCGCTCGGGCGTGGTGTCGCTGATCCAGGCGCCCATCCCGGACTCCGAGCCCGCCAGGAACTTCATCCGGTGCGGCGAACGCATCAGCGAGAACACCTGCAGGTACAGCCTTCCCAGTTCCCGGCCCTCGCCGGTGGGGGCCTGGTGCCAGCCGGCGATGTACGGCAGCTTCTCGACCCCGTCGAAGAACCTGTCCAGCCGGCCGAGGACGTCGAGGTAGAGCGGCGCAAGGTCGTCGAGTTCCGGGCCGGTCAGCTCGGTCAGGTCCGCGACGTCCCGGTGCGGCGCCACGTGCAGTTCGACCGGCCAGCGTGCGGCGGCGGGGACGTACGCTGTCCAGTGCGCGGTCTCGGCGACCACCCGGGTGCCGGCCCGGCGCTCGGCGTCGAGCACGTCACGCAGCAGCGACCGTCCGGTCTGCCGGAAGTGCCGGTCCGCCTGTCGCAGTTGGGCTTCCGCGCGCGGGGGCAGCGCCGGGTAGGCGTACACCTGCCCGTGCGGGTGCTCGAGGGTGACGCCGATCTCGGCACCGCGGTTCTCGAAGCAGTACACCTGCGCGATGCCCGGCAGCGCGGACAGCTCCCGCGTCCGGTCGGCCAGCGCCGTCAGCACCGTCCGTACCCGGGAGGCCGGCAGCTGCGCGAAGGACCGGTCGTGGTCGCTGGTGAAGCACACCACCTCGCACCGGCCGGCGGCGGCGCGGTGCGGCCAGAGCGGTTCGCCGTCAACGCATTCCGTCGCCGGATCGGCCGCGGAGGTGGCCAGGGACGGGAAGCGGTTCTCGAACACCGCGACGTCGTACCCGTCGGCGGGGATCTCGGTGGCGGCGCGGCCCGGCTGGGTCGGGCACAGCGGGCACGCGTCCGCCGCGGGCAGGAAGGTGCGGTCCATCCGGTGCGAGGCCAGCGTCACCCACTCGCCGGTGAGCACGTCGTAGCGCATGGTCGAGTCGACCGTGGTCGCCGGCAGCTCCCGGGTGTCGCTCAGCTGCCGGGTCGCGGCGCCGCTCGCGTAGGGCTCGGTGTCGTCGAAGTACAGCAACTCCCGACCGTCCGCGAGCGTGGTCGCCGTCCTTCTGACCGTCATCTGACCCGATTCTCCCCTCGTCACGAATGTTCCTCCGCCGCCCAGATTCTGCACTACAGCCCGACCCGTCGGGCGCCTAGACTGGATGGGTTCGCCCCACCCACGGCACTCATCGATCGAGGTGCAGGATGTGTTCGAGCAGAAAACTCCACAGAACCGGACTGGTCGCGGTCGCCTGTGCCTCGGTGATGCTCGCCGGTTGCAGCGACGACCAGGCGGAGCAGAGCGACCAGGCGGAGCAGAGCCAGGGCGGCGTGTTCTACGGCCCCCCGCAGGATGTCGGGAACGGCACCGCCCGGGCGTTCGTCACCGTCGATGCGGACGGCAACCCGACCGATGTCGGGATGCGCATATCGGAGTCTGCGCTCGACGGCCTTCCGGAGAACATGGACACGCCCTCGGACGTCTTTGAACTCGATCTGCCCGAGCAGGCCTCTGCGACGGCCTTCGAGTACGCCACCCTCGACTGGAACCCCCACGGTCACATTCCCCCCGGGGTCTTCGACAAGCCACACTTCGACACACACTTCTACATGGTCGACAAGAACTCGGTGGCCGAGGTCGATCCCGCGAACCCCGACTACGCGGCGATGGCCGAGCACGTCCCTGAGGGAAAGTACGTCCCGCAGGACTACGCGACCCCGCCCGAACCACCGCTCGCCCAGCAGGCACAGCCGAAGATGGGCGTCCACTGGGCCGACTCCACCGAACCCATGATTCCGGGCGAGTTCGACTTCACCGAGGTCTTCATCAACGGGACCTGGGACGGCAAGTACTCCTTCATGGAACCGATGATGACCCGTGAGTGGCTGCTGACGAAGCCGCAACTCCAGGAGCCGATCAAGCAGCCGCAGGCGTATCAGCAGAGCGGCTACTACCCCTCCACCGTCAGCGTCAGTTATGACGACGAGGCCGACGAGTACGTCGTCGGACTGGGCGACATGGTGATGCGTCAGGCGTCATAGCCGCAGGCGGATGCCGCCCGCCGGGTTACAGGCCGAGGTCGCCGAGTCCGAGCAGGGACCGGTACTCGAGGCCCTCCGCCGCGATGACGGCGTCCGCACCGGTCGCGCGGTCCACCACGGTGGCCACGCCGACGACGGTGGCGCCGGCGTCGCGCAGCGCCTTCACCGCGGTGAGCGGCGAGTTGCCGGTGGTGGTGGTGTCCTCGACGACGAGCACCCGCTTGCCGACGATGTCCGGGCCCTCGATCTGCCGCTGCATGCCGTGCGCCTTGGCGGCCTTGCGCACCACGAACGCGTCGATCGGGCGGCCGGGCGCGTGCATGACGGCCATCGCCACCGGGTCCGCACCCATGGTGAGGCCGCCGACGGCGTCGAAGTCCCAGTCCGCGACCAGCTCGCGAAGCAGCGTGCCGATCAGCGGTCCGGCCCGATGGTGCAGCGTCGCGCGGCGCAGGTCGACGTAGTAGTCGGCCTCCTTGCCGGACGACAACGTCACCTTGCCGTGCACCACAGCCAGCTCGCGTACCAGCCCGGCGAGCTCCGCCTTCTCCGTCATCGACCGCTCCTTCTCGCATGCCACTGTCGGCATCGAGCGTAGTCGGGGTGTCGGCGGCCGCGGGCGTGCGGCCCCGTCGGCGCTTCGCCGCCCGTGGCGGATGCGGCTAGCTGTTGGCCGGCGCTGCCGTCGGTGCGGCCACGTGCAGCTCTGCGACGGTGGCCTCGAACAGCGGCACCGGACGACCGCCGAACGCCCGCGCCACCGGACCTGCCGGCAGCCCGCGCACCAACGTGTTCAGGGCGGTGGCGGTGCCGTTGTAGACGCGGGCCGCCCCGACCAGTCGCTGCTCGGTGTTGCGCACCTCGAGGGCTGGTCGCTGCACCGACCAGTCGTTCTTGACCGCCGGGTCCTCCGCGACCTCGAGCAGCACCCGGTGCAGCGCGACCGACAGCGCGTTCTCGGAGCCGGCCTGCTCGCCGAGCGTCAACTGCTGCTCACGGAAGCCCAGCGCCAGCGACCGCGCCCCGGCCAGCGGCGCCAGCGCCGCGGACGGCGCGTCGGCCCGCCGGGCCGCGACCACGAGTGCGTCGACGAGTTCGTAGCGGCGGTTCAGTTCGACCTCGAGCAGGCGGCGACTGGCCGACAGGCTCGCCTGGATCCGTCGCAGTCGCCGCACGACGGCCACCGCCCAGGCACACACGACAACAGCAACAACAACAGCCACTACCGCCACAAGAGTCACGCGATGGAATCTACCCACTCCGGGGCAATCCGCGCATTCTGGCTACGTTCGGCCCCGGCCGCGGCCGAAGGTGTTCGCCAGCGTGCGGGCCAGCGACGGCGGGACCAGCCGCGAGGCCGTGGTCAACACCTTGTACTGCGCGCCCGGAATGCTCACCACCTTGCCCTTGCCCAGATCGGCGAGGCTGGTCGTGACCACCTGGTCCACCGACAGCCACATTGCGTTCGGGATCGATCCCATCTCGATGCCCGCGCGCTGGTGGAACTCGGTGCGCACGAAGCCGGGACACAGGGCCTGCACGCGGACCCCGGTGCCGTGCAGCCCGCCCGCGAGGCCCTCCGTGAACGAGACGACGTATGCCTTGCTGGCCGAGTAGGTCGAGCCGCGGCCGCGCAGCAGGCCGGCGACGCTCGCCACGTTGACCACCGCACCGGACTTCGCCGCGATCATCGCGGGCAGCGCGGCCCGGGTCAGTGTCATCACCGCGGTGACGTTGACGTCGAGCTGCGCCTGCAACAGTGCGGGGTCCGCGGTCCAGAACTCGCCGGAGGTGCCGAAGCCGGCGTTGTTCACCAGCACGTCCACCCCGGGCCGCAGCCGGTCGGCCACCAGTGCACGGCCGCTCTCGGTGGCCAGGTCCGCCGGCAGCACCTCGGAGGCGGCCCCGTACGCGGACTTCAACTCGGCGGCGAGCTCGGTGAGCGCGTCGCCGTTCCGCGCGACGAGCACCAGGTCGTGTCCGGAGGCGGCGAGCTGCCGGGCGAACCCGGCGCCGATGCCGGAGGTCGGCCCGGTGACCAGGGCGACGGGACGACTGGACGGGCGGCGGGCACTGTCACCTGGGAGCGTCATGCGCCCAGGCTAGCGATCAGATCAGTTGCGCGGGGCGCTGTCCGAGCGATCGCCGTGCGCGCGGGGCCGTCCCGGATCGTGGCTGGTGTCCGCGGGAATCCCGGCCGGCTCGGACACCGGCGGCAGCACGTGCAGGAGACCGGAGAGACGGGCGACGGCGTCGATCGCCGCGTCCCAGTCGCGGCCGGTGCTGCTGGTGGGCAGCGTGCCGAGGGTCCAGGCGCCCTCGCTCCACAGCATCTGCACCTGCGGCGGCACGGACTCGGTGAAGTGCACCATCCGCTGGTCGCACACGCGGCGGGCGATCTCGAGATCGGTCGCGAAGACCACCCGCGGACCGATCGCGCCCAGCAGGTTCATGTCGGAGTCCTTGGGCGGCGGCGTGGACTTGAGCCGCAGGTCCACGTCGACGTCGGAGCCGACCGCGCGGTGTACCGCGACCACCGTCGCGGTCTCCTCGAGGTCGAACAACACGAAGCTCTCACCGCGCCGGGTGCCGTGCACCACGTCGATGGCGCCCAGGTACTCCTGCTTGGCCATCGCGGCACGGTGCCACTTCGAGGGCAACTGCGGGTCGGCCTCGTTGTACGCGTAGCCCTGGGCCTTTGCCCAGATCTGCCGTACCTTGCCGAACTGTTCACGTCGGCTGCGATCGACATAGAGGAGCGCGAGCGCGCCCGCGAGCGCGATCGCAGAGAGAGCGAACCAGATAAGCGTCATCGCCAGTCACCTTATCGATCGTCAGGCCACTGCGGGCCACTCGGCTCGATGCCGCGCCGAATTCTCAGTTTCCGAAGTGCCCGAACTCCGGCAGGGCGGTGCTGACGATCACCTTGGCCGCCACCGTGCCGTCGGCCGCCTTGTCGCCCTGCACCACCACCATCTCACCCGGCGCGAGGTCGCCGACCTTCGATGCGGTCAGCGAGATCACCCTGGTGTCGGCGCTGGTGGTGACGGTGACCTTGGAGCCACCGATGCCGTCCAGGATCAGCGTGGAGCCGTCGTTCGAGTCGACGGTCCCCACCGCCGCGCCCGCGGCCCCGATCACCTCGCCGAGGCCACCTGGAATCTGGGACAGGTCCGGCGGGGTGGTCTGCGGTGCGGGCGGGGTGGTGGTGCGCGGCGTCGTCGAGGGCCGCGGCACGGTCGTGGTGACCTTCGGGCCGGCCGCCGTCGACCCCGAGTCGGGACCGCCGGACGTCAGCAGCATGACGCCGAACCCCACGACGGCGACGAGCAACAGCCCCGCGATCACCAGCGCCGCGGCGAGCACCCCCTTGTTGGGCCCCTTCTTCCCGCCGTCGGGCTGCCCGTCGTCGGGCGGCAACGGGGGCTGATCGGCAGGCGGCGGGGTGCCGTAGGCCGGGTATGCCTGAGTGGCGTTGGGCGGCGGCGTGTACCCCTGGTTCGGGTCGTAGCCGGGGTTCTGCCCCTGGTACGTCGGGTAGGCCTGAGTGGCGTTGGGCGGCGGCGCGTACCCCTGGTTCGGGTCGTAGCCGGGGTTCTGCCCCTGGTACGTCGGGTAGGCCTGAGTGGGGTTCGACGGCGGCGCGTACCCCTGGTTGGGGTCGTAGCCGGGGTTCTGCCCCTGGTACGTCGGGTACGCCTGGGTGGGGTTCGGGACCGGCCCGTAGGCCTGGGTGGGGTCGCCGGTGTACGAGGGCTGCGGGGCGGGGAACTGTTCGGTCCGCTGGTCCGGCGCCGGCCCGGCGGCATCGCCGACCCCCGGCCCGCGCGACCACTGCACCGTCTCGGCGGGCTCGGCGGTGCCGTGCTCGCGCGCCTGCGCAGCACTGTCGTCGCGCCCATTGCTGTCTTCACGCCCATTGCGCGGATCGTCCGGGTTGCTCATGTCTCAGCCCTGCTCTTTCGACGGGTACGGTCCCGACCCTGCAGGATAGGACGGAAACCTGAGACCCGCCTGAACAGGGGCCGCGACGACACGCTAGAGCATGGACTCCCAGGTGATCGGCCGGGCCAGCGCGGCGGGAAACTTCTTGACCAGGAAAGCGGTCCACTCCGAGACGTGGCTGCGCATCGCCAGCTCCGCTGCGGTGGGGTCGCCGGCGGCGATCCCCTCGAAGACCGCAATGTCGGCCTCGAGCACCTTGGCCCGCGCCAGCTCCGGGTAGTCCACCCCGAGCGAGGCGCCGGCGAAGACGCCGTCCAGCGCGTCGATGAGATATCCGAACAGCGCGTTGCCCGACGCCCACGCGATGACGTTGTGGAATTGACCGTTCGCCGCCAGGAACCGCGTCAGGTCGTCGACACTGCCGCGCATGTCGTTGAGCGATACCTCGAGCTGGACGAGTTGATCGGCGGTGATCCGCTCGGCCGCCAACCGTGCCATCAACGGCTCGAGCCCGATCCGCGCCTCGACGATGGTGGCGAACTGGGCGCCCTCGAACTGGAGCAGCAAACCCAGGCTGTTCATCAGGTGCGAGGCCTCGGGCTTCTCGACGGTGGGGCCGCCGCCCGGTCCGGGCTTCAACGAGATCGCACCCGAGAGCTCGAGGAAGCGCAGGGACTCGCGGAGGGTGCCGCGGCCGACGTTGTACTCCTCGAGCATCACCCTCTCGGGGGGCAGTCGATCCCCCGGAACGAGACCCCTGTCCGAGATGTCCGCGATTATCCGCCGCGCGACGATCATCGCGGTTTTCTGCGGCCGATCGAACTTGTCCACCATTTGAACCCCCCTGAAGCTGACCCGGCTACCTACTCGGCGGTAAGGACCATACCGCCGAAAATCATTGGCCCCGGCATGATCTGCGCGTATGGCGCCACCCGCCACCGATTGTGATAGGTGTCACTTATGCGCATCTCAATTATTCATTGCATTCAATCCAATGATGGCGATAATTTGCAGGACGGCCGACGACCGCAATTCCACCCGCGCTGCGGCGCCCACCGGAGCCGCGGCCGTCAACCCCTCAGCCTCGGCTGATGCCGTTGGCCGACCCAGTCGGCCCGCAGACTCGTCCGGTCGGGGCTTCGCCCCTCACGAGCTCGGCCGGACCCGCCGAGCCCGCCGCGGCGCGGCCCGCGGCTCAATCCCCCCTGGGCCCGCGGACGCGCCTGCCGGGCTCGGGCACAGATGCGCCCTCCCCGCTGCCTCGGGC
>NZ_JBFUHZ010000002.1:0-259485 GCF_056402135.1 Rhodococcus sp. P4_C10 | reverse complement strand
GCCGGGGCCAGCCATCGGCGCGGCGACCGCTCGCGGACCACCGCGAGCGCGAGCGCGGCCAGGCCGGTGCCGGTCAGCGCGACCGCGAAGCTGAGCAGCGGCGCGCCGCCGAGACTCGCGATCGGCAGCAGCCAGCTGTCGGGCTGACCGAACGCGAGCCGGCCCCACGGGAAGCCGCCGAACGGGACACTCGCGCGCAACCACTCGGTGAGGGACCAGGCGCAGGCCAGCCACAGCGGTGCCCAGGGCAGCCGCGCCACCAGCACCGCGAGCACACCGAACAGGCCGAAGAACAGGGCCTCGACGGTGGCCAGGGCGAGCCAGGGCGCCGGGCCCACGTACTCCCCCACCCACGGCAGCAGCGGGACCAGGAAGCCGAGGCCCGCGAGGAACCCGTACCCGAAGCCGCGGCGCGGCCGCAGCGGCGCGCGGGTGAGCACCAGCACCAGCAGCGCCACCCCCACCGGCGCGAGGAACCAGGTCGGACGCGGCGGGAAGCTCGCGAACAGCAGCAGGCCCGCGACCACCGCGGCGAGGCTGTCGCGCAGGGTCGGCGCCACCCGCCGGAGCCGGCCGGGCGCCGGGCTCGACGGGACCGCCGGCCCGGCGTCGGTGGACGTGTCAGCGCTCATAGACGGTGACGCCGCGGTGCACGGTCTTACGGCAGACGGGACTCGGGCTGTCGGGCTCGAGGTGTGGGAGGGCGGGCACCCGGGAGCGGGGGTCCGTGGACCAGCGCTGCACGGAGTCCTTGGCGGCGCTGACCACCAGCTCACCCGCCTCCCAGATCACGTACGACGCGGGGGCGCCGGGGACCAGGGTGCCGGCCAGCCCGTCCCGGACGCCGCCGGCTCGCCAGGCGCCACGGGTGGCGGCGGAGTAGGCGGCCCGCGGGGACAGGCCGTGGCCCTCGGTGCGGTGGTTGACCGCGGCCCGCAGCATCGCCCACGGGTCGAGCGGGGTGACGGGGGCGTCGGAGCCGAGGGCCAGGGAGACCCCCGCCGCGGCCATCGCGGCGAACGGGTTGAGGGTGCGGGCACGCTCGGTGCCGAGCGCCCGGCTGTACATGCCGTCGCCGCCGCCCCACTGTGCGTCGAATGCCGGCTGGACGCTGGCGATCACGCCGAGCCGGCCCAGCGCGGCGGCCTGCTCCGGGGTGATCATCTCCAGGTGTTCGAGGCGGTGGCCGCGGGCCGCGACGGCGGGGGCGCCGAGTTCGTCGGCGACCCGCTCGAACGCCGCCACCACCGCGGCGACCGCGGCGTCGCCGATGACGTGGAAGCCGGCCTGGATCCCGGCCTGGGTGCAGGCGCTCAGGTGCGCCGCGATCGCGTCGACGTCGAGGTGGCAGGTGCCGGCGTGCGGGCGGTCCACGTAGGGCGCGCACAGCCAGGCGGTCCGCGAGCCGATCGCGCCGTCGACGAACAGGTCGCCGCCGAGTCCGTGCGCGCCGGTTCGGGCGAGCAACGCGGTGGCCTCCTCGGCGCTGGTGACGGCCTCGCCCCAGTAGGCGCGGACCTCGACACCGTGAGGGTGCGCCAGCAGTTCGGTCAGGTCGTCGAGGCCGGCGATGTCGGGGCCGGCGCACTCGTGCACGGCGACGACACCGTGCGCGGCGGCCAGGTCGAGGGCGGCGGTGCGAGCGGCGGCGCGCTGCTCGGGGGTGAGCAGCGACCGGGCGGTTGTCCGGGCCAGGTGGTGGTCGTCGCCGGTCACCGGCGCCTGATCGTCGTCGACCCCGGCGGCGCCGCGCAGCGCGGTGGAGCAGGCGGCCGAGTGCGCGTCGACCCGGGCCAGGTAGACCATGCGTCCGGGCGCGGCGGCGTCGAGTTCGGCGGTGGTCGGCGCGGCCGCGTCGGAGGCGGTCCAGCGGGTCTCGTCCCAGCCCTGGCCCCAGATCACGGCGTCGTCGTGGGCTGCGGCGTACGCGCGCACCAGTTCGAGGCATTCGCCGCGCGACGCCGCGGCGGCCAGGTCGAGGCCGGTCAGGGCCAGGCCCAGCGCGGTGGTGTGGACGTGCGCGTCGACGAATCCGGGGGTGACGAACGCCCCGTCGAGGTCGACGACCTCGGCGTCGGGGTGTAGCGCGCGGCCCGGCCGGTCCTCCCCGACCCAGACCACGATGCCGTCGGTGACGGCCATCGAGGTGGCGTCCGGGGCGGCCGGGCTGTAGATGCGTCCGTTGACCAGAAGTTGGGTGCTCACGGAGCCTTAGTCTGCCCGCCCCATCCGTCCTGGTCGCGCCCCGGGTACCGCCCGTCGGAATCCGGCAGCACGATCTCGCCCTCGATGGCGAGCGGATCCTCCGACTGCCTGCCGCCGTCGGCGCCGGGCCAGTACCGGAGATCCTCGCCGTCCACGGTGGCGTCGACGATCGTGTCCTCGACGACCACCCCGTCCACGACGGTGCGACGTCGGGTGTGGGCGTACACCCCGGCCCCGGCCTGACCGGCCGCGGTGGCCATCGCGACGCGGCGGCCACCGACCAGCAGCACCACCGGCCGCAGCACCCGGCGGGTGAGCGGGATCAACAGCAGCAACCCCAGCGCGGAGGTGACGAGCCCGGGGATGACCAGCAACACGGTGCCGGCCGCGACGAGGGCGCCGTCCGCCACCGCGCCACCGGCCGAGGCGGTCCCGGCGCCGGCGCGCCGGAACTGCTCGAACACGCGCTTGGCCTGGGAACGGACCAGCCACAGGCCGACCACCCAGCCGAGCAGGAAGAGCAGCACGGTCCACAGCACTCCGATGGTGCTGCCGACCCAGATCACGGCCGCCACCTCGACAGCGAGATAGAGCACGAGCAGCGCCGGGATCATGGCGTGGTCCTTTCGGTAGACGGTTCTGTCAGTCCAACGCGTGAGTATCCGAATTTTCTCCCGAACACTAACCCTCAAGTTGACATTGAGACATTCTGCGTGGTGCAGTGCACCTGGGCCGAGTTCCGGGACGACATTCCGAGATCGGCCGGTCGGGGCAGTCGTTCGTCACGTTCACCGCACCACAACGTCAGGAGTCACCATGCACCGGATCCTCCGCCGGATCGCCACCCTCACGGTCTCCGCTGCCGCCGCCACCCTCGTGTTCACCGGTACCGCGACGGCCGCACCGGCACCCGCGCCGGGATCGGACCTTGCCGGGCTGCTGGCCCAGGCCGGCGCGCAGTCCCCCGAGGCGCTGGCCGCGCTGCAGGGCATCCTCGGCGCGGCCGGGTTCCTGCCGGGACTGCCCCCGCTTCCGGAGTTCGGGGCCACCAAGACGCAGAACTTCTTCTACCCGGCGCCCACGCTGGGGTGCGGCGTCGCGGGCAACCCGCTGACCGTCACCGTCGCAACCGCGCAGGCGGGCCCGAACTTCCCGATCCCGCCGTGGATCGAGCGCGGCGACCTGCGCTTCCAGGCGCTGCCCGGGGTCCTCGGCATCCCGAAGACCTCGGGGCTCTCCGTTGCCTGGTTCAACGTCAACACCCTAAAGGGCGGTTTCGAGCCGCTCGACGACGCGCTGATGACGATTCCGACCATGTCCAAGACCGTCGCGACGGGCGAGGGCCAGGTCTTCGCGGCGCTCTTCGGCTCCGTCGACTACCTGGACGGGACCAACTGCATGGCGCTGCCGACCGTGGGCAGCTTCACCGCCTGACACCGGTGAGGGGGCCTACGAGCCGGGCGTGACCAGCCCGGTCTCGTAGGCCAGCACCACGGCCTGCACCCGGTCTCGCAACCCCAGCTTGGTGAGCATCCGGCTGACGTGTGTCTTGACCGTCGCCTCCGAGAGGTGCAGGCCCCGAGCGATTTCCGCATTGGACAGCCCGGCCGCGACGTGCTCGAGCACCTCGTGTTCGCGCTCGGTGAGCACGTCGAGGACCTCCGGGGCACGTTTCGGTGCCGGGTCGTCGCCGATCATCCGGGAGAGCAGTCGCCGGGTCACCTTGGGCGAGACCACCGCGTCGCCGGCCGCCACGCTCCGAATTGCGGAGATCAGGTCCTCGGGCGGGGTGTCCTTGAGCAGGAACCCGCTCGCCCCGGCCCGCAGCGCGCCGAGCGCGTGCTCGTCGAGGTCGAAGGTCGTCATCACCAGAACCCGGCTGGGGCAGTCGGATTCGAGGATCTGCTCGGTGGCGGCGATGCCGTCGACCACGGGCATCCGCACGTCCATCAGCACCACGTCGGGTTCGAGCCTGATTGCCGCGGCCACGGCGGCGGCGCCGTCACCGGCCTCCCCCACCACCGTGATGTCGTCCTGTGCGTCGAGCACCATGGTCAGGCCCACACGCATGAGCTCCTGGTCGTCGACGAGCAGCACGGTGATCGGCACGTCCACACCCTAGGGCACCGGCGAAACGTCCTCGCGACGAAGGCTGTCGGCGCCCAGAGCTGACCAGTGACCTGCCGGGGTTGACGGCTACCGCCCCGGTCGTCCGATCCGGCCTGCCGTTGCACAACGGCAGGCCGCGGACCGGCTCTGACACATCATGCGAGACGACGTCACTGGCCGGTCGTCCTGCACCTGTCGCGAACCTCGCGAATGCGTGCTGATCCAGATGGGTGCCCGAACAAGTGAGTGAGGCCGCGGCGAATCCGTAGTTCGTTGTGCCGCTTTCGATTCTTGGCGTTGTTACGAACATTGCGCAGGTCACAGGCGTGCGCCTATCGTGCGCCACACGAGGGACAAGGCTCCCGCCGGTGCAGTGCGACGAGGATGGGGATTCGAAGGATGGACGTAGCGACGTACGCCAGGTTCCTGCCAGAAAGTTACCGATCGGCTCGCCGCGAACCGGAATCGACGTGGTGGCAGTGGCGTGACACCCGCGTCCACATCGCGCGCGCCCGCAACCCGGAGGCACCTGTGCGCATCATGGGAATCCACGGTGCCGGCGGCCACTCGATGGCTCTGTGGCCCTTCGCGGCGCTGGCTGCAGACGAAGGAGTCGACATCCTCTTCCCGGACATGCCGATCTACGGCCTCACCGTCGAACCTCGGCCGGCACGCGTTCGCTACCGAGACTGGATCGACCTCCTCTGCGACCTGGTCACCGCCGAACGAGCCGGCGACCCGCGTCCGCTGATTCTCTTCGGGGCGAGCATGGGCGGGATGATGGCGTACGAGGTCGCCGCCCGCACCGGTCAGATCGCCGCGGTGCTCGCGACGTGCCTGCTCGACACGGCCGATACAGAAGCCCGGGCGGCCGCGGCCCGCTGGAGTCTCGCAGGCAAGGCCGCACCCACACTCCTGCCACCCATCGCGCGGGTAGCCGGCAACCTACGACTACCGATCAAATGGCTCGTCCGGATGAACCAGATGAGCAACAACCCCGACCTGTCACGCCTGTGCGGCTCCGATCCACGTGGAGGTGGGGTCCGGGTCCCCATCGGATTCCTCGCCGACTGGTTCACCTACCCACACACCCCACCCGAACGGTTCACCGCCGCCCCGGTCACGCTCGTCCACCCCGCAGCCGACCGGTGGACCCCGCCGCGGGCAAGTCAACGGTTTCTCGACTGCATCTCCGCACCGACACAGTCCGTTCTCCTCGAGAACTGCGGACACTTCCCGATCGAGGAACCCGGTCTGAGCCAGCTGGCCACCGCAGCGCGATCCGTCGTCGCTGGAGTCGTCGAACAGGCGTAGCCGCCTCGCCCGGGCGTCACCCCTTCGACGGGTCGGCTGGCTGGCCGCCGCGCGGCGCGGCCCGCAGCTCCGAAACCTGTTCACGCATGGCCGCCTCTGCGGTGCGGGCCTGGCTGGCCTCGACCCGGGCCCGCTCGAGGTCGTCTCGGAGCGCGTCCGCACGCTCACGGGCGGTGGTTGCGGCCGCCCGTTCGAGATCGACCGACTTCTCGAGCCGGGCGGTGGTCGACGCCGCCGTGGCCGCGGCCTGCTCGGCGGCTCCCCGCAGGTCGGCGATGCGTTGCTCGGCGGCGGCGCCGACCTGTACGAGGCGTTGCTCCGCCGCGGCGCCGGCCCGCTCGGCGTGCTGCTCGGCGGTGGCCCGGGCCTGCTCGGCCGCCTCGGCCCTGGAGCGGGCTTCGTCGAGTTGGCCGAGGAGTGCGGCGATCTCCGTCCGGGCGGCGGTCAGACGGGTCTCGTGGTCCGCCTCGACCGCGGCGGCGCGGTCCGTTGCTGTCCGTAGCTCCTCCGCGTGTGCCTGCTCGCGCCGTCCGGTCTCCTCCTCATGGTCGCGTGCGAGGCGTTCGAGCTCGAGCCGATGCTCGGCGACGGCCTCGGTCAGTTCGGCGTCGACCGCGTCCACGGCCGCGTCCGCGTTCGCGCGGTCCTCCACGGCGGCATCGTGTCTGGCCCGCAGCTCCGCCAGGTCCGCCTCGTACTTCGCTGTCGACTGGGCGAGTTCGACGTTCGCCCGGTGGATCGCGGCGTCGAGCGCGTCCGGGTCGGTGAGCTTGTCCACGGCGGCGGTGATCTGGCGGGCGAACACGTTGAACTGCTCGATCGACGTGGTGGTGACGGTCCGGATGTCCTCGAGCGTCCGTTCGAGCGTCCCGACGGCCTCGCTCGGTGTGGCGGATTCGATGGCGTCGAGGTCCCCCTGCTGTTCGCGGGCCTTCCTGCGCAATCGAAACGCCCGGACGCGGTCCGCGTCGCTCTCGTACTTGCGGGGCCGGCCGGGCCGCGCCCGCGGCTCCTCTCGTCCGTCGCCCTCCGTCGTGTCGCGGTCCGTCGGTTCGTCGGTGGGCATGTCGTCCCCTGTTCGTTCGTCGTCGTGACAGCGCACCCTCGGAAATCCCGGCTGCACCCTGTTTAGTTACGTTACAGGACAGGAAACGTAACAATGTGTGTAATGAAACGTTGATTCTTGATCGTCATAATCCCCACTTATCGTGAGTTACCGTCCTGGCATTCGGATCCGGCGCCGGCGACCCGATCGCCCGCACCCGGACCCGTCACCACCCCCGGCAAAAACTGTGCACCTGCCGACTGCCCCATCGACGGGAGTCGGCCCGCCGTAGTTCGCTCACCGATTACCGGAACCGAGCCACCCGGCGACTGGGTGATACGGATCCGCCGTCAGACGCGCCGGCCGAAATCAGATCCCCGGCGCCCCGAGCGACTCCCGATCAGCGCTGCGACTCCGTTGTCGGCACTCCCTCAGCACGGGCCCTCCTTGCTCATTCGACACCGATGCGGCGCCTGTCGATCCGAGATGTTGGTGGCCGACAAGGAATCCCGGCATCCCGCTGCACACGACCGATCCACTCGCCTACCGTGACTGTCATGCGGGGTAGGAGCAGATACGTCACTGTGACGGCAATACTCGCGACCGTGTCAGCGTCGGTCGTCGGATGCGGGGTGCCTCAACAGCCGGAAGACCCGCGGCCGCCCACGCCGACTGCCGGTCCTTCGAGCGGAGCATGGCTCGAGGTCACCGGAGCCTGGCCCGAGAGGGTCACCCTTCCGCCCGAAGCGAGCCCCGAATGCATCCGCTACAGCGGCCCTCACGCCGGTGCGGCGCGCAGTTTCACAGCGAAGACCAGCGATTTCGCGGAGTACGACGCCGGCGGCGAAAACTCCGGACGAGATTTCGACGTCCAAGTCCATGTCCCCGACGTCTCCTCGTACCCCGATGACCCGCCGTCCGTGACCATCGTCTTCTCGGACAAGCAGGGCCGCCACTTCCGCATGGGCGCGGAGGACGGCCAGGGCGCGACGATCACCGCGAACGACCACGACACCGCGGTGACGTTCGAGGTGACCGGCGACGCGACCAGCATCGATGCCGACCCGGTCCTGATACGCGCCGCCGGTCAGATCCACTGTGAGTCGTTCGTCGACAAGTAGCGGAAGTCCAGCGCCGACCGATGCGTTGTGGTGCCCGACCTGTAGGCACCAGACGCCGGCAATCAGGTCTTGTGCGATCAGTCACAGGACCGATTCAGTGGGTGGTGAATCGACGCAGCGGGAAGGCCGCCGGTGCTGAGCACCGGTGAAGGTGCCTTCGTCCCTTGAAGGCGCGGCGTAGGTTGCTCAGCCACTGCTGGTTTCGTTCCTGGTTGCGTGCTCGGCGGCCCCCGCCGGCAGCAGTGAACCGCAGTCGGAGCCAGCGGTGTTCCGAGTGAACCGCGGGGCCGGCCCACGCGAGCTTCCACCGCTCCCGAAATCGCCGAAGGGAACTCCAGTCGGCGCCGTGGTCACACTGGACGGGCTGTGGGCCGGCTACGCGTCCACGACCGACAGGACCAGGATCGGGTATTCCGTCGACCCGACGGACGGAAGGCGGTACTACACCGCCACCTCGCAGGCGATGGACGATTTCCGCGGATCCGAGAACTATCCCCGCCAGGACTACTACACGGTCGTAGTCTCCGTCGGAGACAAGGACTCGCACGGTGACGACGAGGAGGAACCCGCCGTCGTGTCGGTGACCATCATGTTTGCCGATGAAACAGGCACTCTCGTCCAGATGTTCAACCCGGACAGCGACAGCATCGCAGTGCGGTCGAGCGACGACGGCCGAGTCGTCGACTTCTCGATGATCAACGCCGCCCCGGGCAACCGCGGCTCGGGTTCACCGACCACTGCCGTAGGAACCATCAGCTGCCCGCAATAGACCGAATTCGAGGACGACAACGTCGTCGTCTCCACAGCGCTGCGCAGCCGCGGAAGTTCCTCACCACCGCCAGCCCCCTGTCCGCGGCGGCTCCACTCTGATCGACTCCACCGGCCGTCCCCTTCGGCGATCGTCAAACAGGCACCGAGCCGGAGCTCGAGTGTGGATCGACCCAAGGTCGAACCGGCGGTGAACTCATCGGGACGGTCAAACTGCGGCAGGCTCGTAACGCCGAACGCTGCGTGTCCTATAGACAGACTGTCCATTACCGATTGTTGGGGAGGCAATTCGAAATGAACCGCACGATGCTCGTCGCAGCGGGCGCACTGGCAGTCGGCATCGGAACCGTCTTGGCGCCCGGCGCAGCGGCACAAGATATCGGCCTACGCGATTACCCGTGCAGCGACCAGTTTCGGGTGCCGTGGGTCCTCGACGCATGGAACGGCACCAATAAGGTAGCGTTCAGCCCCTTCGGAACCGACAACATCCACTGCGTCTCCTTCCACGGAATGACCGTTGCGTACCAGCTCGATCCGGAAGGAAAGAAGCACGCCCTCAACCCGCCGTCGGGGTTGATCGGCGCCTTTGCAGGTCAGCTCTACTTCTGGGATCCAGCAACGTCCTGACCGGGCGAACGAGGGTGCGCGATCGCGGACGGCGGGGTTGGGGGCTCGGCGTCGCCCGTGGCGGAACCTCAATGCGCCGGGTAGTGCAGCGAAGCGAGTAGCTGCCCGTGCAGGTTGGCGTTCGAGTACAGGCCGCCGCCCCGATCGTTCGCATGTCCACCGGTTCGATCGGTGAAGCGGCCGCCGGCTTCTTCGACGAGGAGAACCCACGGCGCGTGATCCCACTTGTGGTAGCGCTCGGCCAAGAAGGCATCGATTTCGCCGCGAACGAGTTCGACCAGCGGTAGTGGGCTCCCCGGTGCGTGAGCGGCACTCGGTGGGAGTCGGGCTCGGGACTCGTCATCCACAGCATCGAGCAAGGCGTCGGCGAGCGTCGCCGTCGTATTGACCTGGAGGCGGCGCGTCTCGCTCTCCTCGCGTGGCCAGGACGACTCGAAGGAACCGCCGCCCCGGGTTGCCCACCAACAGCGCCGCAGCGCAGGAGAGGTGACGACCGCGACTTGGGTGGTCCCTTGAACCTCCAAGGCAATGTGGATTCGCCAGTTCGGATCACCCTGACTGAAGAACCCGGTGCCATCGATCGGGTCGAGGATCCAGACCCGATCGGACTCACCGAGCTGACCGAGTTCCTCACCGAAGAATGCATCGTCCGGCCGTTCCCCCGACAACGTCTCCCGGAGCAAGCGCTCGACTGCCCGGTCGGCTTCGGTGACCGGTGTGCCGTCGTCCTTCAGCGTTGCCGAAACGCCAGACTCGAAGTGAGCGAGCGCGAGTTCCGCAGCCAAGTCCGAGGTGTCGAACGCGAGTTGGAGGTCATCAACGCTGCCCATCGCGTGGATACTAGGACGTCCCGTAGGAGGAGCCCGAACCAGGGCGGTTCCAGCGACAACCGCGACCAGGCCGGGAAGGCAGTAGGCCCGCCACCTCAAATCCGAGGGCAGCGCCCCCGGATTCGGACCCAGGACGCCTGTTGCGCCCCAGACCTCGCCGGTGTGGAGGGCGGCCCACTGCCTGCCGCTGAACCTGACAATAGCCGCATCGCCCGACAGGAACGAATACGGGAGATTGGCGTCGGTTACGTTGCCGCATGGGGAATACAGGGGGCCTGATCCGATTGCCGTCGACGTGGAATCGGGAGGGCAGACCGATGACGATCGACCGAGTGAAGTGGCGGGTTCGACGCATCCGAGGCCACGGCGCCGGCCACTTCGCGTGGTGCGATGGATCTTCGTCGGCCTGGTCTCGGTAGTCGTTGTGCCGTTGCGATTTCAGCGGGTGTCCATTGGTGGCAGACGCCTCGCGACAAGACGGCCATCGAAGATGGCAATCGGCTCCGACCACCGCCATGTCGAGGTGGACGGGCGCCGGATGATTGTCGCGGTCCAGGGTTCCAGACCGCGAACCGTCGTCCTGATGCCGGGCCTGGCAACGCCGGAGCCGATCCTCGGCTTCGCCCCGCTGGCGCGGCGCCTGGCCGAGCAGAACGCCGTCGTCACCGTCGAACCCTTCGGGCTGGGCCTCAGCGATGGCACCGACGCCCCGCGCACCAGCGAGGCGATCGATAAAACTCTGCGAGAGCGTCCCGTCGCAACGCTTCCCGGGGGCTTCCCGAGCAACACGTCGACCTCGACGAGGCCAGTTGCGCTGACTAGTCAGAATCCGCCAACGGCCACCGAACTGAAAGTGGGGCGATGAGGCTATCCGCAGTGGTACCCGTCTTGGCCGTTGCAGCGCTCGCGTCAGGTTGTGGGTCGTCGGCTCCTGCGGATGATCACAGTGAGCAGATCGCTTCCGTAGACGAGGTGAGTCAAGCCCCAGTCCCAGGACCAGCAGTAGTGCAAACCAGAACAGCCCGAACGCTGTTCACACCGAGTTCACGGACGAACCCGGTGGAGATTTCACCGGCCTCGATCGCGGTCGACCCGACAATCAACCACGTTTACGTCGGATCCTCTAGCCAAGAAGGTGGCCGGTGCGAACTCCCCGAACTCGAGCTGCCGGCTGATCACCCGGTAGCGGACGGTGCCGTACACCGACACCAGCAGGCCCGCGGCGAGCAGGATGATCCCGGCGGCGACGGCGTGGCCGCCGCGGTCCGGGGCGAACTTCGCGACCGCCACCCCGAGTGCGGCGACACTGATCCCGGTGCGGTGCCACGCGAGACACTCGTTCATTCGCGAGGTGGTCACGGGCGGTGCTTCCGGTGTTCGGCTGGGTGGGGCCGAAGGTGTTGTGGCGCATGCACTCTTCCCGACTGCCGGGTGCGGCGTCCGAAACGCCGACGATCGTGCTTCGGAGCGGTCCGGAGCCGCTTTCCTCGCAAGGGAAAGCCCTCCACTCGCGCTCAACGCTCTTTCCGTATCGGACACTCCGTCGGTGCCGGAGATCAGCCCACCACGGTTTCCGGCCCGGTCGACGTCGCCGAGTCTTCGATCGCCTCGATCGAGACCGGTGAGAGCTGCTTGTCAACGTAGCGCGTGACGTTCTTGTCACGACGGATGGCCTTCCACGACCCGGCCCGGTAGATCGCCAAGACCTCGGTGTTCTTGAAGATTGTCAGCACGCCGTCCACTATCGAGGCATCATTGCCCTCGGGGATCAGGTCGACGCCGTCGTCATTCTCCAGGTGAACGATGTACCCCGTCGGCAATTTCTTGTCCATGTTCCGAGCCTTTCGCCCAGCGGGCTGTCGTACCGGATCGAAATGAAAAGGCCGCCCGTCACATCGAATCCGAGGGAGCCCCTTCACGATGGCACCGGTCGCCGGCTCGCCCGCCTTGATCTGGCCGTCGACAGCGCCGAGTGCAGCCTTGCATGTCGTGCCGCCGCCCGCGCGAGCCGAGAACCACAAGGGGTTGACGTTTGCGCTGCTCTTGACGCCAGGCATCGTGGCGGTCACCTGGTAGAGCCTACTCGGGAGAGGGTATGCCGTACTGCGAGCGCGACGAGGCCGCCTGAGCACCGGGACCCGGAGTCCGCCGGCCGTCCACCGCGCCCGGGCGGGTGAGATCAATCCATCGAGAAGACCGGAGGGTCTGACTTCGACTGTGGAGGTGCATGCGCTCCCCCCGCCGGGCCGTCCGGGGCCGGCTCGACGATCTCGTGTCCGAACTCGCCTCTCCGGGCCACAACCCTCATGCGGCAGCAGTGATCCTGTCCCCTGAATTCCTCACGCGTGCTCAGGGCCACGATGCCAGGTGACCAGAAGAGAGCGTGACCAGCTCGCGAACGACAGCAGGGATGAACGCACCGACCCCGCCCGCCCGATCCCGCTCCTACCGGCGGCGGAAGAGCGATCTGAGCGCAGCGGCAACGCGTGCGACGCGGATCGATGCACTTCGAAGTCGGGATCGGCCGCCCATCGCCTCCGACAGGCCGGGCATCAGGGGTATCTCGCCGTCCACCCCGGGACGATAATGGGGTCCACCACCAGGTGACGGCGCTCCACACGCCCGCTCGGCGAGGACAGTCGACTCCCACACGGGTGTCGGCTGGAATGGAATCGAGAGTGACCACCCATGACAACAATCACCAGGCGTGCGGTCATCGCAGCAGCCGCCATCGCCCTGTTCACGGCTCCGGGCGTCGCAACGGCCGCCCCACACATGCACGGCGATCCGAACACACCAGGGACGCAGGTTCAGTTCCACAACGACCCGGGCGATTCCAACAGCTACACGTGCGGCGCATTCGGAGCAGGCGGGGCAGGAGTCGGATCGAACCCCGACGGTGGAACCGGCCAGGTCAACGGCACCTTCGGGTCGGGACCCGTCCAGGGAGGATGCGTCGGCAGCGACGGATCGGTCTACTTCCCCACCGGCAACGCCGAGTGACCCCGAAGGGCCGGGGCACGTGCTCGAGCCCTCACGACATCAGTCCATACGCGGAGGGCAGCTAGGCGCCTGCCCGTCTCGTCTCTGCTTATCCGCTTATCCGCATTTCCTGTTCGAGGCGCGACTGGTCGGGGAAGCGCGCGGCCGAACCAGCGGGGCCGCCCGGCCCACTGCGCACCCGAACCACCGGTTGGAGGAGGTGGGTCGAGATCGCCTTCGTGAAACCCGGTGACCATGACGGCTGTCAGCGGACACGAGGAAGTCCGGGTGCGATGTGATCGCACCGGACACTGCCCATGTCGCTTACACGGACGATCGTCGGGTCCGAGGGCCGAGAAAGGCGGACCAGGACACGACCTCGGGATTCTGTTTGAGCAGTGCCCGACGCTGCCGTTCAGTCATGCCGCCCCACACCCCGAACTCGACACGCTTGTCGAGCGCATACGCACCGCACTCCATCAGCACCGGGCAGTGCCGACACAGGAGCGGGCCTTGCGTTGGGCTGCACCCCGTACAAAAAGTTGGTCGGAGTGACCATTCCGACACAACGCCCGCGTTCTCCAGTTCAATCCGTCGACGTCGTATTCGATGCGGGTATGCCTCGTGGCGTCGCTCATGCGAATCGTTCCCCCCTCGAAGACCGTACGGAATCGGCCTGCAACAGTGGAAACACCGCCAGGCTACGCAGCCGCGCCGCCCAGCCCAGGAGCCGACCGGGACCGGCGCCGCCGTTACACCAGTGACTTGGACTTGATCGCTTGAAACTCCGGCTCGGTGATCGCGCCGGAGTCGAGCAACGCCTTCGCATCCGCGACCTGCCGAGCCGGAGACTGCCCGGTCACCTCGCGGATGTAGCAGTCCTGGGCCTGCTGACCTGGTGGAAGGCCGACGCGGACCGCTCGGTCATGCCCTCGTTCCGCACGATCAGGTAGATCAGCGCCGACAGGAACGGGATCAGGAACAAGAACACGAGCCACAGGGCCTTGAGCCACCCGGACATCTGGTGGTCCCGGAACAGGTCGGTGATGATCTGAAACAGCACCATCAGGTATGCCACGAACAGGAAAGTGACGGCGACGAACCAGAAGAAATCCCAGAAGCCGTCCCTTGGCGGTGCTCCGTCCACTCGGTGGTGCGGTTGGGAGGCCAGGATTCTGGCCTTCTCGGTGTTGAACTCCTGATCGGTCAGCACCCCGTGATCGCGGAGTTCGCCGAGTTGTTTCAGAGCGGAGATCCGGTCGACACCCGGCGCCGACGGGGGCGGGGGCGCCGGCTGCGGCGGGAACTGCTGCGCCGGTGATGACTCGTACTGTGCCGCAAGCTGTTCGTCAGCCCACCGTTTGACCCTGACGGCGCGAGACCCGATTGGACACTGCCACCCGACCCTTTTCGAGCCTAGGACTCGGTGCCGGCGGGGGTCGACGAGACCCGGGCCGCGCTCCGGGAACTGGGACTGGACGGCTCGTACGTCCTGATGCCCCATTCGATTTCGGGCCTGTACGCGATGTGGGGTGCCACCCACCACCCGGACGAGGTCGCCGCAGTGGTGGGCCTGGACGACGAGCGCTACACCTCTGACGGCGCCCAGAACTCCCCGGACTGGCCGAGCAGCGAGACGAGGATTGGTCGCGGCTGGCCGCACGGGGTCCGGTCAGTTTCGACAAGTACGCGCGACTGCGGTTCGTCCCGGACCCGAGCTGTCCGGGGCAGAGCGAAAACGACGCCCACCGCGATCCGGATGTCCTGTCCGACAACGAACAACTCGGTGTCATCCTGGCCGACCTGGCCCGATACACCGGCACACCTGATGATTGCTACATCTGCATCTGGGATGGGTGGCCGAGCTTCCACGGCGACGATCCGACGCCGAAGGTCTCGATCCCGAACCGCGACTACTTTCTCTTCCACGGAGCGCTCACCGACTTCGCCGACTGGGACGCCCAGATCGAGACGCTGCTGCACGACATCGAAGCTCCCACCCCGGCGTTCGTGTGGCCGGCTGATCACGCCTGGTGTGTGACGTGCGACGTCGATCCCCGCATCGACGACGAGAACCAGGTCCGGGGCATCAATCCCGAAGGGACACGCTCACCGGACGCCGCATGTACCGCGGCCGGACCGGCGCAGTGCGAGTCGCGATGGCCGCGGTTGCGCCGATCCTTCCGGTCGCGATCACAGGCCCCGCCTCAACCCGTCGGTCCGGTGGTGGCGCCGTCGCGTGGTGGTCGAAATCCTTCCGCCCTTCGACCTCGATCCCTACCGGAGGGCTGACACCGGTGGTGTCCGTGAGGCAACCGACGCGCTGATGCGTGCCACTGCGTCGAGGACGGACCAGGAGTATGTCGATGCGTACGCGGAGTCGTGGACCGACTCCATCAGCCAACTCGATGCAGCATGACGTGACGACATCGACAACAGCGGCGCGGACGATGACTGGTATTACCGAAGCAGGCACGGACCGTGCGTTCGTGCGCCAGAGCCGCATCACAACTCGCCGTTTCAGTGAGTGCGCCGCCAGCGCGAGGTCTTCCATTCGACCATCTGCGAACTTCACGCACTCGCCGAGCGCGACTGTGTACGTGACTGGCGTCGCCGAGATTGCCGACTTCCTGCTTCAACGTTCGATGCTGTGCCAAACTTGGAACAAGTTCTAGTTTGGCAGATGTGACGCAGACTCGTTCGCACCAACGCACAGGAGCGCCGTGGCCTACTT
Organism: Rhodococcus sp. P4_C10; assembly: GCF_056402135.1. Taxonomy (NCBI): domain Bacteria; kingdom Bacillati; phylum Actinomycetota; class Actinomycetes; order Mycobacteriales; family Nocardiaceae; genus Rhodococcus; species Rhodococcus sp. P4_C10. The sequence continues at coordinate 243,750 of NZ_JBFUHZ010000002.1, read as the reverse complement.
CGAATGCAGAGACGACGGATTTCATCCGCTCCCCTTCTCCCAAAGTCAGTGGTCCCCGGACTCGATCAACGGATCAGCCCTGGCGGGATTGACCGCTCACACGGTGGAATCGGCCTGCGGCGCACCCGGATACCGCCCGGCAAGATTCACCCTGGACATCTTCCGACAGCCGACGTTCTCGCCCTTGCAGACCGACACCACGGTGGTTCGGGAGGGACGCAGCATCCGCATCGCCGATGTGGTCGTACGACAGGGCGAACGCACCGTGGCGCGAGCATCCATGGTGTCGATCCGACCGACTCAAGATCCGCCGGGTTCGCGGTGGCACCCAGAGAACGAGTCGATGACCCCGCCCGAACCGCTCATCACGGCACTACCCCAGCCGGGCATTCTCTGGGGCAGCGACGAGCACCCCGACCGGTGGAGCCTCTCGATGCCAGAACACCAGAACGCCGGCAGGAAGCGCCTGTGGTTCGACCAACCGCAGCTAATTTCCGGCACCGACAACACCCCGTTCGTTCGTGCCGCCATGGTCGGCGAACTCACCAACACGCTGACCAGCTGGAGCGATCGCGGAATCGGATTCATCAACCGCGACGTGACGATTCTCCTGACACGACTGCCGATCAGCCCGGTCGTCGGGATCGAGGCCGACAACCACATCTCCGACAATGGCATCGCCGCCGGAGCGGCGACGATGTGGGACAGACACGGCCGGTTCGGGATCAGCCTGGTCGGCTCCGTCGCCCACCTGGCCGGCAGCCTGAATTCAGCGAGCGGCCCCGAACCATGGGAAGAATCCGATCGCTCCTACCAACCCGATTTCGACTCAACTCACTAGCCACAATCGTCCCGATGGACAACTATGTGTCCGATCCCAGTCGGTCCTGGAACCACGTCAGGCGCTCTGCACCTGCACGAAATGCTCGACCGTGGGGAACGGGGTGTAGAAGTGGTGCAGCAGCCGACGCCACTCCTGGTACTGGGCAGATCCACGAAAGCCCTCGGTGTGATCCTCGAGGCTTTGCCAATGCACAAGTAGCAGGTAGATGCTCGGTCGCTCCAGACATCGCGACAGGGTCAGGTACTGGTAGCCGGGCATGCCCGCGATGATTTCCTTGGCCTCCGCGAAGGCTGCCTCGAAGTCATCCTCCTCGCCGGGATTGACCGACAGCAGTGCGTGCTCCAGGACCATTCGCCGATGATCGCACACGCGTTCCGGGGCCGCGGAGGCTGACGTGGCCCGATATCCAGGCCGAATGTCCTTCGGGCAGTGCGGTGTGCGACGGGGATACGGTTGGGCACGGAAGCCGGCCCAGCCTCCATGATCACTGGGTTCACCCTGTCGGCAATCTGACCGCGCGACCAGGGCGCCCGACTCGGTCCTCGACCGCACCGAGGGCGTCAATATCGTTCTGGTCAGCGAGAACACGAAGGAAGGACGACTGCAGCTTCGGGGCGACGATCTGCGAGTTCCACCTATCGGTGAAGGGGGTGCGGGGCCTCGTTCATGTCTTGGCCTGCGTACCAATCTGTGGATCGACGGAAGCTAGCATCGTCACCGCCGGGCGATTCGCCCGGTTCCGATCGTCGTCTGGAGGTTGCGCTGTGAGCGCATTGTCGAACCCGAACACGTTGCCGCCCTATGCCACCCTGCCCGAGCTGCCCCTCGACGAGGACGGCCGCGCCGAGCTGACCCGGCAGATCTGGGATCAGCTGATCACCGGCCGAGACGACGCGGACGATTTCATCGACATCTACGGCGACGAATACGACCTCACCGACGAGCAGCTCGGGGCGGCGTTCGACGCTCTCCGCGCCGCGCGGCTGCGCCAGCAGACGGAGCTCGGCGCGTACACCTCCCGCACCATCGCCGCGTTCGAGGAGCTCAACGCCAACGGCGTCCTCGCCCGCGCCGACTTCACCTGCTGCGGTACCTGCGCGTCCGGCGAGATCTGGGGCGAGCTCGACGACAGCCGGCACTGGAAGGGCTACGCCTACTTCCACCAGCAGGACACCGAACGTCTCGTCGTGGACGGCGAGACCCACATCGGCTACGGCGCGTTCCCGCCCGAGGACTTCGACGAGGCCACCTACGGCGCGCTCAGCGATGACGTGAAGGAAGACCTCTACACGGCCGACGTGACGCGCCTGCTCGACGACGTGATGTTTCCCGTCTTCCGGCGGCACGGCATAGAGCCGGAATGGAATCGCGACCTGGGCACGAGGGTGCTGCTCAGGAACGCCGACTGGTACGACCCGATCGAGGCGTGACGCCCGGTCGAATGGGAGTAGCCGCGGGACCGGATCGGTCGGGAGGCGGGCGGACACGATTCCGAACGGTTTCCTAGGATCACGTGCGTGCCTAAGCAGGATTCCTCCAGAACTCGCGCGCGCGACATCGATCGCGCCCAGACCTGCGGGCTGCTCGACGCCGGATACGGTGAGGGACAGCTCGACCCGGCCGAGTACGAGGCACGCACCGCCGCGGCGATGAAGGCCAAGACGCTCGGTGAACTCGACGCGCTGGTCTCGGACCTGCAGATCCCCGAGCATCTCGTCGAGGCCACACGCGCGAAGGCGCCCGCACCGACGCCGAGGCGGCGGGTTCCCGGACGCGTTGTGGCCGCCGTCGTCGCCGCGGTCCTGGCGGTCGGCGGTACCCTGGCCTTCGCCACCCGCGGGGACGACGCGGCACCCGGGACCACCGGCGCCGCCCGGCAGGCTCCCGTCCCCGCGCCGATCCCGACGGGCGAGCCACAGCCGATCGTGGTCGAGCCGATCGATCCCCTCACCACCGACGGAGTCCGCGAATTCGTGCGTCAGCTCGGGGCGAAGTTCGAGGAGGATCTGCGGGTGGACGAGGTGATCTTCTACTCCAGCTACGTGTTCGTGACCCGGATGCTCGAGGACCAGCCGCACCGCGAACAGGATTGGAGCTTCCGCGGCGGCTTCGCCACCTCAGGGGATCCGGAGTCACGTTCCCTCGACACCGACACGGTCGATCTCGCAGCCCTCGACATCGACCGGCTCGGCGAGCTGATCACGACGGGGGCGGGCCTGGTCGGGATCCCGGCGGGAAAGGTGGAGCACATCTTCGTGCGCCCCGATTCGTCGACCGGCGAGGGTCTGGTCAGCGTGTTGTTCCAGGACAAAGACGATCGACGGGGAATGGTGGACACGCGACTGGACGGCACGGTCGTCGACGTCTCCAAGGCCGAGGGACGATGACCACACCGAACAGCCGGCGCCCTCGGGCCTCGGCACTGCGGCTGCGCGCCCGCGGCGTCGACCGCGCAGCGGTGCGCAACGCACTCGACTCGGCGTTCGCCGACGGCCAGCTGAGCGACGGCGAGCACCGGAATCGGGTCGAGGCAGCCGGGTCGGCGCGCACGCTGGCCGACCTCGATCGACTCGTGCGGGACCTGCAGGTGCCTGCGAACCTGTGGGAGAGCGTGAGCGCGCCGTCACCGCCGCGGAGCACCCGCTGGGCCGTCGCGCTCGCGACCGTCGTCGTCCTGGTTTGCGGAATCGTGGTGGTCACGTCGAGTCGGAACTACGACGATCCGGCCGCCACCCCCGCTGGAGCGCAAGCGGAACTGACCACCGCGGCGGGTCTCGGGCGGATGCTCGACGCGATAGCCCACCAGCTGGGCGACTCAGAGGTCGACGGGCTGACCGTCTACCCCGACTACGCGACCTTCTCGCGCGCGGTGCCCGGCCAACCCGGCCGCGAGCAGTCGTACCGGTACGAGGTGGAGGACGGGCAGGCCCGGATCACGGACAACGGAACCTCGCCCCGCACCGAGGGCGTGCCCGTCGACCTCGCGGAGCTGCGCCCGAACGTTCCCCAGCTGATCGGGCTGCTCTACGGCGCCGATCGCACGCTCGGCGTGGACAATCCGAGCGACGTCTACCTGATCGCAGACCGCGGGGACGACGGACCGGCCGTGGGCATCTACCTGCGGAACGAGGACACGGGGGCGCAGGGCTTCCTGACGGTCGGCTTCGACGGCACCGTCCGCAGCGTCCGCCGAAGCGACCGGTAGTTCCTCGACCTGCAGGCGAAACCGTGCAACGGCCCTGCCCGACACCGGGCTGTTCGATGACAAGGAGACCCCATGAACAGCGTGTCCTGGCGCACCCACCTCGCCGAGGTCGACTGGCCGACACTGGAGCACGCGTACGGCGACGCGAGCGATGTGCCCGGCTGGATCGAGGCGCTCGCCGGCGCGGAGACAGTCGAGGAGTCGCTGCACGAGCTGTGGGCGGCGGTGTTGCATCAGGGCACCCTCTACGACTCGACCGCGCCGGCGATGACGTCGATCGCGGCGCTGCTCGGCGCACGGCAGACCGCGGATGCGGAGAGCACGGCGTGGTTGCTGCTGATGTTCGACGACGCGGTGCGCGACTATGAACAGGTCGAGCTGGACGACGCCGAGACGGCCGCCCTCGTCCGGTCGGCCCGGGACTCGTTGACCCGGATCGCGGCGCTCGTGCGACCACTGATCGTCGACGACGGCCCGGAGGCCGCCGCCGCGGCACTGCTGCAGGCCGCGGCCCGCACGGCCGATTCCGCCGCTCTCGAGACGCTCGCGGCGCGGGCGGGCGCACGCCCGGCGGCGCAGGTCGAGCAGGCATGTGTCGCCGCGCTCACGACGCTCGGTGTCGATGTCTCTGCCGCTCTCGCGGACGGGGATCCTGGCCTGGTGACGGCGGCGACGCTTGCGCGGATCGCGGCCGGGGGCAGTGAGACCACCGATCTCGACGCGCTCGTGGCGGGATGGGAGCTCGCCGTCGAGGTTGCGCCTGGCATCGCGTTCGGTGTCGGAAACCTCCCGGAGTGGTTGAGCGCGGTCAACCCGGAGGCATCGGCTGTCGTACTCGCCGCGCTGCCGGCGCCGGACGAGGCGACGATCGCGGGGCTCGTCGATGTCGTCATCGGGTCCCGGAGCAACGCTCCGGCGGCGGTCCGTCGCCTGCTCGCACTCGCGGCGCTGCCTGAGGCCACGCCGGAGGCAATGATCGCGGCGCTCCGGCAGTGCCCACCGACACCCGAGGTCTGCGACCTGCTCGTCGCCCTCGCCGAGCGGGTCACTGCCGGCGGCACCTCCGCCATCGGGTCGAGCACCTTCGACACGGACGCTCGGGCAGATTCCGCCTTCGCCCTGCTGCGCGCCGGCGACGGACGCTGGGCTCGCCCGATGGCTCAGGCCCTGCTCACCAACCCCGCTGCGCGCGGCCTCATGGTTGCCACCTCCGCGTCGGGGCGTTCCGCGCTCGGCTACGCGCTCGTGCGCGAACACGCACCGTCCGCCACCATGCTCATCGCCGGCATCCGGCAGGCGCTGCGGCAGGAGCCTCCTGCCGATCCGTCCCGCGACGGCGCCGGACACCTCATCGAGTTGCTCGCCTCCTGGCCCGCCGAGGCCACCGCCGACGCGCGGCCCGAGGTCCGGGAGCTGCTCGCTCTCGCGCCGAAGCAGGCCGCAGACACGCTCGCGACGTGGGGCGACACCGCCAGCCTCGACCGCGTCCGCGAGGCGACCGTCACCGGCGACGCGACCGTGCTGCTCGCTCTCGCACGCTTGACGAAGGACCCGGATGACTTCCGTCGCGTCCTCGACGCCGACCTCGAACACAAGGAGTCCGCGGTGCTCGCGCAGTGGGCCGACCGCACCGACCCGCGCTTCCTCGACTGGTGCCGCAGCCTCGTCGGCACGAAACCCGCAACGAGCGACTTCCAGCGAGCTGACCAGCTCGCCTCACTACGCATCCTCGCCGCCTTCGACTCGGGCGAGGCCGCAACCGGCTGGCCCGTGCTTCGCCGCATCATCGACGCCGGTCGCGGCCCGATCGAAGAAGCCATCGGCCTAGCACTCGACTGGCGCGCCCAGCAGTTGCTACCGCCCGAGGCGCACACCGACTTCGAGGCGCTGCTCGCCGACCTCGTCGTCACCGACCGCAAGAACTACAACGGCCCGCTCGTCAAGACCAGCACCGCCGCCGCGATCGCCCTCCTCGACCTCGGGCTGCCCCTGCCCGGCACTCCCGCACGAATCGTGAAGGTCGTCGCGGGTGCCGTGACCGACCGGTGGGCGCGCGACCTCGGCCTCCGGCTCACCGAACGGCTGGCGGGCGCACCGGCAACGGTCCGCCGCGCGGTGGCGAAGAAGCTCCGCTCCCTCGTGGACCGCGACGAGCGCTTCGACTCCAGCGGAGACATCGCTGTCGAGGATGAACGCGCCCTTGCCCGCCTGCGCCCGCTCCTGCACGACCTGGAGGCCGAATGAATCCCGACACCCCGATCCGGACACTCTCGCCCCCGCATGACGCGACGAACCGGGCCCTGCTCAGGACGCGAGACGAGTGAAGGCCCCCCATCCCCAGGGGGCCTTCACTCGCTTCACCAGCGTCGCCTCGACGCTCAGGAGACGAATTCGCTGTCAGCGTTTCAGACGCCGACGCAGTCTCCTCGGTACTTCCCCTGCCCGGCTACGGGCGGCTACCACCCTCCCGACTTGGCGAAGAACGGCTGGCCCTTCAACGCAGGGTCGGTCACCGCGAGCCCGACGTTCCCGCTGGGGTGCGAGGCGGCTTCCTCGAGGAACTGCTGGCCGGTCACCGGAGTCCAACCCGTTCCGGTGTTCCACACCGAGTTCGACGGAAGTGACACACGCCAGTTGTCGCCGTAGACGAGGTTGATCAGGTCCCCCGCGCGCAGCTGCGCGGCCAGAACCGTTTCCTCGTGAGTCAGCACGACCCCGACGTACCCCTTGCCGCTGACGGGCGTCGCGGCGCTCGCGGTCCCGGCCCCTGCGGCGAGGATGGCTCCGGTCGCCGCCACACTGACGGCAGTAATGGATGCAGCGCGCTTGATGCTCATAAGTCGATTCCCTCCGTGTGTCTTTCGGTGGCACACCCCAGCGCGGCCACCCTTCTCGGGCCGCTGTGCCGGACACTCATCGGACCGTAGCATCAGCTAATTCACAGATAACCACGGTGTCGACCGAAGAAAGCGCCCGCAACTGCCGTTTACCTGCGTACTTCGACTCCGAGCTGGGGTTGCACACTGAGCGTGACGGTGATCGAGCTAACATTTGACTGCCCCGATGCCGCCGTCAGGTGACGAGTCCCCTCGATTGCGTCCTGTGCGCCGATCATCGGATCCGAACCCGTTCGGCAGCCTCGACCACCGGCCTGATCGACGGGTGCGCATCACGTTGCCGCCGTGGGCATTGCGGAGGGACACTCCCCATCCGTGGTCGCAGCAACCGGCCGTTCCAATGACACTCATCTGGCGCACACCACGTTTCGGGCTGGCAGGGACTGTGCACGGCTGGTGATCGACGCAACTTCATGAACTCCGACGACCTTCGGTCACGCGCCCCCAGAGGGTTTGTGGCCTCGCTGGTTGGTTGGGCCGGTTGCCGCCGCTATCGTGTCCGCGGGGGATCGTCCATCAGTCCGCGTGGATCCAGGGGCGTGGTTGTACCCACCGAGCTGTTGACCTGAAAACGCCTGCGCTCGACCGAGTTCGACGACAACGCAGGACTGCACCGTCTGGGGGAACAATTGAGGCAGATCCTGTTTGCGGCCGGAATCGCACTGACGGTGTCCATCCTGCTGACGCCGATTCTGATCAAGGCATTCTCGCGGCAGGGACTCGGTCAGGAGATCAGAGTCGAGGGGCCGGCGAGCCATCAGTCCAAGCGCGGAACCCCGACGATGGGCGGGGTCGCGATTCTGTGCGGAATTTGGGTCGGCTACCTGGGATCACACCTGATCGGGATCGGGTACGAGGCAGACGGTCCATCCGCGTCGGGCCTCCTCGTACTCGGCCTTACAACTGCGCTGGCCGGCGTCGGGTTCCTGGACGACTACATCAAGATTCGGAAGCAACGCAATCTCGGCCTGAAGGCGACCGGAAAGTACATCGGCCAGATCTCCGCTGCGGTGATCTTCGCAGTGCTCACTCTGAGGTTCCGCGGCGGGAGCGGACTGACGCCGGGCAGCACCGATCTGTCCTTCATCCGGGACACCACGATCGCGATGGGGGCGGTCGCCTTCGTCCTGTTCACCTGCGTGGTGGTGGTTTCGTGGTCGAACGCGGTCAATCTGACCGACGGTCTGGACGGTCTCGCAGCAGGTTCGATGGGGTTGGTCCTCGGCAGCTACGTGATCATCACGTTCTGGCAATTCCGCAATGCCTGCGAAACCGCTCCTGGCGCGGGCTGTTACGACGTGCGCGATCCACTCGATCTCGCGTTGATCTGCGCCGCCGGCGCCGGCGCGTGTGTCGGATTCCTCTGGTGGAATGCGGCGCCAGCCAAGATCTTCATGGGCGACACCGGTTCGCTCGCGCTGGGCGGCCTTCTGGCTGGGCTCTCCATCACCACCAGAACCGAGTTGCTCGCCATCGTGATCGGTGCGTTGTTCGTCGCCGAGGCAGCATCGGTGCTGGTTCAGGTGGCCGTGTTCCGCACGTCGCGGCGACGCGTCTTCCGGATGGCGCCCGTGCATCACCATTTCGAGCTCAAAGGTTGGCCCGAAACCGTCGTGATCATCAGGTTCTGGCTGTTCGCGGCGATCGCGTCGGCGGTGGGCCTTGCACTGTTCTACAACGAGTACCTCGCCGCCGTGGACTGACACGGCATCGATGACGTCGACGGCGCACTGCGAGCGAGGCGGCGCTGCTGAGGACAGCTGCGAACAGGCCGGTCAACCCGCGGCGAGCACCCGTTTGCTCAGGGTCGCAAGGGCTGCCGCGATGCCCTCCCGGACCGCGACGTCCGTGATGATCCCGCCTTCGTCGATCATCGCGGGCGTCACCGGCAGGTGGACGCACGCCTCCTCCACGATCGCGGCACCGGTGTAGGTGAGCACCAGCCGCAGAGACGCGTGGGCATTGGCCGCACCCGTCGCGTTGGCGGAGACGTTGATCCACGCGGTGGGCTTGTCACAGATCTCTACGCCGCCCACGGTCCAGTCGAGCAGATTCTTGAACGACCCGGGCAGGGCCCCCGCGTACTCGGGAGTACAGATCAGCAGCGCGCCCGCACTGTCGATCTGTCGGCGTAGGTCGACGACCGCCTGCGGCAACGGATCTTGGTCGTCGTCCGGATTGAAGTGCGGTAGGTCCCCCATCGCTTCGTATGACACGCCACGGAAGCCGGCGGGGACGAGGATGTCGGCAGTGCGCAGCAGAGCCGAGTTGCTCGACTTGCCGCGCAGGCTTCCCGATATGAGCAGGATGCCGGACATTGTGTTCACTCCTCCTGGTTGCATGCACCCAACGCGGCACGCAGGCCGCTCCGACGAAGCATCGTCTACGGCGTTCTCTCTACCAGCGTCGCGTCCTCCTGTGGCCGGCCCAGGTGCGTCCGGGGATTGCCGCCACGCCACTCTGTCGGTGCAAACCCGTATCGTGCTGGGCCAGGTACGTATTCGAGGAGTGGCGGAAGACCATGATCGGCGAAGGGGCACCGTGACGGAACTGCCGAGCGTGCGGCCCGTGATCGAATCCGGGCCGGCGACCGCGGCGGTTGCCGCCGTCCCGGCCGAGGCAGCGGCGGCGATGCACCGGCTGCGGGTCGAGTCCGTCTCCCCCAATACCCGGGCCGCTCAGATGAGTGACTGGACGATTTTCACCCGGTGGTGCGAACGCGTCGATCGGGCACCGCTGCCGGCGTCCCCCGACGTCGTCGGGTGGTTCCTGACGGAGAAGTCGTCCGAGGTACGGCCGGACGGGCGGGCCGCCTACGCGCCGGCGACCATGACGCGGTGGGTCGCGTCGATCAACAAGATTCACTCCCTGGCCGGGCACCCGAAACCGGGGCAGTCGTCCGCGGTGCGCGAGATCCTCCGCGGCATCGCCCGTACCCGGGCCACCCCGCCGGTCCGCCGCGAGCCGCTGCTGACCGACGACGTGCGCGCCATGATCGAGTCCATGCGCGCGCGGTCGGCGGCCGGTTCGTGGGCCGACCGCGCCGCCGAGCGCCGGGACGCGGCGCTGTTGCTGATCGGACTCACCGGCGCGATGCGCCGATCGGAACTGGCCTCGCTCGCGGTCGCCGACGTCGCCCCGCACCGCGCCGACGGGCTGTACGTGACGATCCGCCGGTCGAAGACCGACCAGGCGGCGGCCGGCCGAACGGTCACCCTCCCCTACGGGACCGCGCCGATCACCTGCCCGGTGTGCGCGTACTGGCGGTGGCGTGAGGTCCTGGACGCCTGGGACCGCGACGGCAAACCGGCCGTGAGCCGACTGCTCGCCGAGCCCGAGTCCGGGCCGCTCGAGCATCGCTGCCGAGGCATGCTCGGACGTCCCGAGCCGACGGTCCGTTCGCTGTTCCGGCCCGTGCATCGCACCGGCGCACTGGGAGCCGGTGCGCTGTCGGGACAGGCAGTTGCCTCGATGATCCAGCGCCGTGCCGCGGCGGCGGGATACTCGGAGGAGTTCGTCGCCCGGCTCGGCGGGCACAGCCTCCGAGCGGGATTCGTCACCCAGGCCGTCCGGAACGACGCGAGCGCCGAGCAGATCATGACGCAGAGCGGGCACACCGACCAGCGGATGATCGCGATCTACTCGCGGCAGCACGCGGGTCTGCACGGCAACGCCGTCACCGCGCTCGGCCTCTAGCCGGAGGCCTGCCGCACCGAGCGTCGCCGGGACTACTGACGGACCGTTCCTCGGCCCCGAGAATCTCGCGACCTGGGGATCTCGAGCGCGGGGATCTCAGTCCTCGGGGCTGAGCGGAAGCTCCGCCAGCACCCGCCAGCTGCCGTCCGGCTGCCGCGCGGTGTCGAGGGTGCCGCGCAGCACCGCGACCCGTTCGCGCATACCGAGCAGCCCGTTGCCGGACCCCTGGGTGAACAGGCTGGTGCCCCGGCCGTTGTCGGTGATCTCGACCAGCACGTCCTCCTCCCGGCGGCGCACCCGCACGACCGCCCGCGGTGACGGCCCGGCGTGCCGGAGCACGTTGGTCAGCGACTCCTGCACGATCCGGTGGATGCCCAGGCTCAGTGCCGGGCTGATCTCGTCCAGGTCGCCGGTCTGCTCGAGTTCGACGGTCAGTCCGGCCTGCCGCATCATCTCGACCACCTTCGCCACGCCCGCGGTGCCGTGCTGCGGCATCTCGGCGGGCGTCTGCTCGGTACGCAGCAGCGCGACCGTGCGGCGCAGCTCGGCCAGCGCCTGGCGGCCGGTGCCCGCGATGTTGCCGAGCGCCTTCTCCACGGCGTCGGGGTTGCGGCGCAACGCGTACGACGCCCCGTCCGCCTGCACCACCATCACGCTCACCGCGTGTGCAACCACGTCGTGCAGTTCCCGGGCGATCCGCGTGCGCTCGCCGGCCACCGCCTCCTCGGCCCTCCGGTCCCGCTCGGCCTCGACCACCGCCAGCCGGGACGCCACCGCCTCGTCGTAGAGCCGCCGAGCGCCGAGAAACTCGGCGAGAATCCAGGACAGCGCGTAGATCAGCGCGACGAAGAGCAGGTCGGACGGTCCGTTGTCCAGCAGGACGCCGGACAACACGGCGTCGGCTGCCAACCCCACCAGGTAGAACGCGGCGGGTCGGCGGCCCACGTACGCGACCAGGGTGTACAGCGCCACCGGCAGGCCCAGCAACGCGAAGTGGTTCTCCGCGTCGTCCCCGATCAGGTCGCTGACCAGGGTCGTGAACATCGACGCGGCGAGGATCGCGACCGCCGCCAGGACCGGGTAGCGCCGACGGAAGGCGATCGGCACCGAAAGGATCACGCTCAGCAGCAGGAACAGCCACGGCACCTGACTGCCCGGCGCGCCCAGACAGTCCAGCACGAAGAGCACCGCGGCCAGCATCGAGTCGGCGATGAACGGCTTGCCGCGCAGCCACAGACTGAACCTCCGCATCCCGTCAGCCTAGGAGGTCCGGGCACGAGTCCGTCCCACCCCATTGCCTTGCCCGGCCGAGCGGAGGACCGTGAAGGACGAGGGATTGCCCCGTCGGCGCCGCCGGGCGCCGCCCCGAGGAGAAGGGTGCCGGTCGTGTACGCACGCTCTACCACCATCCATGCGCAGCCGTCGTTCATCGACGTCGGAATCAAGCACATACGCGACGTCGTGATGCCGACGCTCGCGGACATCGAGGGCTGCTGCGGCCTGTCGTTGCTGGTCGACCACGACACCGGTCGGTGCATCGCCACCAGTTCCTGGATGGACGACGAGTCCCTCCGGGCGAGCGAGGGGCCGGTCCTGCACCTGCGCGACCAGGCCGCCGAGATCTTCCACGGCACCACCTCGGTGTCGCGGTGGGAGATCGCCGTCCTGCACCGCGACCACCGGTCCAGCCCGGGGGCCTGCGTCCGCGCCGCGTGGCTCGCGGTCGAACCGGGCCGGATCGACCGCGCCCTCGACGTCTACAAGTTGTCGATCCTGCCCGCGCTGGAGGAACTCGACGGGTTCTGCAGTGCCAGCCTGATGGTCGACCACGCCGCCGGCCGCGCGGTGTCGTCGGTGACGTTCGACAGCTTCGAGGCGATGGACCGCAATCGAGACCAGGCGATGACCCTCCGGGCCGCGGGCACCAGTGAGGCGGGCGCGGACGTGCTCGAGGTGTGCGAGTTCGAGCTGGCGATCGCCCATCTGCACGTACCCGAGATGGCCTGAGGCGGCGCGGCGGCCGCCGGTTCGGCGCGGCGGCCGTGCCGGCGGCTGACCGGTAGCGTGTTCGGCTGTGACCGTGACACGCGATGTCGACCCCGACTTCCTGGCCCTGCCCCTGCGCACCCTGGCCGACGCGGCGCTGTCCGCGGCCCGGGCCGCGGGCGCCGAACACGCCGACCTGCGGGTGCACCGCCTGCGCACCCAGTCGATCCGGCTGCGTGACGGCGCGGTCCAGTCGGTGGTCGACGGCGACGAGCTCGGACTGGCGGTACGGGTGGTGGTGGACGGCACCTGGGGTTTCGCCTCGCACGCCGAACTCACCGCCGCGTCCGCGGCACGCACCGCGGGCCGGGCCGTCGAGGTGGCACGCGCGCTGCGGGCGCTGAACCGCGAGCGGGTGGAGCTGGCGCCGGAACCGGTGTACCGCGACGCCACCTGGGTTTCCGGGTACACCCTCGATCCCTTCGCCGTGCCGACCGCGCAGAAGGTGGACCTGCTCGGCGACTACTCGGGCCGGCTGGCCGCCGCCGACGGCGTCGACCACGTCACCGCCGGTGTGCTGCAGGTCAAGGAGCAGACCTTCTACGCGGACCTGGCCGGTTCGACGCTCACCCAGCAGCGGGTGCGGCTGCACCCCGAGCTGGAGGCGACCGCCGTCGACGCGTCGGCGGGCAGCTTCGAGACCATGCGCACCCTGGCCCCGCCGGTCGGCCGCGGCTGGGAGTACCTCGAGACCTCCGCGGACGGGGCGTGGGACTGGGACACCGAGTTGGCCCGGATCCCGGAGTGGCTGGCGGAGAAGACGAAGGCGCCGTCCGTCACCGCGGGACCCACCGACCTGGTGATCGACCCCAGCAACCTCTGGCTGACCATCCACGAGTCCATCGGGCACGCAACGGAGTACGACCGCGCGATCGGCTACGAGGCGGCCTACGCGGGCACCTCGTTCGCCACCCCGGACAAGCTCGGCACCCTCGAGTACGGGACGCCGATCATGCACGTCACCGCGGACCGCACCGAGCCGCACGGACTGGCCAGCATCGGGTACGACGACGACGGGGTGTCCGCGCAGCGCTGGGACCTGGTCCGCGACGGCACCCTGGTGGGCTACCAGCTGGACCGGGTGTTCGCCCCCCGGCTCGGACTGCCGCGCTCCAACGGCTGCTCCTACGCCGACTCACCGCACCACGTGCCGATCCAGCGGATGGCGAACGTCTCGCTGCAGCCGGACCCGGACCGCGACACCAGCACCGCGGACCTGATCTCCCGCGTCGAGAACGGCATCTACGTCGTCGGCGACAAGTCCTGGTCGATCGACATGCAGCGCTACAACTTCCAGTTCACCGGGCAACGGTTCTACCGAATCCGTGACGGCCGACTGGACGGGCAACTGCGGGACGTGGCCTACCAGGCCACCACCACCGACTTCTGGGGATCGATGGAGGCCGTCGGCGGCCCGTCGACCTGGCGTCTCGGCGGCGCCTTCAACTGCGGCAAGGCGCAACCGGGCCAGGTCGCGGCCGTCAGCCACGGTTGCCCCTCGGCGCTGTTCCGCGGCGTCAACGTACTCAACACACGGGTGGAGGGTGGGCAGTGACAATTGATGCGGCCGGAGGCCGATCGGTGATCGCCGCGCAGGAACTGGTCGAGCAGGTGCTCGCCCTGTCCGAGGCCGACGAGGCGATGGTCATCGTGACCGACGCCAGCGAGGCCGCGTTGCGCTGGGCGGGCAACTCGATGACCACCAACGGGGTCTCGGATTCGAGGACCTGGACGGTGATCTCGATCGTCCGCGACGACGCGGGCGCGCGGGTCGGCACGGTGAGCTCGAGCAGCGTCGACCCGTCGCAGGTCGCGGAGGTGGTGCGGGCCAGCGAGGCCGCCGCCCGGGCCGCGCGGCCGGCCGAGGACGCGATGGACCTGGTGCCGGCGGGCGCCCCCGACCCGGGGTGGCACGACGGCCCGGCGGCCACCGGCATCGACGTCTTCGCCGGGGTGACCGCCGATCTCGCGGACGGTTTCGACGGCGCCGACAGGCTGTACGGGTTCGCGCACCACCAGCTCCACAGCACCTGGCTCGGCACCTCCACCGGCGTGCGACGCCGGTTCACCCAGCCGACCGGCTCGGTGGAGATCAACGGCAAGCGTGGCGACGCCAGCGCCTGGGTCGGCGCCGGGAGCACCGACTTCCGGGACGTGTCGGTGCAAACCCTGCTGGCGCAGTTGGAGACCCGGCTCGGCTGGTCGGACACCACGGTGGAGCTGCCGGCCGGCCGCTACGAGACGTTGCTGCCGCCGTCCGCGGTCGCGGACCTGATGATCTACCTGATGTGGACGATGGAGGGTCGCGGCGCCGAGGAGGGCCACACCGCCCTCTCCCGGGCCGGCGGGACGCGCGTCGGCGAGCGGCTGACCGACCTGCCCTTGACCCTGTTCTCCGACCCGCGCTCCCCCGGACTCGAGTACGCACCGTTCGTGTCCGCGGCGACGTCGAGCGAGACCGTCTCGCTCTTCGACAACGGGATGGACGTCGGCCGCGTCGACTGGGTCCGCGAGGGCGCGGTGGGCGCGCTAGCGTACCCCCGGCACGCGGCCCGCGAGTTCGGCGCCCCCGTCGCGGTGCCAGGCGAGAACCTGCTGCTGACCGGCGGCAGCGGCGCCGACCTCGACGACATGGTGGCCCGCACCGAACGCGGCCTGCTGCTGACCACGCTCTGGTACATCCGCGAGGTGGACCCGACGAGCCTGCTGCTGACCGGTCTCACCCGGGACGGGGTCTACCTGATCGAGGACGGCCGGGTCACCGGCGCCGTCAACAACTTCCGCTTCAACGAGAGCCCGCTGGACCTGCTGCGCCGGGTCAGCGAGGCGGGCGCCACCGCGCCGGCGCTGCCCCGGGAGTGGAAGGACTGGTTCACCCGCACCGCGATGCCGCCGCTGCGGATCCCGGACTTCCACATGTCCTCGGTCAGTCAGGCCCAGTGATGGCCGACCCGACGACGCCCCTCGACCCGGCCGCCCGCTGCCCCTGCCTCAGCGGCGAGACCTACGGCAGCTGCTGCGGACGCTTCCACGGCGGGCAGGCCGACGCCCCGACCGCCGAGCAGTTGATGCGCTCGCGGTACGCGGCCTTCGCGGTGGGCGACGCGGCCTACCTGCTGCGCACCTGGCACCCGAGCACCCGGCCCCGCCGGCTCGACCTGGACCCGGACCAGCGCTGGACACGACTGGACGTGCTGGGCACCTCGGGCGGCGGACTGCTCGACACCGAGGGCACCGTCGAGTTCGTCGCGCACTACGTCGTCGAGGGGCACCGGGACTCGCTGCGCGAGCACAGCAGGTTCGTCCGGGTGGACGGGCGCTGGAGCTACCTGGACGCGATCGGCTGAACCGACTCTCACAAAGTCCTTAATCGGCCGTAACGGAACCACAAACTCCGGACTCTAGTCTTTTGGTACGAGCTCATCCGGGATTCGAATCCTGTTGGAGAGCAACATATCTCAAGAGTCCAGGAGGAGTCATGTCGGACATTCGGATGACGAGCTGGGACCGGCGGTGCGTCACCGCCACGACCGCGGAGCTGCGGACGCGGGGACTGGTCGCGATTCTCGCGGCCGACGAGAACTGTCGCGAGGTGATCGTCACCGAGCCCGGACGCGCGTGGATGGCCTCCGTGCTGCCGGGTGGGAGCCCGGACGAGGGCGCCGACGTCCTCCTCTTCTCTGCCGATCCGGCGGAACAGTGGACGGACGAATATCTTGAGTGGGCGGACTCGGTGGAGTCCATGCTGGCGCCGCGACCCCTCGCGGCCTGAGAGCGCGTCCGGCTCGGACGCTGCAAGATGAGGGAGTGGTTGCGGTTCAGAAGGTGTTGATCGTCGACGACGACGCGGATGTCCTGACCGCGCTCCGGCGCGGGCTGGAACTCTCGGACTTCGCGGTGTTCACTGCGGCGGACGGAGCGGCCGCGCTCCGGGCCGTCGGCGCGCACGATCCGGACCTGGTGGTGCTGGACCTCAACCTGCCCCTGCTCGACGGGGTGGGCGTGGTCACCGCGCTGCGCGCCATGCGCAACGACGTCCCGGTGTGCGTGCTCAGTGCGCGCAGCGAGGTCGACGACCGGATCGCGGGGCTCGAGGCGGGGGCGGACGACTACATGGTCAAACCGTTCGAGTTCGGCGAACTGGTCGCGCGGATCCGCGCACTGCTGCGCCGCCGGCCGGAGCCGGAGAACGCCCCGGCCGAGAATACGGTCCGCGTGGGCCCGGTCGGAGTCGACCTGCTCGGCCGCCGGGCCGACGTCGGCGGCACCGAGGTGCACCTGACCAAGCGGGAGTTCGACCTGCTCGCGGTGCTGGCCGAGAACCGCGGGACGGTGCTCAGCCGCGACCAGTTGCTGCGGTCGGTGTGGGGGTACGACTTCGAGACCGAGACCAACGTGGTGGACGTGTTCGTCAGCTACCTGCGACGCAAGCTGGAGATCGACGGCGCGCCGCGGGTGCTGCACACCGTGCGCGGCGTCGGTTTCGTCCTCCGGGACCGATGAGCGCCCGCCGGCGACCGGTGTCGCTGCGGCTGCGGGTGACGGCCGCGGCCGCGCTCGGCACCGCGCTGGTCGTGCTGCTGCTCGGCGGCGTCGCCTGGGTGGGCATCGAACGCCAGGTCAACGCCCAACTCGACGGCAAACTCGACTCGGTCACCCAGGTGACCGCGGCCAACCTGACCAGCCTGCGGGTCCTACAGGGTCCGTTGCCGCTGCCGCCGGAGTACGCGGGAACGCTGCGCGCGGGCGAGCTCACGCTCTCCACGACCGACGCCGAGCTGCCCAAGTTCGCCGAGGGCTGGGACACCGCGACGGTGGACGGGACGCGGTACCGGGTGCGGACGGTCGAGGTGCTCAGCGGCCTCGGTGCCACCATCTCGGTCGGCGCGCCGACCGCCCCGGCCGAGGCCGCCATCACCAGCCTGCACCGGTGGACGATCGGGATCGGCCTGGGCGCGGTGGTCGTGGCGGCCGCGCTGGGCTGGTTGTTCGCCGGGGTCGCAATCGCGCCGCTGCGCCGGCTGGCCGAGCAGACGCGCCGACTGGGCCTGGACCCCTCGGCGCCGCCGCCGCGCGTGTCGGGGGCCATCGAGGCCGAGGAGCTGGCCGCGGCGCTGCGGACGCTGCTCGACGCCAATGCGGCCGAACGGGCCCGGACCGCGTCGGCGCTGGCGACGGCCCGCGACTTCGCCGCGGCGTCCGCCCACGAGCTGCGCACCCCACTGACGGCGATGCGGACGAACCTCGAGGTGGCCACGACGCTGGACCTGCCGGCGGCCACCCGCGCGGAGATCCTCTCCGACGCGCTGCGCACCGAACGGCGGGTGGAGGCCACCCTGCACGCGCTGGAGAGGCTGGCGGCGGGAGAACTGTCGTCCGAGGCGGACTTCGTGCCGGTCGACCTGTCCGAGCTGCTCGACCGGGCTGCCCACGACGCGGTCCGAACCCATCGCGGGGTGGACATCCGCCTGGACGCGCCGCCCACGCTGGTGGTCACCGGGCTCCCGGCCGGGTTGCGGCTGGCGGTCGACAACGCCGTCTCCAACGCGGTCCGGCACGGCCGGGCCGGGGTGATCGAGATCGCGGCGCGGGAGTGGCAGGACGCGGTGGTCGTCACGGTGACCGACGACGGCGCCGGCATCCCCGCCGACGAGCGCGAGGCCGTGTTCGAGCGATTCCGGCGCGGCGCGGGCGCGGCGCCGGACGGATCGGGACTCGGGTTGGCGTTGATCCGTCAACAGGCCGAGCTGCACGGCGGCGCCGCCTGGTTCGAGGACAGCCCCCTCGGCGGCGTCCGCCTGGTACTGCGGCTGCCTCGCACCCCCACCCGCGGACCTGACGGGACAGAACCGGCGGCGTCCTCGGTGTAGCGTCCGAACTGGGTGCCCCGCACGGGGCGTCCGTCATCGAGGTGACGGCAGTGGACTGGTTTGCCGCGGACGACTACTCGCTGGGGCGGCTGCTCTTCAAGGAGGGGCTCGCCGTCCTCTACCTCGTCGCATTCGTCTCCGCGGTCCGCCAGTTCCGGGCGCTGATCGGCACGGACGGCATGCTGCCGGTCCCCGAGTTCCTGCGCACGTCGTCGTTCCGTCGGCATCCCAGCCTCTTCCAGTGGCATTACTCGGACCGGTACTTCGCGGCGGTCGCCTGGACGGGGGCCGGGCTGGCCGCGGTCACCGCGGCCGGGCTGACGGACCGCTTGCCGGCGGCGGTGTGCGCACTGGTGTGGTTGGCGATGTGGCTGCTCTACCTCTCGATCGTGAACGTCGGTCAGCTCTGGTACGGGTTCGGCTGGGAGTCACTGCTGCTCGAGGCGGGCTTCCTCGCGGTATTCCTCGGCAACGCCGACACCGCGCCGCCGCTGCTGATCCTGTTGGCACTCCGATGGCTGCTCTTCCGGCTCGAGTTCGGGGCCGGACTGATCAAGATCCGCGGCGACCCCTGCTGGCGCAACCTGACGTGCCTGTACTACCACCACGAGACGCAGCCGATGCCCGGGCCGCTGAGCTGGTACTTCCACCGGCTGCCGCGTCCGCTTCACCGAGTGGAGGTGGCGGGCAACCACTTCACCCAGCTGGTGGTGCCGTTCGGGCTGTTCGCCCCGCAGCCGGTGGCCGGCGTCGCCGCCACGATCATGATCGTCACCCAGCTGTGGCTGGTGGTCAGCGGCAACTTCGCATGGCTGAACTGGGCGGCGATCGTGCTGGCCGTCTCCGTGCTGCCGGACTCGGTCCTCGGCCGGGTGCTGCCAGTACCGCACGGCGCGGGCGCGACGCCGGCCGTGTTCGTGGGCGCGGTGCTGGCGGCGACCGCACTGGTGGTGGTGCTCAGCTACTGGCCGGTGCGAAACCTGTTCGCGCACCGACAGTTGATGAACGCGTCGTTCAACCCCTGGCACCTGGTCAACACCTACGGCGCGTTCGGCCACGTGACCAAGCGGCGGTACGAGGTGATCGTCGAGGGCACCGTGGACACGCGCGTGGACGACTACACCGTGTGGCAGGAGTACGAGTTCCGCGGCAAACCCGGCGACGTGCACCGTCGGCCACGGCAGTTCGCCCCGTACCACCTGCGGCTGGACTGGCTGATGTGGTTCGCCGCGATCTCGCCCGGCTACGCCGGGTCGTGGTTCGTGCCGTTCGTGGCGAGGCTGCTCCGCAACGACCCGGCGACGGTGAAGCTGCTCCGGCACAACCCGTTTGCGCAGTCGCCGCCGAAATTCGTGCGGGCACGGCTGTACCTGTACCGGTTCACCACCCGGTCTGAGCGCAAGGAATCCGGCGCGTGGTGGGTTCGCGAGGACATCGACGAGTTCCTGCGGCCGGTGCGCAGGCGGGAGGTCGCCGGGCTGTGACGGCGGCGCGGCCGCGGCGGACCACTAGGCTGGGAGCCGTGTCTGCGGGAGAGTCGTCGGGTGTTCGTCTCGACAGTTGGGTGTGGGCCGTGCGCCTGTTCAAGACCAGGTCACTGGCGGCCGCGGCCTGCCGCTCCGGTCACGTGCGGGTCAACGGCGTGTCGATGAAGCCCGCCTACTCGGTGCGCGTCGGCGACGAGGTCCGGGTCCGGGCCGGCGGCGTCGAGCGGGTGGTCGAGGTGGTCCGGCTGGTGAAGAAGCGGGTCGGGGCGGCCGAGGCCGTGCTGTGCCTGATCGACCGCACTCCCCCGCCCCCGCCGCGGGAGGTGCTGCTGGCGGTGCCGCAGCGCGACCGCGGCACCGGCAGGCCCACGAAACGTGAACGGCGCGAACTGGACCGACTGCACGGGTTCAACGAGGACTGAGGTTCCGCGGTTCAGAACAATCGTCCAATTCAACCTCTGACACCGCCTTCGGCGTGGCATGCTTCGCTCCGCGCTGTACTCCAATCCGGGAGCGCAGTAAATCTGTGAGGTGGCTTGATGGGTGCAGGGGTAGCGCGGATGACGTCGACTGGGCGGATCCGCCGCGGGATCGGGATCGGTGCTGCGATGGGGCTCGCGGTGGCCGGCACGGCCCTGTCGGGCGGCGCGGGCGTGGCCGGTGCCGAGAGTACGGTCGTGGGATGCCAGCAGGCGGGCCCGCTCGCGACCTGCACGTTCCAGGCCGCCGGGGAGTTCGCATTTGAGGTCCCGAAGGGCGTCACCACGATGACCGTGACCGCGACGGGTGCCGGCGGCCAGGACGGCCTCGGCGCGGGCGGACTCGGCGGCAAGGTGACCGGCGACATCACGGTCACCCCGGG
Source organism: Rhodococcus sp. P4_C10 (assembly GCF_056402135.1). NCBI lineage: Bacteria > Bacillati > Actinomycetota > Actinomycetes > Mycobacteriales > Nocardiaceae > Rhodococcus > Rhodococcus sp. P4_C10. The sequence goes on along the minus strand of NZ_JBFUHZ010000002.1, from coordinate 222,843 downwards.
AACGAAGATCTACTTCCTCGTCGGTCAGGGCGGCGGTTCGGGCGCATCGGCCGGCGGCGGGCTGTCCGGCGTGTCCACCCAGTCGGTCAAGGCAGACGCGACCAAGGGCTACCAGTCGCTCCTGATCGCGGCACCCGGCGGAGGCGGAGCGGGAACGCTCACCAACGGCGGCAATCCCGGCGTCGCCGGGGCAGGTGCGGCAGGCGGCAAGGCCGGCACCAAGGTCGCGGGCGGCGCGGGCGGCACCGGAACCCCGGACGGCCAGGCGGGTGCGCAGGGCACTGGCGGTGCCGGAATCGGTGGCGGCGGCGGTGCCGGCTACTTCGGCGGCGGCGGCGGCGCCGCGGGCGGTGCCGGTGGCGGCGGGTCGTACCTCATCCCCGTCGGCGGAACCGACAAGCTGGCCGACAAGGGTGCCCGGCCCCAGGTGTACGTGCAGTTCTACTCTTGGGTTCCGATCACGCTTCCCGGACTCGACGACATTCCCGGACTCGGTGGCGGCCTGGGCGACCTGATCCCCGGCCTCGGCAGCCTGGGCGACCTCGGAAGCTCGTAGCTCGGCAGCTAGACGCACAGCGCTACCAGTACATTTCGGGGCCCGCACTGGCAGCCAGCCGGTGCGGGCCTTCGGCCATTTTCCCGAGCACTAGGACAATCGTCCGATTCGAACCTGGCTACCCCTCCGACATGGCATGCTTCGCATCGCGCTGTACCCGTCCCGGGAGCGCAGGTGATTCTGTGAGGTGGATTCGATGAGTATTCGAGTGGCACAGGCAAAGTCGACCGGGCGGGTCCGTCGCGGGTTCGGTGTCGCGGCCGTGATGGGGCTCGCGGTGGCCGGTTCGGCCCTGTCGGGCGGTGCCGGCGTCGCTGGAGCGGCCGACACCTACGCCGAATGCACAATGTCGGGCAAGCTCACCACCTGCGGTTACGCGGGCAGCACCAAGGAGCAGGTGCTGGTCGTGCCTGCCACGGTCAACTCGATGCGGGTCACGGCGATCGGCGGTACCGGCAACGGTGCGGAGGCCGGGCCGGGCGGACTCGGCGGCAAGGTTGACGCCGACCTGCCGGTGACCCCGGGTTCGAAGCTCTACCTGCGAGTCGGGGTCGACGGCGGAACCGGCATCAGCCGCGGCGGCGGCTACACGAGCATCTCGACCGTCTCCTTCGAGGCCGACCCGGTCGGGGCCCTGAACTCGCGGATCCTCGTCGCCCCCGGCGGCGGCGGTGGCACCACCGGGAAGCCCGGCGGAAACGCGGCCACCTCGGCACCGGGTGCGGGCGGCGGGCAGGCCGGCACCGCCACCGCGGGCGGCAAGGGCACCGCGGACTCCCAGGACGGCGCCCTCGGCGCCGGCGGAGAGGGCACCGGCGGTGGTGGCGGCGGCGGTCTGTACGGCGGCGGCGGCGGCACGGACGCCGGCGGCGGCGGATCGTTCCTGGTCCCCGCGGGCGGCACGCAGAGCCTCGCGGATGCGGGCACGCAGGCGTCGGTGCACCTCACCTTCGCCCTGACGCCGGCCTGCGGTTCGGTGTGCGACTTCCTCGGATCCGGGTCGTCGACCGGGTCGACGATCGGTTCCCTCAACGACCTGTTCTCCGGTTCTTCCGACACGGGTTCCCTGGGCAGCTAGTACCCGACCGGAGGCACAAGGGAACTGCGAAATTCCTGCGGACTCGAGCCTCGCACCCGCTTGAACGCCGCGCTGAGTGCGAAAGGGCTGCCGTACCCGACCTTTCGCGCGACGGCACCGATCGTGGTGCCGGGTTCGCGCAGCAGATCCGCGGCCAGCGCGAGCCGCCACCCGGTCAGGTAGGTCATCGGCGGTTCACCGACCAGTTCGGTGAACCGCCGGGCCAGCGCCGCCCGGGACATCCCGGTCTCGGCCGCGAGCGCCGCCACCGTCCACTGGTGCGCGGGTTTGTCCTGCAGCAGTCGCAGCGCGCGGCCGACCACCGGATCGCCCTGTGCCCGGTACCAGGCCGGCGCCGCCGACTCCGGGCGGGAGAACCAGGCGCGCAGCACGGTGACCAGCAGCAGGTCCAGAAGTCGGTCCAGCATCACCTCCTGCCCCGGTTCCTCCCTGAGCATCTCATCGCCCAGCAACGGCAGCAGCGGACAGTCCCACTCGTCGTCCCGCAGGATCAGCAGGCGCGGGAGCGCGCGCAGCAGCCGGTCGCCGACAGCGGCGCCCGCCCCGTAGGTCCCCGTGATCATCACCGTCGAACCGTCTGGACTGTTTCCCCAGGTACGTACGCCGAGGGTCATTGCCTCGCTCAGCGATTCGCCGTCCGGCGTGGTGCAGACCTGGCCGGGGTGGATGACCGCCTGCGGCGCGGTCGCCGGGTCGTCCGCGACGGTGTACGCGTCGGGTCCGCAGACCACCGCGACGTCCCCGGGCCGCATCGACACCGGCGCCGCGCCGTCGTGACACACCCACGCCGAGCCGCTGACCAGCACCACCAGCGTCAGCGGCGCGCGGTCCTGAATTCGCAGCGACCACGGCGGCTCGAGTACCGAGCGGAGCAGGAACGCGCCGTGCGCCCTCGGTCCGTCCAGCAGCCCACCGAGCGCATCCATGCCACCAGGCTAGACGCTCGAACATGACTTTGCGTGTTCTGACTATGGATCGTCTCGCACTGGGAGGGTTGACTCGACCCATGGACACAAACGGGACCTGGACAGCGCTCAGGGGCGGCACGCTGGTGACCGCCGTCGTTCTCATGGGGCTGATGGCGGGGTTGTTCTACTCCTACGCGGTGTCGGTGATGCCGGGACTGGGCGCCACCGACGACCGGACCTTCGTGGAGTCGATGCAACGGATCAACGTCGCCATCCTCAACGGCTGGTTCGGCGTCGCCTTCGGCGGGGCACTGGTGTTCACCGTCGCCGCGTTGCTCACCCACCTCGGCCGGCCGGCGCTGCCGTGGATCGTCGCCGCGCTGGTGCTCTACCTGGCGGTGCTGGCAATCACCATGGGGATCAACGTGCCGATGAACGACAGGCTGGCCGCGGCCGGTGCCCCCGACCGGATCGGGGACCTGGCGGCGGTGCGGTCGCAGTTCGAGGCGTCGTGGGTGCGCTGGAACATCGTCCGGGTGTTCGCCTCGACCGGGGCGTTGGCGTGCCTCGCAATCGCGCAGTGGGCGGTCGCAACGCCCGAGTGAGCTCCGCCTCCCCGGCGCCGTGGGGCACCGGGGAGGCGGGATGCGCTGGTGTCAGCCGACCTTCGCGATCAGGTCGGCGCGCTGGCGGGCGCCGAGTCCGGCGACCCGCCGGGTCTCCGGGATGCCGATGGACTCGACGATGTCACGGGCCTTGACCTTGCCGACCTTGGGCAGCGACTCGAGCAGGTAGAGCACCTTCGTCTTCCCGACGAGGTCGTCCGAGTCCGCCTTGTCCAGGACATCGACGAAGGTGAGCTTCCCGGACTTCAGGTTCTCCCGCATTTCGGAGCGGGCCTTGCGGGACGCGGCGGCCTTCTCCAGCGCCGCGGCGCGCTGTTCGGGGGTCAGGGTGGGCAGTGCCATGGTTGGACCTCTTCTCTCGGAGTTCCCTACCTGGCCCAGGCTAGAACGCGATCGGCGGCGAATGCCCGCACCCGGCGTCCGCGTGTCGGATCCGCCTTCTCCCGCCCGTTCAGTCCGTGGTGATCGCCAGGCCGACGGTGCCGGAGCGGCCGCGGCGGAGCAGGCTGCCCTTGATCGTGAGCCAACCCAACACGCCGTAGCGCCGGGCGATCACCTCTCGGGCATGCTCGGTGCCGGCGTCGTCGAGCACCACCGCGGTGGCCTCGACCGGCTCGCCCTTCGGGTTCCCACGCACGTCGCAGGCGCCGACCGTCACCCGCGGGTTCCGCCGGATCCGCTTGACCTTGTACGAGTCGGTGACCGTCCACATCAGCAGACGGTCACCGTCGGGGGCCGCCCACAGCGCCGTCGCGACCGCCGACCCGTCCTTGCGGAAGGTGGTCAGAAGGACGTACTTGGCGGCACCGATCTCGCTCAGCGTGGGGCTCATGGCCCCAAGCCTAGGGTGCGGGTCCCCCGGCGGCCCGGCGGCGCTACTCCCCCTCGAGTTCGCCCTCGGTCTCGAGGTACACCCGGCGCAGGCCGTCGAGGACCTCCGGCGACGGCTCCTCCCACATGTCCCGCTCGACGGCCTCGAGCAGTCGCTCCGCAATCCCGTGCAGCGCCCACGGATTCGACTCCGTCATGAACTTGGCGTTCTGCTCGTCGAGCACGTAGGTCTCGGCGAGCTTCTCGTACATCCAGTCGGCGACCACGTTGGTGGTGGCGTCGTACCCGAACAGGTAGTCCACCGTCGCGGCCATCTCGAAGGCGCCCTTGTAGCCGTGCCGGCGCATCGCCTCGAGCCAGCGCGGGTTGACCACCCGGGCCCGGAACACCCGGGCCGTCTCCTCCGACAGGGTGCGGGTGCGCACCGCGTCGGGGCGGGTGCTGTCGCCGATGTACGCCTCCGGGGACTTCCCGGTCAGCGCACGGACGGTCGCGACCATGCCGCCGTGGTACTGGAAGTAGTCGTCGGAGTCGGCGATGTCGTGCTCGCGGGTGTCGGTGTTCTTGGCCGCCACCGCGATTCGGCGGTAGGCGGTCCGCATGTCGTCCGATGCCGGCGCCCCGTCGAGGCCGCGGCCGTACGCGTAGCCGCCCCACGTGGTGTACACCTGCGCCAGGTCGGCGTCGTCACGCCAGTTCTTCGAGTCGATCAGCTGCAGCAGACCGGCGCCGTAGGTGCCCGGCTTGGAGCCGAAAATCCTGGTGGTGGCGCGTCGTTCGTCGCCGTGCTCGGCCAGGTCGGCCTGGGCGTGCGCCCGCACGTAGTTCTGCTCGGCGGGCTCGTCGAGGTCGGCCACCAGCCGGACCGCGTCGTCGAGCAGTGCCAGCACGTGCGGGAACGCGTCCCGGAAGAAGCCGCTGATCCGGACCGTCACGTCGACGCGCGGCCGGCCCAGTTCCTCGGGCGTGATCACCTGCAGGCTGGTGACGCGGCGGCTGGCCTCGTCCCACACCGGCCGGACACCGAGCAGCGCAAAGACTTCCGCGATGTCGTCGCCGGACGTGCGCATCGCCGAGGTGCCCCACACCGACAGGCCCACCGACTTCGGGTACTCGCCGTGGTCGGCGAGGTAGCGGGCCAGCAGCGACTCGGCCATCGCCTGACCGGTCTCCCAGGCCAGCCGCGACGGCACGGCCTTGGGGTCGACGGAGTAGAAGTTGCGGCCCGTCGGGAGCACGTTGATCAGCCCGCGCAGCGGCGAGCCGGACGGGCCGGCCGCGATGAAGCGGCCGTCCAGCGCCCGCAGCACCTGGGTGATCTCGTCGTCGGTCTGACGCAGACGCGGCACCACCTCGGTGGCCGCGAACCGGAGGATCTGCCGGACCGTCTCGTCCTCCGACAGGGCGTCGGCCGCGGCGGGATCCCAGTCGGCAACCGCCATCGCCCGCACCAGTTCGTGGGCGGTGGCCTCCACGTCGTCGACCCTGGTGCGGGACTCGTCACCGGACTCGCTGAGCCCCAACGCCTCCCGCAGACCCGGCACATGCTGTTCTCCGCCCCACATCTGGCGCGCCCGCAGCATCGCCAGCACCAGCTCCACCTCGGCGTCGCCGTGCGGCGCCCGACCGAGCACGTGCAGCCCGTCCCGGATCTGCACGTCCTTGATCTCGCACAGCCAACCGTCGACGTGCAGCAGCATGTCGTCGAACACGTCCTCCTCGGGACGCTCGGCCAGGCCCAGGTCGTGGTCCATCTTCGCCGCCCGCATCAACGTCCAGATCTGCTGGCGGATGGCGGGCAGCTTCGCGGGGTCGAGCGCAGAGATGTTGGCGTGCTCGTCGAGCAGCTGCTCGAGCCGTGAGATGTCGCCGTAGGACTCGGCGCGGGCCATCGGAGGGATCAGGTGGTCGACCAGGGTGGCGTGTGCGCGGCGCTTGGCCTGGGTGCCCTCGCCCGGGTCGTTGACCAGGAACGGGTAGATCAGCGGCAGCTCGCCGAGCGCGGCGTCGGTGCCGCAGGACGCGGACATGCCGAGGTTCTTGCCGGGCAGCCATTCGAGGTTGCCGTGCTTGCCGAGGTGCACCACCGCGTCCGCGCCGAACCCGCCCTCGTCCTGACGCGCCGCCAGCCAGCGGTACGCGGCCAGGTAGTGGTGGCTCGGCGGCAGGTCCGGGTCGTGGTAGATCGCGACGGGGTTCTCACCGAACCCGCGGGGCGGCTGCACCATCAGCACCACGTTGCCGACCTGCATTGCCGCGACGACGATCTCGCCGTCGGCATCGGCGGAACGGTCCACGTACAGCTCACCCGGCGCGGCGCCCCAGTGCTCCTCGACGCCCTCGCGCAGGTCCGCGGGCAGCGTGTCGAACCACTGCCTGTAGCGGGCCGCGGAGATGCGGATCGGGTTGCCCTCGAGCTGCTCGGCGGTCAGCCAGTCCGGGTCCTGACCGCCCGCCGCGATCAGCGCGTGGATCAGCGCGTCGCCGTCCCCGGCCGCCAGGCCCGGCAGTGCGTCCTCGCCGTCGAGCGGGCCGAGATCGTAACCGGCGTCACGCATCTGCGTGAGCAGCGCGATCGCACTGGCCGGGGTGTCCAGGCCGACGGCGTTGCCGATCCGGGCGTGCTTGGTGGGGTACGCCGACAACATCAGCGCGATCCGCTTGTCCGCGACCGGGATGTGCCGCAGCCGGGCGTGGCGCACCGCGATGCCGGCCACCCGGGCCGCGCGCTCGGGGTCGGGGACGTAGCTGGTCAGGCCGTCGGCGTCGATCTCCTTGAACGAGAACGGCACCGTGATCAGCCGACCGTCGAACTCGGGCACGGCGACCTGGGTCGCGACGTCCATCGGCGAGAGGCCGTCGTCGTTGGCCTCCCAGGTCTCACGACTGCTGGTCAGGCACAGGCCCTGCAGGATCGGCACGTCCAGCGCCGCGAGTTCGGTGACGTCCCAGGCCTCGTCGTCGCCGCCCGCGGTGGCGCCCGCGGGCCGGGTGCCGCCGGCGGCCAGCACGGTGACGACCATCGCGTCGGCCGCGCGCAGGGCGTCGAGCAACTCCGGCTCCGCGGTGCGCAGCGAGGCACAGAAGATCGGCAGCGCCCGGGCCCCGCGGTCCTCGATCGCCCGGCACAGCGCCTCGACGTATGCGGTGTTCCCGGCCAGGTGCTGCGCGCGGTAGTAGAGCACCGCGACGGTCGCGTCGGCCTCCGGCACGGCGGACGGCCGATCCAGGTGACCCCAGGTGGGGGTGTGCGTGGGCGCGTCGAACCCGAGGCCCGTCAGCAGCACCGTGTCGGAGAGGAAGTTGGACAGCTGCAGCAGGTTCTCCGACCCGCCCTCCGCGAGGTAGGCGTGGGCCTCCGCGGCGACGCCGCCGGGCACCGTGGACAGCTCCATCAGCTCGGCGTCCGGGGCCAGCTCGCCGCCGAGCACGACGGTCGGCAGGCCCGCCGCGAGCACCGTGTCCAGGCCCTCCTCCCAGGCGCGCTTGCCGCCGAGGATCCGCACCACCACCAGGTCCACGCCGTCGAGCAGGGCGGGCAGGTCGTCGACGAGCAGCCGGGCGGGGTTGGCCCAGCGGTAGTCGGCGCCGCTGGATCGGGCACTGAGCAGGTCGGTGTCGGACGTCGACAGCAGCAGGATCACGGGTGAGGCCTCCTCGGGGTCTCGCGCCCCATTGGTTCCGGACGGCAGCACACGAGTGTCTGACTCCCCGGCCGTACCGGGTCACAGTGGCGCGACCGCACCGGATTCACGCCGGTTTCCTCGTGAGCTGTCGCAAGCGCCGCTGAGCCTACCGGTGCGCGGAACGTAACCTGGAGACGATGTCCGCGAACCCGAATTCCCCCCGACCGGCCACCGGTGACCGGTCCCGCCCCGACGCCTGCCCGGGCGCCCTGCAGGTGCACCAGGCCGCCGACGGCGCGCTGGCCCGGGTGCGGCTGCCCGGCGGCGTGTTGACCGCCGCGCAGCTGCAGACGCTGGCCACCGCGGCCCACGACCTCGCCGGCGGCGAGCTCGAGCTCACCTCCCGCGGCAACATCCAGCTGCGGGCCGTGACCGACCCGGCCGCGTTCGCGGACCGGCTCGCCGACGCCGGGCTGTTGCCCTCGCCCAGCCACGAGCGGGTGCGCAACATCCTGGCCAGCCCCCTCTCCGGACGGATCGGCGGGCGGGTGGACGTGCGCGGCTGGGTCCAGGACCTCGACCGCGGGTTGTGCGCCGATCCCGCGCTGGCCGCGCTGCCGGGACGGGTGATGTTCTCCCTCGACGACGGCCGCGGCGACGTCTCCGGGCTGTCGGCGGACCTGGGCCTGCACGCCATCGGGGCCGACGAGGTGGCGCTGGTGCTCGCGGGCCGCGACCACGGCGCCCGGATCCCCGCGGCCGACGGCGTCGAGGTGCTCCTCGCCGCCGCGCGCCTGCTGCTCGAGATCCGCGAGGACCAGTGGCGCCTGCACGAGATCGACGGCGGCGTGGAGCGGCTGCTGAGCGGGCTGGGCCTGAGCGCCGGGACCGCCGACACCGTCGACCTGCCCGCGGTGGGCACCGGGCCCATCGGCTGGCTCGACCACGGCGACGGCGCGGTGACCCTCGCCGCCGGGCTCGCGCTCGGCACCATGAGCGCCCGGGTCGCGGAGTTCCTGGCGGCGGTGGACAAACCGCTCGTCGTCACGCCCTGGCGTTCGGTGCTGGTCTGCGACCTCGACGACTGGACGGCCGAGCAGGTGGTGCGGGTGCTCGCGCCGATGGGCCTGATCTTCGACGAGAACTCGCCGTGGCTGCAGGTCAGCGCGTGCACGGGGCGTCCGGGATGCGGCAAGGCGCTGGCCGACGTGCGGGCCGACCTGGGCGCGGCGCTGGCGGCCGGCGAGATCGGCGAGGGCCGTCAGCACTGGGCGGGCTGCGAGCGAAAGTGCGGCCGACCGCGCGGCGAGGTTACCGACGTGGTGGCCACCGGCGACGGCTACCGGGTGGATCGGCCGTCGTCCTGAAGCCACTATCGTGGTCCGCATGACCGACTACATCCGCGACGGGGCAGAGATCTACCGTCAGTCCTTCGCCACGATCCGCGCCGAGGCTGACCTGACCCGGTTCCCCGCGGACGTCTCGCAGACGGTGGTGCGGATGATCCACGCCTGCGGCCAGGTCGACCTCGTCGACGACGTCGCCTTCTCCCCCGGTGTGGTCTCCGCCGCGCGTGCCGCGTTGCGCGCCGGCGCCCCGATCCTCTGCGACGCGACGATGGTGGCCTCCGGGGTCACCCGAAAGCGCTTGCCCGCCAACAACGAAGTGCTCTGCCTGCTGGCGGACCCGCGGGTCCCGGTGATCGCGGAGCAGCTGGGCAACACCCGCTCCGCCGCGGCGCTGGAGCTGTGGGGCCCGAAGCTCGAGGGCGCGGTGGTCGCGATCGGCAACGCACCGACCGCGCTGTTCCACCTCCTCGACATGATCGACCAGGGAGCGCCCCGGCCGGCGGCGATCATCGGCTGCCCGGTCGGCTTCATCGGCGCGGCCGAGTCCAAGGAGGACCTGATCGCGCGCAGCGGCGAGACCGAGTACCTCGTGGTCCGCGGCCGCCGCGGCGGCAGCGCGATCACCGCCGCCGCCCTCAACGCCATCGCCACCGAGGTCGAGTGATGGCCGACGCATCGACCCGGGTTGCCACCGGCAAGCTCTGGGGCATCGGGCTCGGCCCGGGCGACCCCGAACTGGTGACGGTCAAGGCCGCGCGGATCATCTCCGAGGCCGACGTCATCGCCTTCCACAGCGCCCGGCACGGCCGCAGCATCTCGCGGGCCGTCGCGGCGCCGTACCTGCGCGAGGGTCAGCTCGAGGAGCACCTGGTCTACCCGGTGACCACCGAGACCGTCGACCATCCCGGCGGCTACCAGGGCGCCATCGACGAGTTCTACGAGTCGGCCGCGCAGCGGCTGGCCGAGCACCTCGAGGCCGGCCGGTCGGTGGCCCTGCTCGCCGCCGGCGACCCGCTGTTCTACAGCTCCTACATGCACATGCACAAGCGGCTGTGCGACCGCTTCGACGCCGAGGTGATCCCCGGCGTCACCTCGATCAGCGCGGCCTCCGCGGCGCTGGGCCGGCCCCTGGTCGAGCGCGACGAGGTGCTCACCGTGCTGCCCGGCACCCTGCCCGTCGCGGAGCTGACCCGGCGCCTCCGCGAGACCGACTCGGCCGCGATCCTCAAGCTGGGCCGGACGTATCCGGCGGTGCGGCAGGCGCTGGAGGACTCCGGGCGGCTCGCCGAGGCCAGTTACGTCGAACGGGCCAGCACGGCGAAGCAGCGGGTGCTCGCGGCCGCCGACGTGGACGAGTCCTCGGTGCCCTACTTCTCGATCGCCCTGGTGCCCAGCCCGTCGAACAACCCCGCGGCAACGACCGCGGCCGGTCCGGGCGAGGTTGTCGTCGTGGGCCTCGGCCCCGGGGACGACGCCTGGACCACCCCGGAGGTGCGTCACGAGCTGGCCCGCGCCACCGACATCGTCGGCTACACCACGTACGTCAACCGGGTGCCCGTGGTCGCCGGCCAGCTCCGGCACGCCAGCGACAACAAGGTCGAGTCCGAGCGCGCGGCGATGGCCCTGGACCTCGCCAAGCGCGGCGCCCGGGTGGTCGTGGTGTCCTCCGGCGACCCCGGCGTGTTCGCGATGGCCGCCGCGGTGGTCGAGATGGGCGCCGAGCCGCAGTGGTCCGACGTCCCGGTCCGGGTGCTGCCCGGCATGACCGCCGCGCACGCCGTCGCCAGCCGGGTCGGCGCGCCGCTGGGCCACGACTACGCGATGATCTCCCTCTCCGACCGGCTCAAGCCGTGGGACATCGTCGCCAAGCGGATCTCCGCGGTCGCGGCGGCGGACATGGCGATCGCCGTCTACAACCCGGCGTCGAAGTCCCGGACCTGGCAGGTCGGCGCGATGCGGGACCTGCTGCTCGAGCACCGCTCCGCCGAGACGCCGGTGATCATCGGCCGCGACGTCGCCGGACCGCAGGAGAGCGTGCGGATCGTCACCCTCGGCGAACTCGACCCCGCCGAGATCGACATGCGCTGCCTGCTGATCATCGGCTCGTCGCTGACCACGGTGGTGCAGAGCGCGACCGGCCCGCGGGTGTTCACGCCGCGGCGCTACCCGGGCTAGCTGCTCGACCGGTCGCCCCGCACACGGGCTTTCGCCGCGTCACACCCCCGTTGGACGCCCAGTTCCGGTGTGACGGGGGCAGAAGGCCTGTGCGGGCCCCGGCGCCGGGTCAGTGCTCGTCGTAGTGGTCGCCGTGCGGGGCGTGACGGTGCCCGTCGTGGATGTAGTCGACGTGGTCGCCGTGCGGCACCGCGACGTGGCCGCATCCCTCGCCGTGGTGGTGCTCGTGTTCGCCGTGCACGGTGTGCCCCGCGCTCTCGCACTCGTCGACGTGGTCGCCGTGCACCCGGTGCAGGTGTCCGTCGTGGACGTAGTCGACGTGGTCGCCGTGCGGCACCGCCACGTGGCCGCACTCGGGTCCGTGGACGTGGTCGTGGTCCGTGTGCTGGTGGTGCTCGGATGCAGTCACGAGGCTCTCCTCACTCGGGTGGGCGTCCCCGTGCCTCACGCTACTCCCGACGCCCAGCGTGCGGCGGCCGTCGGATCGGAGGTCGACGCCACCCCCTGCGGCACCGGTGTGCGGGCCACCATCAGCACCGGAACCCCCAGTTCCCGGGCGGCGCCGAGTTTCGCGGAGGTGAGCGCGCCGCCGCTGTTCTTGGTCACCAGCACCTCGATGCGATGCTCACGCATCAACGCGATCTCCGAGTCGAGGGTGAACGGTCCGCGGTCGAGCAGCAGCGTCGCCTCGGCCGGCATCGCGACCTCCGGCGGGTCGATGGCCCGGACCAGGTACCGGCCCGGCGCGCCGGCGAACGCGTCGACGCCCTGACGCCCGATCGTGAGGAACACCCGCCGCCCCAGCGCCGGCACCTCGCGTGCGGCCTCGGCGAGGTCGCGGACCGGGTGCCACCGATCTCCCGCCCCGGCAACCCATTCCGGCCGGCGCAGCACCAGCAGCGCCGCCCCCGCCCGCGCGCACGCCCAGGCGGCGTTGGCGGTGATCCGGGTCGCGAACGGGTGGGTGGCGTCCACCACGGCGTCGATCCGGTTGCCCCGCATCCATTCCGCGAGGGCGTCCCGGCCGCCGAACCCGCCGACCCGGACCTCGCCGACGGGGAGCACCGGCTCACGCACCCGGCCCGCCAGCGACGAGACCACCGACACCGCCGGGTCGGCGTGCAGCAGCGCCGCGAGGTCGCGGGCCTCGCGGGTCCCGCCGAGCACCAGGACACGGCGCATCAGTGCGTCGCGCGGGACCGGGTCGCCGAGTACAGGTAGCTGTCCGGGAAGCCCTCCGCGGCCAGCACCCGGCCGACGATCACCACCGCCGTCTTGGTGATGCCCGCCGCGTGGACCTGCTCGACCAGGGTGGCCAGCGTGCCCCGCAGCACGACCTCGTCGGGGCGGCTGGCGAAGGCGACCACCGCGGCCGGGCAGTCGGAGCCGTAGCTCTCGGACAGCTCCTCGGCGATCTGCTCGATCCGGTGCGCGCCCAGGTGGACCACCATCGTCGCCCCGCTGCGGCCGAGGGACCGCAGGTCCTCGCCGGGCGGCATCGCGGTCGACAGGGTGGAGACGCGGGTAAGCACGATCGACTGGGACACCCCGGGGACGGTGAGCTCGCGCTTCAGGGCTGCAGCGGCGGCCGTGAACGCGGGGACCCCGGGCACGATGTCGTACCCGACGCCGGCGGCCTCGAGGCGGCGAACCTGTTCGGCCACAGCGGAGTAGATCGACGGGTCACCGGAGTGCAGGCGCGCGACGTCGAGCCCGGAGCGGTCGGCCTCGACGAGCTTGTCGACGATCTGGTCCAGGCTCATCCGGGCGGTGTCGACGACCTCGGCGCCCTCCGGGCAGGTGGCGAGCAGTTCGGCGGGCACCAGGCTGCCGGCGTAGAGGCACACCGGGCTGGCGGCGATGATCCGCGCCGCCCGCAGGGTGATCAGGTCCGCGGCACCCGGCCCGGCTCCGATGAAGTGGATGGTCACTGGTTCGACTCCTCTGTCGTCTCTGTCACGGAGCTGGGCTTTGACACCGACCACTGGGCGACCGGAAGCTGGGGCCGCCAGGCGGTGAATCCGCCGAGCGGTTCGCCGCGGTAGACCTGGAACTTGCGGAGGTCGCCGCCGAGCCGCGAGTGCCACTGCAGCACCAGCGATTCCGACTCCGCGGTCACCGCGTTGACGACCATCCGCCCGCCCGGCCGCAGCCGCGCCCAGCAGGCGTCGAGCAGGCCGTCCTGGGTGACGCCGCCGCCGACGAAGATCGCGTCCGGGCCGGCGGACTCAGCGTCGAAGGCCGCGGGCGCGCTGCCCCGCACGGCCAGCGCCGGCACGCCCAACGCCGACGCGTTGTCGTGGATCTGCTCGACCCGTGACGGCTCGCGCTCGAACGCGACCGCGCGACAACGGGGATGGCTGCGCATCCACTCGATGCCGATGGTGCCCGAGCCGCCGCCGACGTCCCAGAGCAGTTCACCGGACGCGGGCGCGAGCGCGCTCAGCGTGAGCGCCCGCACCTCGTGCTTGGTCATCTGCCCGTCGCCCCGGTACGCGGCGTCCGGCAGGCCCGGGATCCGGGTCAGCCGAGGCGCGGCGCCCGAGCCCCGGACCTCGAGGGCGATCACGTTCAGTGGGTCGCCGGGCCCGGGCGGCCAGCGGTCCGCGGTCCCGTCGTGCACCCGTTCCGCCGGCCCGCCGAGCTGCTCGAGCAGCACCATCCGGCTGCCGCCGAAACCGCCCTCCCGCAGCAGTTCCGCGACCGCCGACGGGGTGTGCTGGTCGTTGCTGAGCACCAGTACCCGGGCGCCGTCGCGCAGTTCGGGTGTCAGGGTGGCGACCGGCCGGTTCACCAGGCTCACCGTCGGCACCTCGTGCAGCGGCCAGCCCAGCCGGGCGCAGGCGAGCGAGACGGACGAGGGATGCGCGATCACCCGGATCCGTTCGGGACCGAGCACCCGGCACAGCGTGACGCCGACTCCGTGGAACATCGGGTCGCCGCTCGCGAGTACGCACACCCTTCGCTCGCGGTGCTCGTCGAACAGGGCGGGCAGCGCGGGCACCATCGGCGACGGCCACGGCACCCGCCCCGCCGAGGACTCCGGGACCAGGCCGAGCTGCCGGGCCGAGCCCATCAGGACCTCGGCGTCGGTCACGGCCCGCTGCGCGCGGGGCGAGAGGCCGTCCCAGCCGTCGGCGCCGATGCCGACGACGGTGACCGGCAGGCTCATCGCGGCATCCGCCGCCAGATCGCCTGCGGCAGCAGCCGCATCACGAAGATGGCGAGTCTCAGCATGCCGGGGATCCACACCCGCTCGCGGCCCCGGCGCAGTGCCTTGACCACCGCGTCCGCGACCTGGCCGGGGGTGCTCGACATCGGCGCCGGGGCCATCCCCTCGGTCATCCGGCCGATGACGAAGCCGGAACGCACCAGCAGCAGGCTGACGCCGCTGCCGTGCAGGGCGTCGCCGAGCCCGCTCGCGAAGCCGTCGAGGCCGGCCTTGGCCGAGCCGTACACGTAGTTCGCACGCCGGACCCGGGCGCCCGCGATCGAGGAGAACACCACGATCCGGCCCGAGCCCTGTGCGCGCAGCAGCTGCGCGAGGTGGGTGAGCACGCCGACCTGCGCCACGTAGTCGGTGTGCACGACGTTGACGGCGTGCTGGGCGTCGACCTCGGCGCGGGCCTGGTCGCCGAGGATGCCGAAGGCCAGCACCACCACGTCGATCGGGCCGAGTTCGACGATCTCCGAGAGCACCCGGCTGTGGTCGGCGAGGTAGTCGGCGTCGAACTCGACGGTGTCGACCGAGGCCGCACCCGCCTCGAGCACAGCTGCGCGCTCGCGCTCCAGATCGCCGCTGCGGCGGGCCGCCAGGATCACCGGCCTGCCGGGCGCAAGCCTCGCGGCGATCTCGAGCCCGATCTCGCTGCGGCCGCCGAGGATGACTACCGATCCGACACTCATGGCCTCAAGTGTCCTCGACTACGGTCGGCCCATGGCTCGCACCCCCTTCAACCCCGCCGACCTGTCCGACGAGGCACACACCTTCCTGCGCGATCGGCACCTCGCCACCCTGACCACCCTGCGCCGCGACGGCACCCCGCACGTGGTCGCCGTCGGCTTCACCTGGGACGACGAGGGCCAACTGGTGCGGGTGATCACCAACGGCGGCTCGCAGAAGGCGCTCAACGCCGAACGCGCCGGCTACGCGGCCGTCACCCAGATCGACGGCGCCCGGTGGCTGACCCTCGAGGGGCCGGCCCGGGTCAGCGACGATCCGGAGGAGGTCGCCGAGGCGGTGGCCCGCTACGCCGGCCGGTACCGCGAGCCCCGGGAGAACCCGACCCGGGTGGTCATCGAGATCAGTGTCCGACGGGCGCTCGGGCTGGCCACCCTGCTAGGCCGCTGACCTCGACGGGCGACTCTTACGGCGCTAGGGTGATCTGAGTCACAACGACGTTCGGCGGCCGACTCTCCGATCGGCGGACCGTGCAGGGCCGAGCGCCTCGCAATCGGACCTAGGAGCAGCCATGGGCGCTCGACGCACCTCGATTCTCCGGATCACCGCCCTGACGGCACCGCTCGCCGCCGCGGCCCTGTTCGCCGCCCCCGGTCAGGCCCTGCCCCCGCACCCGTTCGGTCCCCCGGCCCTGACCATCGGCTGCCCCAACCAGGGCAGCCTGATGTCGCTGACCGGCGGGACCGGGCAGTCCGGGCCGGAACCGGGGATCAATCCGGGCGAGATCAGGTTTGCCTCGTTCCCGGCCGCCCCGCCGATCCCGGCCGCCGCGCAGGTGACGGTCGCCTGGATCAACACCGACACCGGTCAGACCGGCATCGCGAACCTCGAGGGCGCGTACCCGTACCTGGCGAAGACCGTCTACACCGGCCGCGGCAACGTGATGGCGACGCTGTTCGGGTCGATCAACCTCGGCAGCCAGCCGCTGTGCCAGGCCAACCCGACGTTCGGCAACTTCATCGCGTGACGGGCACGGATACCGGGGCTTGCGCTCACCGCCGAATGAGGTGGCTTCGCGCCTGTGTGTAGATTCGGTCGACTTCGTCGAGACTGCACGGGGCGGTCCCCGGCTTCATGAGCGTTGCCGCGCCGGCGGCAATTCCGAATCGCACAGCACGAGAACTTCCGCACCGCCCCCAGCTCCGCCCAACGGAGTCCTGGCGACACCTGTCAGACGACGGCGAGAAACAACAGACCGGCCGTGATTCCAACGAGCCCGGTCAGGCCGCCGAGGATCGCCTCCACGCTGACCGGCTGGTGTGCGGCGACGGCGCGTTTTCGGGCGACCGCCGCGGCGACGACCGCGCCCAACCCCAGGAGGACACCGACTCCGAAGCTCCAGAAGGCCACGAGCGAGAGTGCGCCGAGCATCAGCGCCACGTCACCAAGGTCCTTCGCCCGTGCCGACCCGGATGGCACCGCCCGGCCGGGGTGCTTGTCTGGTTCGTGGGCGGACATCGTGGCCTATTCGCCGTTGTGTGTCGGTTGCATCTTCCCGCCCGTTCCGGCCGGTATGTCAGATCGCATTGGTTGTCCGAGCGGCTGCTGCCTCTGAAGTGGTGCTCCCGGTGGATTCCCTTCAGGAACGCTATTGACCATACGGCGATTGTCCGGTTCGTTGTAGGGCTCGAAGACCTCGATGGTGAACTCGGTGTCACCGACCCCCGATGTAGTCACCGGATCAGGCGCCGGTCCGCCGGAGGCGGCGGACCCTCGACCGCCAGACCAGGACGATGCCCAGCAGGATGACCCCGACCACAACCGCCGTAGTACGGCCGACGGCATCGGCGACGGCGGCATACGAATTCCCCGCGACGAAGCCGAGCACAACGAAGCCGACGCCCCAGACGAGGCCGCCGGAGTGCGTTGAAGGCCAGGAAGCGGCGGTAGGGCATGCGCGAAATGCCGGCCAGCAAGGGCACCGCGGCTCGCGTGAACGCAACAAAGCGGCCGAAGAACACCGCCGAGCCACCGCAACGTGCCAGAAGATCTCGGGCAGTGTCGATACGGGCGCGACGCCGGGCGATGGCCGGCCCGTCCAACAGCCGCGGACCGAGATGCCTGCCGATCTCGTATCCGACGCTGTCACCGACGATCGCCGCTATGACGACGACCGCCGCCATGACCTCGAGGTCGACGTGGCCCCGGCTCGCGGCGACGCCACCGATCATCGCAGCGGTCTGCCCCGGGATCAGGAACCCGACGAACACCGCGTCCTCGCCGAAGACCAGAAGTCCGACACCGAGGTACACCCAGAAGGCCGGCACGTCCAGCAGACGCTCCACCAGGTCATTCACACGAGGTACCGATCCACGCAGAGGCGCGGTCCAGCGCGGGCGCGCCCGAACACCATTGGGCAGGACCTCGATCGATCGAGCATGCGGGACCACTTCCTTACCGACGACCCTCGACGCCGATGCCCTCGACGAGACGGTCCACTACGTGCAGGACGTACAGGCCACGTGATCGTCCCGAGATCGCTGGTCCACGTCGTCGACGCTTGCGGCCCGGAATACGGTGATGCCCTTGGCACCTGCTCGCCATGCGGTGAGAAACACCTCCCGCACGACCCGGACGGAGACGGACTCCGGTAGAGGACCGTCTTCGACACCGCGACGCCGTCCGCTCTGCCCGACGACGTCGACGGCTGTGTCGAGCAGTCGCATGAACGACATGGGCCCACCGGCGCTGCCACCGGTGCTGTCGACTCGGTCCCCGGCCGGGCGGAGATGCCCGAAGGCGAATCCGGTTCCGGCACCTGCCTGGTGCAGCAACTCGAGGCCGCGCATTACGTCCGACAACCGCCTCGCCCACCGACCCCCCGCCCCAGGTTCGTGACGGTCTTCCACGGCGGCGACGAATGTACCGACTTCGTCGAACAGGTCTCCCGCCGTGCCGGTGACGTGGCCATCGGGGTCACGGCGCAGGTATCGGCCTTCGAGCATGGCCTGCGCGGCGGCGGTCAGTTCCGGAACAGCCACTCGTGCCGGTGTCACGGAGTCCCCGCCGGCGGTCGCCCCAGCGGAAGCCCCAGCGACGTCCGCTCGCACACGCGCTGCAGGTCGGTGGCGGTGACGATACCCACCAGGCGGCCGTCCGCATCGACCACCGCGAGCAGGTCGAGTCCAGGACGCAGGACGGCAGTGGAGACGACGGTCTCCACCCGCGCGTCCGGGCGGACGCGCGCCGTGTCGGGGAGTGCGCGAGCCAATGCGGCGACAGGGCCGAGTCGATCGCCGGCGTCGACAAGATCGTGCAGTGAGAACACGCCGACGGGCCGACCGGACCTGTCGACGACCGGAAACGTGCGGTGCCGTAGGTGCGGGAGGAGGTCGGTGACGAACGATCGGGCGTCGTCGTCGGTGTGGAGGACGACGGGTGCCGGGGTCATGATCTGCCGGATCTCGAGGTCACCCAACTGATGCCGGAGCGATGCGTTCATCAATTCGACGTTGGCTGCGTTGCGCAGGAACCAGCCGAGCAGCATCAGCCACAGTCCGCCGAGGCCCTGCGCGAAGAGTGCCTGGGCAGCGCCGAGGACGATCAGGATCAGACCCAGTACACGGCCGCTGCGTGCCGCGGCCACCGCGGCCGCCAGACGGTCTCCGCTGCGCCGCCACAGCAGGGCGTGCAGCACCCGGCCGCCGTCGAGGGGGGCGCCCGGAAGCAGATTGAACACGGCCAGGATGACATTCGCGGCGCCGAGCCAGGCCAGCGACGCGGTGACGACCGGATCGGCGGTGTCGCGGAGGACCACGACCAGCAGGATGGAGACGATGCCGATGGCCAGGCTGGTGAGCGGACCGGCGAGAGTGATCCGAAGCTCGGTATCCGGGTCGGCCGGCTCACCCCGTAGTTCGGACATCCCACCCAGCAGCCACAGCGTGATGCGCCGAACCGGTACCTCGTGGTGGACCGCGACCACCGAGTGCGCTACCTCATGCGCGGCCAACGACAGCACGAAGACCACGGCCGCGAGCGCCCCGACCGACCAGTACTCCACCGTCGAGCGGCCGGGATACGCGGCGGGCAGGACGGACCCCGCCAGCAGCGCGGTGATCAACCCGACCGTCACGACCAGCGACCAGTGCAGATACAGCCGGATCCCGAACACCCGGCCGAGTGGAATCGACCACTTCAACATCGGTCACCCTGTCTGACGTCACAGTGCGGTGGGGTAGGTCTCGGGGCGTTCACCGTCGATCCGAGCGCTGGTGTACTCCAGGGGTTCGACTGCTCGGGTGCTGTCGACATGTATGACGGCATCGAACTGGTCGGACACACGGGCGTGGAAGTAGTGGCTCCGACGCTCGGTCTCGGGGACGTAGATGACGCCGATCGCTCTCTCGAGCCGCGCGGTTCGAAGGGTGTCGGCGACGGTGTCGTCGTCGGTGGTACGAACGAGGAACGATTCCTTACCGACCTCGTGGAAGAGTTCCTCGACGCTGCCGGGCAGGGCCGGACGAACGATCTTGCGGTCAGCAGCGCCGCCCCATTCACTCGCGGCGGTGACCGATCCGTGGTGAGTGGTGAATCCGATGAGCCGGCATCGGTCTCCATGCCGTTGACGGACCAGATGCCCGAGGGTGAGTTCACCGTGGGCGCCGGCCTCGGTGGCCTCGGCGTCACCTACATGGGAGTTGTGTGCCCACACCACGACACGCGAGGGCTCCGCACTGTGTCGGTCGAGGTGAGCGATCAGTGCGTCGAGGGTGTCGGCCATGTGGAGGTCCCGAAGGTTCCAGGACGACACCTGTCCCCGGAACATCGACCGATAGTATTCTTCGGCGTTCCGGACGCTCCACGCGTTGCGTTCGGCATAGAACTGTTCGTCTCTCGCGGTGACGCCGTCCGCGCGGACGTAGTCGGTGGCGTGGCGTTGCAGGTCCAGTAACTGCTCGACCACCTCTGTCTCGCAGGATTCTCCGGCCCCGAAGGCAGCGGTGTATCCGTATGCCTGCCCGTCGCCGGCGGCGATGTGATCGAAGCAGGCGTACCGCGACCGCGCACGGCTGGCGGCTTCCGGGTCCAGCCGATCGAGATAGCTGACGACCTCGTGCATCGACCGGTGCAGGCTGTAGAGGTCGAGTCCGTAGAACCCGACCGGGGTACCGTTGTTCGCGGTGCAGCGATCGTTGTGTTGCCGCAGCCACGACACGACGTCGAGCATGACGGTGTTGCGCCACATCCAGGCCGGAAATCGTTCGAACCCGCGCATCGACTCCTCAGCCGACGTATCAGAATCCTCGTGGTGGATGTACCGGTTGATGCGGTAGGCGTCGGGCCAGTCCGCCTCTGCCGCAACCGCCGTGAAGCCCTTGTCCTCGATGAGCATTCGCGTGATCTCCCACCGCGCCGCGTAGAACTCCCGCGTTCCGTGAGTGCTCTCTCCGATCAACACGATGCGTGCGTCACCGACGAGATCGAGGAGTTCTGTCCGATCGGGAACCCCACCGGGGGCATCCCTGCAGGCGAGACGGACAACGTCTGCGGCAGAGGTGAACTGGCGCGCCCGGGCACTCGGCGCACCGTCACCGACAGTGGAAGTGTGCAACAGGTCCCGCACTTCGTCGTCCGTCACCTGCCTGAAGTCCCAGAAGGATGCGCCCACGGCCCGGAACGGCAGGGGCATGGTTGCGCAGACGACATCGTCGACCATTGCCTCGAGCTCACGGCAGGTCGACTCGGGTGCTGCCGGAATCGCAACGACGATCTCCGTCGGCTCCAGCGCTCGCAAGGCGTCGACAGCGGCGAACATGCTGGCCCCGGTGGCAAGCCCGTCGTCCACCACGATCACAATCTTGCCGGCGACGTCGACGGGAGCCTTGCCGCCCCGGTAGGACACTTCTCGACGTTCCAGTTCCCGTGCTTCGCATTCGACGACGCCACGCAGTTGGTTCGAGGTGATACCGAGATCGCGTACGACGTCGTCGTTGAGGACGAGCGAGCCGCCGCTGGCCAGGGCGCCCATGGCGAACTCTTCGTGGCCGGGCACACCGAGCTTGCGTACGACGAACGTGTCGAGCGGGGCGCCCAATGCTGCCGCGACCTCCCATGCCACAGGAACACCTCCGCGGGCGAGGCCGAGCACACGCACACGGTCGTTGCCGCGATAGGCCGCCAGCAGTTCTCCGAGTGCCTGTCCTGCCTCCCTCCGGTCCTGGAAGACGCGGCCGGGCATGTCCGCCGGGATCTTTGTCATGCCACCCATGGGATCGACTCTTCTCACTGTCGGCGCAGATCAGTCACTGATCTGGATGATTCCGATGCTTCCGCGCCGATGCGCGTGCGTACAGGGCCAAAGGCCACCAGTTGCGCTGATTCTTCGGTCGTGCCGGTCAGCGAGCCAACTGGACCGGCTGATGCGTGACGGTTTCGATGTCCTTGGCGGTCGCGGCAACCAGTTGGCTCGCCAGGTCCGCAAGAGCGCGCGCAGTGGCAAGTTCGTCGCCGATCGTCGGCACCTCCGGGTCGGCCGGATCTCGCCTCGCGAACCCGACGCCCACAAGTTTGGAGGAACCGATCTTCAGGGAAGCCAACGACCGAGTCCGACGATCGTGTTCGTTGATCGCCACGTCGATCACCCAGTGCTTGTCGCTCATCGCGTACTCCTTCACCGATCGTGCATTTCAGTGTCGAGGAGACGTTGTGGGCGGGTGCCCGCCTCGTCCTGCAGGCCAGCCTTCTCCTCGCCCGTGCACGGCGGCAGAGCACAAGGTCCTCTGTCGGCCGAGGCCAAACGTCTCCCGGGTCGCGCGCTTCGCAGTTTCAGGGGAATTGGGCCCTTATGCGGCGGGCGTCGCTCGCGCATTGTGGGCCCACCACCACGATCACGGGAGAGGCCATGAACACGGCAGTCGGCTCTGGTTCAACGGGCGGTTCCGGAACGAAGCTCGTCGTCGGAATCGACGGCAGTCCCGGTGCCCTGCACGGCGCGGCCTGGGCGATGGAGGCCGCTGCCGACGCTCGACTACTCGTACTCGGGTCCAAGCCACCGACTCTCGCCGATGCCTCCATGGTTACGACCGCGGCGTTGATCGCACACTGCCAATGTCCGGTCGTCATCGTGAAGCCCGGGCCGCCCGCCGGCGGTCCGGTCGTCGTCGCGGTGCGCTCGGCCGATGAATCCGACGCCATCGAGTTCGCCTTTCACCAGGCGACGCTACGAGGAGGCCGCCTGCTCGCGGTCCACTGCGATAGATCCGGCCACGACACACCGCTGACACCGGATGTCCTCGCGACGTGGCTGGAGACGGCCAGCCGTCGCCACCCGCGAGTGAAGTTTCACTACGGCAGCTTCTACCGGTCGATGCCCCTGCCGGCCGGCGCCAAGGAGGACGACATCGACGCCACCTACACCGATGGAATCCTGACCGTCACCGTGCCGGTGTCCGAGTCGCCGAGCCCGGAGAAGCACGTCGAGATCAAGAAGATCGCCGCGACCGGAGACGACACGAACTGACGCTGGTCGCCGACAGCCCCTATCGAGACATCGGTGTCGACGAGCCGGATGCGGTCACGAGAGACGCCACCGCGCGTTCGATTGCCCGGGCCAGGTCGCCGAGGTCGGCCGTCGTGTCGTAGTCGCCGGTGAGTCCGAAGGTGAGGCGGTCGTGGTAGCTGAGGATCGCAATGCCGATACGCAGGCGCATCGCAATGGGCACGTAGGGGAAGACGTCGAGGATCCTCCGCCCCAACAGGTGTCGGACGTCGCGTGGTCCGGGAATGTTCGTGGCAACGGCGACGACGCTGCGCTGCGGGTAGCGAAGGGCAAGTCGCACAGCCCATGCCATCGGCATGAACGGCCCGTACTGCGCCAAGGACGTGAACGCCTTACCTCCGTCCGCCTCGCCCTGGTTCTTGTGTGCGGCGAGCCGTTCGTGCACCGCGACCAGGCGTTCGATGTCGTCTTCGATGTCGACGGGAAGGAACGGCAGCATCAGCGAGACCTGGTTGTGTGTCGAGTCACGGTCGCGTCCGGAGCGCACCGACACCGGTACGAGGGTTCGCGCCGCGTGGGCGTCGGGCTGCTCGCCTCGTTGTAGAAGAACTGTGCGTAGGCCGCTCGCGATTGCCGAGAGGGCGACGTCGTTGACCGTGACGTCGTAGGCGTCGCAGATCTTGCGGACATCCGCCATCCTGACCCGGGCCCCGCAGTACCGACGCTGCCGGCCGATCGGTCCACTCAGGGAGGTGGTGGACGAGGTGGTCACCATCTCCGCCAGCAGCCGTGCGAGTCCCCCGACAGCGCCGGCGGCCACGGCTGCGATTCGCTGTGGCGCGCCCACCACCGTGGACAGCAGGCGAAGCTGACGGCGTGGAGACATCAGGGACTGAGCGGACTCCGCGAGTCGCGCGGCCCGCGGCGGCGTCGTCTCGGGCTCCGGGGTCACCCGCTCGTCCGGCTCGTCACACATGGCATCGAACAGCTTCGTCCCGGTGATGCCGTCTGCCAGACAGTGGTGCAGCTTGGCGAGGATCGCCCACCTGCCGTCGGCGAGGCCCTCGACAACCCAGCACTCCCATAGCGGATGGTCGCGGTCCAGTCGGTGTGCCATCACCCGTCCTACGAAGCCGAACAGTTCGTCGTCCCCTCCGGGCTCGGGGAGCGCGACGCGTCGCAGATGCCGGTCGAGGTCGAAGCTCGGGTCATCCGCCCACGAGGGTGCGTCCACGTCCAAGGGGGCGGTGTGCAGTTTCTGCTTCGCGTGCGGAAGAGCCAGCAGACGGACGGCGACGGCCTCGCGGAACTCGTCCTGGTCGGGGGCCGGGCCTTCGACGATCGAGAGTGCCCCGATGTTGAGGCTGGCGTGTCGATCGGAATCCTCCGTCTCGAGGAAGCCCGCGTCGAGGAAGCTGAGATTGTCGGATGCCATCTGTCTCACCTCGGCTTCGGGTGGTCGTCGTCCGGAATCGAGTGTTCCCGGAAGAGCACTTCCGACAACGGCCGTCGAGGAGTAGCCGATGCCGGTTCGGGTCGGGAGCTCGTCCCGACTCTGACCAGCACCTGGGGTAGACCGTCGGCAGCCGAGAGCTCGCGGACACGGGTTCTGGTGGTCTCCTGCTCGGTCAGGTGCGTGATCGGGCAGGTGGCGAGGCCGCGGGCGGTGCAGGCGAGCAGAACGGCCGACAGTGCCTCGCCGCATCGCAGCCAGTCCGACCGCGAGTCCGCGGGCGTGGAGAGAAGGAGGATCGCGGCGCGGTCGTCCTCGGCTTCCGAGGTGGAACTACCCGGTGGGAAGTCGCGTCCGACCGCAACGGTGCGATTCGACTCGGACGGCAGCGATGCGGACGGGATGCCGTCCGGGTACGACGAGTGTCCCGCCCACCATCGAAGTTCCGCCTGGTAGGCCAGGTTTCTCCGACGTTGTCCGCTAATGCGGCGCGACATCGCCTCGAGCTCGGGGCGACTGCGCTCGCCGAGGTCCTCGAGACGCGCGCCGGCCTTCTCGGCGAGTGCGGTCAGATCGTCGAGAGTCCGACTCCACTCCGTGGGCGCGGCGAGGGGCAGCCGCTCGGTTCGCCGCCGGCCGATGGCCAGAGCCAGGGTGGCGTCGAGGTCGGTGACCTCCGCCGTCTGACGAAAGCCGATGGTGGCGAGAAGTTGGCGGTCCGCGGACCTCGGCAGCCGTTCGATCACGACAGCCCAGTGTCGAGCAGCGAAAGCGTACTGAAGGTGATTGAGCGCTGCCCCACAGGACAGAACCATCTGTCGACCGAAATCGTCGGTGGCCGGCAACAGTCGGTCGGTGTCGGTGAACAACATCAGGTGGTTGCGGGTGTCGACCCACCGCCAGGGCTGGCTGTTGTGCAGCGACGGTGCCCTGCAGGCGAGTGCAACGGCCGATTCGACTGTCCTTCGGTTCGGGACCGTCGGGATCGTCAAGAGTTCCATCGCGCACCTCGGGTCATTTCAGCACTGCCGGATTCTGGCGCTGCGGTCTGATTCCCGATCACGATGTCCTCCGCACGGTGTCCGGCTCCGGCGGCTCCTCGTAGAGGGCGGCTCCTGCTGTCACACCCGCCCCCGCCGCGACGATCAGCGTGCGTGTGCCGGCCACCATGCAGTGACGGCCGCGGCCGAGCGCGCCGACCAGCGCGGCGGTGTGCATGCGGACGTCGTCGGCCACGCTGATCCGGCTCTCGGGAACTCCCAGTCGGGTCGCGAGCGCTGCTCGGTAGCCCGGGCGGGCCGGTGCGGCCACGATCGCGTCGACTTCTTCGAGGCCGCGCGAGGCACGTGCAAGGCACGAGGTGACGGCCGTGGCGGCCGCCGACGCATAGCGCTCGTCCAGGGCGTCGGACTGGTTGATCCGGAGGATGTTCCGGTTGTCACTGTGACCGACTGTCGCCCGGAACGAATCGCCGTCGTCGGGCTCGTTCACCCAGTTCACCGGACCCAGCCCGTAGCCACCGCCGCTCCAGCTGCACAACACCGCTCCCCCGGTGGCGGAGAACGGAAAATGTTCGCTCATGCCGTGGCCGGGATCGGCGTCACTGGCGACGACGAGCGCGCACCGGATCGCATGCGAGCGCAGGAAGCCGTCGACGATCTGCAGGCCCGTCAGCACTCCGCAGGTGCCGTTCGCGACGTCGAACGAGAACGTGCCGTGGGAATCGCTGTGCGGGTCCTCGGGATGTGCGCCGATGTCTTCCTGGATCATCGCGGCGAGCGCGGGCTCGCCGAGGTTCCGATCCCGGTACAAGCCCGTGTTGACCAGCAGGTCGAGGTCGTTCGCACTGCGACCGGCGCCCTCCAGGCAGGACTTCGCCGCGGCCACGGCCAGGTGCAGGGCGCTGTGCCGTGATCCCCACCGACCGTGCACGATCTCCAGTCGGTCAATGAAGGTGCCCATAGCCTGCCACCAACTTCTCGTCGATTTCCACCAGGACGATTCCGATCTCCAGACCCGACGCGAGGGCGATCAACGCAACCGTCTCCCCCGGCTGGATTCGGCCCGCCTCGAGTTCTTCCACCAGTGCGACGGTGTGGGTCGTGGAGGCCGTGTTCCCGTACCTGTCGACGGTGATGACGGCGTCGTGCCGGGGCGAGTCACCGAACGTCGCCTTCACTTCGGCCATCCCCTTGCGGATTGCTCGAGCAGAGGTCTGGTGGGTGATCACGTGGTCGATGTCGTGAATGGACAGGCCGAGGGTGTCGAGGACCTCGTGCAGCAGAAGGGGGGTGTCTGCGATGGCGGCCTTCTGGATCCCCCGTGAGTTGGTGAACATTCGTGCGCCCGGATCGTCACCCTTCGGGTACGCGAGGCACAGCCGGCTGTAGTCGGCCACCGTCGTGAACCCGGCGAGCCGGATCCCGGCGGACCCGGCAGGGGCTCGCTCGAGGAGCAGCGCGGCGCCCGCGTCGCCCAGGGTCAGCGACGCCAACTCGTTGCTCATGATGTTGTGGATGTGTTCGGCCGCGTTCTGGCCGAGCTGGGAGATGTACTCGCCGCTGACGATCAGGGCCCGTTCGATCAGTCCCTGCCGAATCCAGTTGTTCGCCACGGTGACACCGGTCAACATTCCGGCGCAGGCGTTCGCGAGGTCGAAGGTCATCGCCGTGTCGGCGCCGATGGCATGCGCCACCGCGCAGCTCATGGTCGGTTCGAGCCACTGGGTCAGCCCGTCCCTGAACTTGGTGATACTGCAGCTGATCACGACGTCGATCGATGCCGCGGTCCGCCCGGCATGCTGCAGCGCATCATGCGCTGCAGCGGTGGCGAGTGTGTAGGAGTCTTCGTCTCCGACCGAGATCCGGCGTTCGTGGATCCCGGTCAGTCGTTCGAGATCGATGTGCGTCGTGTGGCGGGTGCCCGCCATCAGGTCGTCGGTTGTCAGCCGCGTCGCCGGAAGATGCCGGCCCGCACCCGCCACCCGGGTGCGGAAGGGCAACCGACCATCCGGGTTCTGGGTCTCCATCACGAGCCAATGCTTGACCATCGAACTGCCACCTCCGTGCATCTACGATCTCGCAGCGCGGGGCGTACTGACCAGAGCATTTCGGCCTCTGTACGGGTCCGCCGGGAATCCCCCAGGGGTATTTCAGCGTTGTACAGACCGGCAGGGGACGTGTGAGCGCGGCCCCCGAACAGCGACGAGCGGACACGATGACGCACGCACACGAAAGGTCGGACAAGAGCCGGTCCGGACGCTCGGACTCCCGCGGCGGGCAGCATGCCCCGACTGCGATGGTCGTGTCGCCCACCTTCGCGCCGTTGGCGGATCGCTTCTTCGGGCTTTTCGACCGGACGTCGGACGGCGGTGGCGCTCTGGCGGTGTACCTGCACGGTGAACCGGTCGTCGACATCTGGTCGGGCTGGTCCACTCCCACCACGCGCTGGCAATCGAGCACCGTCGCGGTGTCGTTCTCGACCGGCAAAGGCGTCGCGAGCACAGTCCTCCACCGCCTCGCCGACCGCGGGCTGATCGACTACGACGAAGCGGTCGCCGAGTACTGGCCTGAGTTCGCGACCGCGGGCAAGGACTCCATCACGGTGCGTGAACTGCTGAGCCATCGGGCCGGACTCCATCGCGTGCGTGGCCTGGTGCCGGGCCGCTTGGCGCTGCTGGATCACGACGGGGTGGCGGCCGCGCTGGCTGCGGCCGTCCCCGACCGGCGGCGTGGTGTCCTGCCCGGCTATCACGCGGTGACCTTCGGGTCACTCGTCGCCGAACTCACCACCCGGGTCACCGGAATGTCGTTCACCGACTTGGTCCGCACCGAGATCGCAGACCCCCTCGGCATCCCCGAGTTCTGGTTCCAGGTGCCCGACGACGAGCGCCGGCGCATCGCGAGGCTCTTTCCGCGGATCACTCCCTTCGGGATCCCCTGGGAAGTGGCATCCCTCGTCCTGTCGCGGACCCCGGTCCTCCACAACCTCGCCGCCGCGGGCATGCCGGAAGGGTTCGACGAACTCGTCCGGAACCCGGCTATCCACGACCACGTCATGCCCGGCTGGAACGGCGTCTTCAGCGCCCGCGGCCTGGCCCGCATGTACGCGGCGATGTCCAACCGGGGAGTGGTGGGCGGCACCCGATTCCTGAGCGAGGCCGGCCTCGCGCAGATCGGCGAGGTGCAGACCACGGCCCGGGACTACGTGCTCGGTGTCCGGATGAACTGGCGGCTCGGTTACCACGCCGCGTTCGTCGCGAGCCGAACTCAGTCGCCCTACGCGTTCGGTCACTACGGTCTCGGTGGCTCCGGGGCCTTCGCCGACCCGGACACGGGGCTGTCGGTGGCGTTCGTGACCAACCGGATGGGAAACACCCTCACCCCCCTCGCCGACCTGCGGTTGGCCAAGCTGGGCGCGGAGGCCGAGTCGATCGCGAGGCGGCTGTAGCCCGGACGCGAGCTCCCCCGGGACATGAACGGCTTGCTCCTCCTCCACGACAGGCCAGTTCACCCTGTTCAAGGCCGACCGGCGGACATCGTGGCGAAGTCCACCGCGGACTCGATGGCCAAGGCGCTGAGCTCACTTTCGTCGACACCGACGACGATCGCCTGCCGGTTCGCGAGAGCGTTCATGTCCGACTCCTTGTCCCGCTTCACACTCAGCTCGCGTGCGGTCTTCGGGCGATCGCCTGCTGGAGCTCCACAATGCGGCGCCGCTCGCGACTGTCCGTTTTCAGCTTCTCGGCGGCGGTCACCACATGCGCGTCCGGTCCCGGAAAGACGAGCGCCTCGTGGTCGTTGCGCAACCATCTGACGAAGTACGGCGGCCCACCGCCCGCCGAACGGACCTCGACGATCTGTCCGATCTCGTCCGGTGCGCCGACGATTGTTCCCTTCATCACCAGCCAGTCCCCCGGTTCCGCGTGCATTCCGTTCTCCGTCCGCCACCACCCGACAAGATCGGTATTTGTGTGTCGCCGTTCGATCGTCGCGCCTAGCGCCACACCGAGGAAGAGGCTTTGGGCACCTGTCGGGGCCTCGGCATCACCCGGTGCGGTCTCACCGACGTGGGAGCGGATCGACGAAAGAAGTTCGGCCACAGGACTTTGTGCTCTGCTCCGGCTGTGGTGGTCGATGGAACACTGAGAAGTGAACCCGAGTCGGAGGATCGCACCCAGTCCGTGGTTCGGGTCCGACCAGTGCTCGGCACAGGAGGAATCGTCATGCGCACACTCGTCGTCCACGAGTCGATGTTCGGGAACACTCATCGCGTCGCGGAAGCGATAGCGCGGGGCATCGCACCGTTCAGTTCGGTCAAGGCCGTCCCGGTGTCGCAGGCACGGGACGAGGACCTGTCTGGATACGACCTGGTGATCGTCGGAGGGCCGACACACGTACACGGGATGAGTCGCGAATCGACACGTCACAGCGCGGAGGAGACGGCCGGCAAACCCGACAGCACGGTGACACTGGAACCGGATGCAGCGAGCGAAGGCATCCGGGAATGGCTTTCGTCGCTTCCAACCACACACGGCAAGGCAGTCGCGTTCGACACCCGAGTGGATGCGCCCGCGTTCCTGACCGGGAGAGCATCGAAGGGAATCGGGAGAAAGCTTCGGCACCTGGGATTCGATCTCGTCGCGGAGTCGGAGAGTTTCCTCGTCGACAAGGAGTCGCGCCTCGAGGACGGCGAAGAGACTCGAGCCGAGCAGTGGGGGCGCTCGCTTGCACAGCAGTAAGGGTGCTCACCAGCGTAACCGCGGTGACGCTCTGTCCATTTCGGAGAAGGAGGTCGCCATGGCGAAGGGCGTGAACCTCACCTTTCACGGGGCCGCGAGGACGGCAACCGGCTCTTGCATGGAGATTGTGTCGAGGGCAGGCACATCCGGGTGGACTGCGGCCTGTTCCAGGGATCGCGCAGCCTCGAGACGCTGAACTACGGCGCTCTTGCCTTCGCGCCGGCGGCGATTGACGCAGTTGTCCTCACCCATGCACATATCGACCATTGCGGCCGGTTGCCCAAACTAGCGGTGCTGGGCTTCGACAGGCCGACCCGCCCGGTTCCAATCGAGGAGTGGTTCGAACCTGAGTCACGGGTTCCGCGCGCGGGCTCTGCCCAGTTCACGGTGGTCGATCTCGAATGCGCCGAGGCCGACCTCGACCCCGGGGCTACTGGCTGCGTCGAGCGGCCTCGAGCAGGATCCGTCGTTCGGCGGCGGCCACGGTGCGCCGGGCCGCGACCGCCCGGTCGGGAGTGACCGAGATCGAGGTGATGCCGCGTCGGACGAGATGCTCCACCAGCTTGGGATCCTCGGAGACGGCCTGTCCGCACAGCGAGGTCGTCATCCCGCACGCTCGAGCCTGTTCGAGGATGCGGTCGATGGCGGCGAGGACCGCCGGATCGGCGGTGTCGAACAGGTCACTGCACGTTGCCGAATCACGGTCGACGCCGAGTACCAGCTGGGTGAGGTCGTTGGTTCCGATCGAGAGCCCGTCGATTCCCAGGCGCGCGTACTCCGGGATCCAGTACTCGACCGACGGCACCTCCGCCATGATCCACCTGTGCATCGTCCGGTCTGCCCCCAATGGATGCGCGTCGATCTGGCCGAGGCACTGCTCGAGTTCCCATCGCGTGCGCACGAACGGAATCATCAGGTGCACGTTGTCGTACCGCTGGCGTACCGCGTGCAGGACGTCGAGATCCAGTCGGAACAGCTCCGGGTCCCGGATGTACCGGAAGCAGCCGCGGTAACCGATCATGGGGTTGTCCTCGTCGGGCTCGACCTCGCCACCTCTCAACCCCGCGAACTCGTTGGATCGAAGGTCGACGGCGCGGTAGACCACGGGCCGGGGCGCGAATGCGGCGGCGATGGTGGTCATGGCGGCGACCATCGCGTCGACGTATTCCTCACGCCGGCCCTCGGAAATCATCAGCGAAGGGTGCGTACCGTCGAGCGCAGTGGTGATCATGAACTCGGCCCGGATCAGTCCGACGCCGTCGACATCCATCGCCGCGGCGGTCTCGGCGACCTCGGGTGACGCCAGATTGACGTAGAGCGAGGTGGCGGTCACGACCGCCGGTGGCCCAGGCACGTCCAGCGTGGCCGCCACGGTTGCCACGCCGCCGCCGGCGGTGTCCGTGCCGGTGGTGGAGAGCGAGGTGACATCGCCCTCGTAGACGTTTCCGGAACCGCCGTCCACGGTCACCAGCTGACCGTCCGCCAGGTCGGTGGTTGCCGTCCGCGCGCCGACAACGACTGGCCGGCCCAGCTCGCGACCGACAATGGCGGCATGGCAGGTGATCCCACCGCCGTCGGTGACGATTGCGGCCGCCCGCCGCAGCGTCGGAACCCAGTCCGGTCGCGTCATCGGGGCGACCAGGATCTCGCCGTCGGCCAGCCGACCGGCTTCGCTGAGGTCGTGCAGGACGCGAACGTGTCCACACACAACCCCCGGACCGGCAGCCAGGCCACTGGCGAGGACCACCCGGCTCCCGTCCACCAGCGTGCCTTCCGATGCATCGGAGCGATCGAGGGTGGTGATGGGCCGCGCCTGGACGATCCACAGGTGCCCCTTCACGAAGGCGTACTCGATGTCCTGGGGTCGGCCATAGTGGGTCTCGGTGGCTGAGGCCAGCGACGCGACCTGCCACACCTGATTGTCGTCCAGGACCCGCTCGTGCAGCGACTCGGTCGGCAGGTCGACCCGAGTGTCGCCATAGGTCCCCGCCGTGATCTCGAATCCCTGCGAACCGAGCCGCACCTCCGCCAGCTGGAAGTCTTCCTTCGCGACCACGTACATGTCGGGTTCGACCTGTCCGCCCACCACCACCTCGCCCTGACCGAGCGCCGCCTCGATGACGATCCGGTCGCGGTCCCCGGTCCTGGGGTCGGCGGTGAACGCCACGCCCGACCGGTCCGCCGGAACCATGGCCTGCACGATGACGGCAATGGAAGGTTCGTCGTCGAGGCCGTGCACGTTGCGGTACGCGATTGCCCGGTCCGACCAGAGCGAAACCCAGCAGTTCCGCACCGCGTCGAGTACGGCGTCGGTACCTGTGACGTTCGTGTAGCTCTCGTGAATTCCCGCGAACGACATGTCGAGTCCGTCCTCGGCGGGCGCCGAGGAGCGCACCGCAACCGGTACCGACTCTCCGAGCAAGCGATATGCCTCGACAATCTCGTCGCGCAGCGGCTCCGGAATGCTCAGCCCCCGAACGAGGTCGCTGGTCGACTCGGGGCTCTGGCCGGCGGCGGTGGCCGCTCGTACGCATTCCCGGAGGCCGGCGGCGTCCAACGCCTCCAGGTACGCGGTCGCGGACACCACGAATCCGGGCGGCACGGGGAAGCGTGCGCGTGTCAGTTCTCCGAGGTTTGCCGCCTTGCCCCCCACCAACGGCGAATCCTGCAATGTCACCTGGTCGAGTTGTGCGACCCTCCGGTAGTCGGTGTCCGGATGTTGCAGTGTCATGGCGTCGTCCTCTCGGTTCCCTCCAAGCGAACACCCTTCGGGCACCACTTTCCGAGGGGAGAAGGTCACCTTGTCGCGTTGCCTGTTCGGTGCAGTCCCGCGGTCGAGTGCGCCGACCCGGCCGACGATCTTGGTCCATCGCATCGATGACCACCGGCACTCGCCACCTGTCCCAACTCGAAAGAGACTGAAGCGGAGACACCACTCAGAAAGCAGGTTTCGGGCGATCCGAGTACGTGATGTGTTCACGCGCAGTGTGGTGACGGTCCGACCGGACACCCCACTGCGAGAAGCGGTTGCGATGCTGACCGACCGGTGCAGGCACTCGTGCTCACCGTCGCCGGTGTCACGCGAGTGGAGATCGAGGAGCCCCGCACCACGTGACCTCACGTCCCGGGCGCGACGCCCAGGGCGCAGACCTCGCGAAATCCCGCATCCAGGGACTCCGTCAGGCACGAGAGGTCCGGCACCGCCGCGCAGTCCGCGTTGACTCCGATCGAGCAGTGACCCAGGTACGACAACAAGGTCACGTTGAAGGCCGCGCCGAGCGTGGGGCTGAATGCGTAGTACTCGCAGATCTCCGCGCCCGCGAGATACAGCGGGATTGTCGGGCCCGGCACGTCGGAGGCAACGAAGTCGACATGCTTGAGCATGCTGCCGAGGATCCTCGCCGGGAACAGATTGAGAACCGCCGCGATCGACGACGAGTGCGCCACGGCGGGTTCGTCACGCCACGCGGTGACCGTTCGCCGGACGGCGCGCATGAGATCACCGGGATCCGTTGCGACCGTCGGCAGGGTGAAACGGGCAAGGGTGATCCTGTTGCCGCCCAGCGGATCCGACTCGACGCGCAGGCTCATCGGAAGCGTCAGACTCAGCTCGGCGGCCTCGGCCCCGTGGAGTGCGTGATACCGCTTCAACCCGAGCAGGACGGACGTCAGAAAGGCGTCGTTCATCGTGCAGCCACCCGCACTTGCCGCGCCGCGAAGACCGTCGAGGGGGATGTCGAGTACTGCGAACTGCCTGCGAGTGCTCCGTTCGGTCATGACCGGTGACAGCGTTGTGGTCACCGGCCGGGTGAAGCGGGCGACAGAGCCTGCGACCGTTGCCAGCCGACGCACCGTCGACAGTGGTGCCGTCAGGATCCGGGACATCCCCACCGAAGAGGACATGCCCTTCCGGAGGAGCCGGACGCCGGTGTCGAGATGCCACGACAACGTGGTGAGCGCAGGCCACCGCCCATCGGCAGGCTCCGGCACGACAGCCTGCGGAGCAGGCCCTCGGTCGGTGCCCGAGCGGGTGAAGTCGACGATCTCGTTGGTGATCTGCATTCCGCCGACCCCGTCGGTCAAGGCGTGGTGCACCTTCATCACCAGCGCGGCCCGGCCGTCGGACAGTCCCTCGAGCACGGTGAACTCCCACAGCGGCCGGTCCTTGTCGAAGGCACTCATGCCGGCGGTCCTGGCAAAGTCGAGGACCGCGGCCAGTCCGCCGGCCGGCGGCACGCCTGCTCGTCGGAGATGCCAGGACAGGTCGAAGTCCGGGTCGACGACCCAGCGCGGCGGCGCTAGTCCGATCGACGTGCTGACCGCCTTGTACCGGAAGATCGGGACGGCTCTCGTGCCGCGCTCCATCAAGCGAACGAACGCGTCCCAGTCCGGGACCCGGTCGAGAAGCGCGACAGCCACGATCGTCGATCGCAGCACCGGGTCCTGCTCCATCCGCCACGACAGCAGGTCGGTCTGCGTCATGTACGGGTCGGTCGGCTTCGCCACGGGGTCACGCTCCGTATCGCGGGTGCTCGTCACTGTCCAGTGTTGCCCTTCTCGGGCGGCTTCGACACGGCCGAAGGTCCTCCATGCGGTCGTGTCGAAGGTCGTTCCGCGAGTCAGGCCACGGGCCATCCCAGCGAGTTTCCGACGGGTACGTATCAGAGGGTTGGGTTGCCACCCCATGTCCTCCACAGCCGGACAGACACCGGCGGGTAACCATTCATCGTGCAGCCTCCTCCTCCGCGATGCCTATTGATCCTGCGCTGTCGCCCGTAGAAGGGTCAGGGCAGAAGGTCCCCACACCTCGCGCTTGCCCAGGGCACGCAGCCAGTGGTACTTCCGCCCCGAATCAGGGCAGAAGGACCCTGTACACACACTCGAGCCCGGCGGACAGTTGTCCGAAGACGGCACCCCGCGAATGCGGATCACGCCGACCCGGGAAGAGGCAGTCGGAAGTCATGGACATGTACTGGAACGGTCACAACCCGAGCGGCTGGATGTACGCGTACATGGCCATGGGCTTGCTGGTGTTCGTCGTCCTGCTGGTCGGGGGAATCATGGCAGTGGTCTGGTTCCTGAATCAGGGACACCAACCGGCCGGCCCACCGCCGCCGCACCATTCCGCCCAGCAGTTGCTAGCCGAACGGTTCGCCCGGGGAGAGATCGACGAGGAGGAGTTTCGCGCGCGCTCAGCCGCATTACAGGGGCGGCAGCCGTGACGACGCCTCGGCACGGCGTGATCGGAGCACAGTGACCTACGACCCGTGCACCACCGGACCTGTCGTCGTCGGAATCGACGGATCCCGCTGCGCGATTCTGGCGGCGAAGTGGGCAGCGACGGAAGCGGCGGCGCGGCAGGTCGAGCTCCGACTGGTCCACGTCGTCGCCGACGCCGACGCCACGCGTCGGGCGGCACAGCAGGCACTGACAGTCGCGGCGGGCGCGGCGCGGACGGTCGAGGCCGTCGAGGTGGAGACCGCCGTCGCGCTCGGGCGTCCGCACTCGACGCTGCTGTCCCAATCCCACTCCGCCACCATGGTGGTCGTCGGCTCGGTCGGCGTCGGGTTCTTGCCCCGCATGCTGCTCGGCTCCACCGCGGCCGCCCTGGCAGTGGGAGCGAGCTGTCCGGTGGCGCTGGTCCGGGAGGACCACCACGTGCGGCCACGGAGCGCACCCGTGATCGTCGGGGTGAACGGCACCCATCTCGACGACACGCTCGTCGGGGCGTCGATCCACGAGGCGCGGATCAGGGGCACTCACGTGCTCGCGGTGCGGGCCGAGTACTCGATCCGGCGGGATCCACACGGGGACCGGGAGCTCGGCGTCGCGGACAACTTCGAGGAGGAGATTCGCGGGCGAGCCGAACGATGGCAGACGGCGATTCCAGGCGTCCGTGTCGACACGCTCGTTCGGCAGGGAAGCGCCGCCGAGGAACTGTCGACCTTGAGCCGGCACGGTCAACTTCTCGTGGTCGGCAGCCGGGGGCGCGGTGCAGTCGCAGGCACCGTGCTCGGCTCCACCAGTCAATCCCTGATCTACCACGCCCGTTGTTCGGTTCTCGTCTATCGGGAGCACATCTGGGCTCCGCCGCGAACCTCACCTCAAAGAATGAGAGGATTCCCGTGACCGTCACCGTTCTCGTCGCGTACGCAATCCGCGGACGGCTCGACCGCCGAGATCGCGCGGCGCACGGAGGTGCCACCCCGAGTCGATTTCGGAAATCGTCCGATCGGTGCGCCCGCGGGACCACCGGCACGAGCCAGGCCCGGGAACCCGATGACCGACAGCGGTGAACTCGACGCACAGATTCGGGAGACACACACCGGTGTCGTGGTCCTGGTGGGCAACCGTGCCTACAAGGGCAAGAAGCCGGTCCGCACCGCCTTTCTCGACTTCAGCACCCACGAACTCCGCGAGTTGGCCTGCAGGAGAGAACTGGAACTCAACACCCGCCTCGCGCCCGACGTCTACCTCGGCGTTGTGCACCTCGTAACGTCGGATTCCGGTCCGAGGGAACCGGTCCTGCTCATGCGCCGCCTCCCGGACGCGTTCAGGCTGTCCGCACTGGCTGCCGCCGGCGAATTCGCCGACGCCGATCTTCTGCCGGTGGTCGAGCAGATCGCCCGCTTTCACGCCACTGCGCGCAGGGGCGCCGTCGTCGACCGGGAAGGATCCGTCGAGGCGGTCGGTCGGCGATGGCAGGACAACATCGACGAGATCGGTTCGCTCCCCGGTGATGTCGTCTCGCACCAGGACCTCGAGACGATCTCGTCGATGGCCCGTCGCTACCTCGACGGGCGAGCG
The DNA here is from genome assembly GCF_056402135.1 of Rhodococcus sp. P4_C10. Classification (NCBI taxonomy): domain Bacteria; kingdom Bacillati; phylum Actinomycetota; class Actinomycetes; order Mycobacteriales; family Nocardiaceae; genus Rhodococcus; species Rhodococcus sp. P4_C10. The sequence continues at coordinate 186,271 of NZ_JBFUHZ010000002.1, read as the reverse complement.
ACACTCTTCGAACGTCGGGTGTCGGACGGGAACATTGTCGACGGCCACGGGGACCTGATGGCGGACGACATCTTCTGTCTGCCGGACGGGCCGAGGATCCTGGACTGCCTGGACTTCGACGATCGGCTTCGGTTCGTCGATCGCATCGACGACACCGCCTTTCTCGCCATGGACCTGGAGTTCCTCGGCCGACACGACCTCGCGGACGCGACGCTCGCGCAGTACCGAGAGCTCGCCGGCGACGAGGCCCCGGCATCTCTGGCGCACCACTACGTCGCATATCGCGCGCTCGTCCGGGCCAAGGTCGACTGTGTCCGAAGTGCCCAGCGCCTGGCGGACGACAATCAGGACGCCACCCGGCACTTCGCACTCGCGCTCGGGCATCTCGGCGAGGGCGCGGTGCGCCTTGCGTTGGTCGGAGGCCTACCGGGAACCGGGAAGTCGACCCTGTCGGAGGCACTCGCCGAGGCGGTGGGTGCGGTGCGAATCTCGAGCGACGAGGTGCGCCGACAACTGCGGGACACCGGCGAGTTGTCCGGAGAGCCGGGCGTCTACGGATCCGGGCTGTACTCCCCCGCGTCGACCGCGCTGGTGTACTCCACGCTGCGCAGGTACGCGGAGGATCACCTCCGGCTCGGACACTCGGTCGTCCTCGACGCCTCGTGGACCGACTTGCGTGAGCGCGAGCGGGCGCGAGTACTGGCCGAGCGCGTGAGCGCCACCGTGGTGCCCCTCGAGTGCCACTGCCCGCGGACAGCGGCGGCCGCACGGATTCGGAGACGGACCCCGGGGTGGTCGGACGCCACGGCCGAGACCGCGGACCGGATGGGCGCGGACAGCGACCGGTGGGGCGAGTCCACCCGCATCGACACCGCTCGGACCCTCGCCGACTCGACAGCGCAGGCGCAACGGGTCTGGGCCGGTGCGCCGTTCGTGTGTTGACCGAGCAGGTGAAGTCAACCGCACGCTCAGCGCCGGGCCGAGACTGTGACCGACGACCCTGCGGTGAGGAGGTGAGTCTCGTCATGGATGTTCACCCGCACGGGCGCCGCGGCGCTGGGGCTCGTCGTGACGGTCACGGTGTCGCGGCCGCATCGAAGGTGCAACCAGTGGTCGCGATACCTGATGTCGAACTCCAGGGCGTTCAGCTCGGCAGGCAGTTGGGGGTGCAGCCACAAGGTGTCGCCGCGTACGTCGAGGCCCGAATAGCACCGTTGGAGAAGGTCGATGCCGCCGGCCATCGCGCCGAGGTGGATACCCTCGCGGGTCGTGCCGCGGAACATGTCTCCCAGGTCTGAGTCGAGCGACTCACGCAGCATCTGCCACGACTCCTTGCGGTTGCCGCGGGCCAGGACCCACGCGTGACTGACCCTGCTCAGGGTGGACCCGTGCGAGGTCCGCGCCAGGTAGTACTCGACGGTGTCGGGGATGGATGCCGGGTCGAACTCGTACCCGAGGCGGGTGACGAGACCGGTGAGCTCCTCGGCGGTGAAGAGGTAGAGCAGCATCAGCACGTCGGCCTGTTTCGAGACCTTGTACCTGTTGCACGAGTCGCCCTCGGCTTCCAGGAGCAGGTCGAGCCTGCCGATGCTCCCGTACCGTGCCCGGTAGTCGTCGAGGTCCAGTTCGTCGAGATCGCCGTATCCCCTGAACTGGCTGAGGATTCCGTTGTCGAGGAACTCCAGCCGCAGACGCCGGCTCAGATGCTCCCATTCGCCCCGCTCGGCGGCGGTGACGCCCAGCTTCGGCCACAGCCCGAGGTCCTCGCCCAGTATTCGACCGGTGTCGAGTACCCGTGCCAGCGACCACGCGGTCATGACATTGACGTAGGTGTTGTTGTCGATTCCACGCCCGGGGAGGTCGGGATAGCCGTCGTGGAACTCGTCGGGCCCCATCACGCCGCACAGGTCGTACCGGTCCGTTTCCGCGTCGTAGGTGGCCAGACTCGACCAGAATCGGGCGTTCTCGACCAGCAGTTCGGCGCCGAAGGTAGCGAGAAAACCGAAGTCCGCAGTGACCTCCCAGTAGTGCCAGACATTGTATGCGACAGCGAGATTGACGTGGAACTGCCGGGCGGAGTTGTCCGGCACCCAACGACCGGAACGTCGATTGAAGAATGCGGGAGGAGTCTCGTCTCGGCCGTCGCTACCGCTCTGCCACGGGAAGGCGGCCCCTCCTCGTCCATAGGTTCGCGCCCTGCGCCTTGCCTGGCCCAGCCGCCGAAAGCGGTACTCCAGCAAGGCTCTGGCCAACTCGGGTAGACGAAGCGTGAGGAAGGGCAGGACGAAGATGTCGTCCCAGAAGACGTGCCCTCGGTAGGCCTCGCCGTGCAGACCTCGCGCGGGCACCCCGACATCAAGGTCCGCAGTGTGCGGTGACAGCGTCTGCAGCACGTGAAATATCTGGACGTTCGCGGCGAGTCGAAGTTCGGCGTCGGCGTCGAAGACGACTTCGCAACGGCGCCAGAGGATGTGCCATGTCGCTTCGCTCGCGGCCAGCAACTGGGCGAACTCCGGGGCATCCGCTGCAGCTTGTCGGGCCGCGAGCACCGGTTCCGAGATCGCGTGGTCACGCGAGGTGTAGGTCGCCACGATCTTCTCGATCAGGATCTGGGCCGACACGGCGACCGCGAAGGTGAGTTCGTCACGCACAGCGGCCGGTTCCGTGACCGTCGTTCGCTCAGCCTCCATCTCGCCACCGTCGGCAAGTCGGATCGAAGTCCTGGCCGCCTGCGCCACCCGCACCCGCGACTGATTCGTCTCGACCTCGAGCCAGATCTCCCCGCCCGCGGTCGTCCCGGTCTCCGGAGCGGTGAGATGTCGGCCCTCCAGACCGTCGAACTCCGCGACATTCGAGTTGCGGACCCCGCCGTCGAGTCCGCTCCGGACGGTCATCCGCCCGGACCAGTTCTCGGCGACGAGTACCGTTTCGAGCCCAGCGAGATGCGGCGAGTTCATCGACACGACCCGGCGTTGCCTGATCCGGGTGCGGCGACCGTCTCCGTCCCGGACCACGCTCTCCCTGATCAGCACCCCACGGCGAAGATCCAACGTCACGTGGTGGTGCAGCAGTTCGTGACTGCCCGGGCGCAACCAGGCGCCGCCCTCCGCCTGGAACGTGAAGTCCAGCCAGTTCGGCAGGTTCACCATGCTCTCGTCTTCTCGCGTCACCCCGTCGACGACCGACGACACCCGGTTGTAGCAGCCCGCGAGATACACCCCGGGGTAGTGCGTTCCGTCTGCGCGCGCCTCCGGCAACGCGCCACGGGTGCCGAGATACCCGTTCCCGAGGGTGAGCAACGCCTCCCTCGTCCCCTCCGTCTCGGGATCCGCCCCCTCGTAGGTCAACAGCCACGGCGAGGTCGTCTCGACCGCGCAGACCCCGCAGGCCGGGTCGGGGTCGCCGGCCTGCCGGACAGCATCCGAGACCCCGAGGTCCAGGACCTCCAGATCGTCCACGACGACGTCCGCACCGCTCTCCTGCAGCGCGGCATTGCGGTGGTCACGGTCGATCCCGATCACGAATCCGAACCCGCCGGAACGTGCCGCGCGCACCCCCGCCGACGAATCCTCGACCACGACAGCGCGACGCGGTTCCACGCCGAGCCGTCTGGCCGCCTCCAGGAACATCGCCGGGGCGGGCTTGCCCGGCAACCGCAACCGGTTCGCGTCCACGCCGTCGACGCGGATGTCGAACTCTGCGGTCAGTCCGGCCGCGTCGAGCACCTGCCGGGCGTTGCGGCTTGCGCTGACCACGGCGGTGGGGACACCACCCGCGCGGAGCAGTCGCAGTACGTTGACAGTTCCGGCGAGGATCGGCACCTCCTCGGTGGCCAGAAGGCGCTGGAACAGCAGGTCCTTGCGAGTCCCGAGACCGTTGAGGCTCGCCTCGGACGGCGGGTCCGAGGCACCTCCCCTGGGAAGGTCGACTCCCCGTGACCTCAGAAACGTGCCGACGCCGTCCGTGCGCTCCCGGCCGTCGACGTAGCGGAGGTAGTCGTCGAGGGTGAACGGCGACTGATCGGCGCCGAGACCGCTGAGGTAGTCGTCGAACATCTGTTTCCACGCCGCCGCGTGCAGGGTCGCTGTGTCCGTGACGACCCCGTCAAGGTCGAACACCACGGCTGAGAACTCTCGGCCACAGATGTTCGCCGTTGCACGCTGACTGCCTACGAGGGCCATGTGCCCCTCTCCGCATCCGCGACCCCACACCGGACCTGGCCACTACCCATCCTGCCACCCGGTCGTCGAGCACCGCAGGGTTCCTCGATTCAGGGCCGTGAGTGAACGATCAGCAACGGGCAGGTGACCGAATGCAACAATGCCCTGCTGGTGGAGCCGAGCAGCAGGCTGGTGAACCCGCCACGGCCACGGCTCCCCACGACCACCAACTGCGCGGACGCCGAGAACTCGACCAGTGCCTGCACCCCGCGGTCCTGAACCACGACCCTGCGGACGGCAACTTCCGGAAAGCGCTCGCCGAAACCCGCCAGGCTTTCCGACAGCGCGGCCTCTTCCCGAGTGCGGACGGAGGTCCAGTCGAAGGTCCGGTCGCTGCCGAGGAAGTTCGTGACGTTGACGTCCGACCACGCGTGTACCGCGATCAGTTCGGCGCCGCGCAACGACGCCTCGGTGAAGGCTGCCACGACCGCCGGCTCGCTGTTCTTCGTGCCGTCCACACCGACCACGACGGGCCCACCCACCGCGGCCTCCGGGTCCGACAGGGTGCGGATCACGGCGACCGGGCAATGCGCGTGGGCGGCAACCGCGGTGCTGACCGATCCCAGTAGCCCTCCGGTGAACTCCCCGAGGCCACGCGACCCGACCACCAGCATCCCCGCGTCCTTCGAGCGGTCGATCAGCACCAGGCTCGGCTGGCCCGACAACAGCTCGGACTCGATCGTCAGCGGTCGTCCCGACGCCGCTTCGCGTGCGAGGTCGGCAGCGCGTGCGAGCCGGAGCTTTCCTTCCACCTCCTGGTCGTCGAAGTAGGTCGGTGGCATCCCGATCGGAACCCCGTACGTGCCCGCGACGAACACCGTGGCGACCAGCAGCAACGGCGCATCCCTGCGTACCGCGTTCTCTGCCGCCCACCACACGGCGTCGTTCGAGGACTGGGAACCATCGACTCCGACCACGATCGGCGGGTTTACCAACATGTCGCTCTCCTCGGATTCGTCAGGCGGGTGCTACGGCCTCGGGCGCCGCTCGATCCTTCGCAGTTCGATCCTTTCCCGGGCAGATGGTCGCCGAACAGGGGCAAACGTCCCCAAGAAGTCGGCACTCGTCGCCGAATTCGTCGGACCCGCGCGTCGGTGTCGGCTGTCGCCGTTCGGCAGGCCGCCCAGCCCGGTCACGATGTGGAGCGCCGGCCCGTCACGAGGTCAGCGTCCGCTCGTACTTCCGCACCGAGAGCGGCACGAAGATCAACAGCAGCAGGACGATCCACGCCAACGAGTACAGCGCCGCGTGCTGCAACGGCCAGGCGTCGGGCGCCGGCACGGCGGGACTGGTGTTGCCGAACAACTCACGGGCCGCCTGCGTCACCGAGGAGACGGGGTTCCACTCGGCCAGGGTGCGGAGCACGGTGGGGAAATTGTCGGTGGGGACGAAGGTGTTCGCGATGAACGTGAGCGGGAAGATGACGATGAACGACGCGTTGTTGACCACCTCCGGCGTCTTGACCGAGAGCCCCACCAGCGCCATCACCCACGACATCGCGTAGGCGAACAGCAGCAACAGTGCGTACCCGGCGACCGCCTCGAGGAACGACGAGTGGATCCGCCAGCCCACGATCAGGCCGGTGATCGACATGATGACCACCGTGAGCACGTTCGTGCCCACGTCGGCGGCGGTCCGGCCGATCACCACCGCCGAGCGCGCCATCGGCAGCGACCGGAACCGGTCCATCACCCCCTTCTGCAGGTCCTCGGCAAGGCTCACGCCGGTGATCGTCGCGCCGAAGATGACGGTCTGGACGAAGATTCCGGCCATCAGGAACTCTTTGTAGCTGACGCCGGGCACCGCGATCGCGCTGCCGAAGACGTAGGCGAAGAGCAGCACGAACATGATCGGCGACAGGGTCGAGAACACCAGCAGGTCGGGGACCCGCTTGACCTTGATCAGGTTGCGCTTGGCGACGATGACGGAGTCGCGGAGGATCCTCACGACGCCTCGCCTGCCTGCTCGTCCACCACGTGCCCGGTGAGGCTGAGGAACACGTCGTCGAGGTTGGGCCTACGGAGGCCGACGTCGAACACCGCCAGGTCCGCTTCCTTCAGCCGGCTCAGGGCCTGCGCGAGATCGTCGATGCCGCCCGAGACCGGGATGCTGATCCGGCGGGCCTGCGCGTCGGTGGTCGGCGGCTCGATCCCCAGCGATGCCAGCAACTCGCAGGCGCGCGGCGCCTGCGTGAAGTCCTCCAGCACGAATTCCAGGCGCTCCCCGCCGACCCGGCCCTTGAGTTGGTCCGAGGTGCCGGCGGCGATGATCGACCCCTTGTCCAGCACGATGATCGAGTCGGCCAACCGGTCGGCCTCCTCGAGGTACTGCGTCGTCAGCAGGATCGTCGTCCCGTCCCGGACGAGGTCGGAGATGAAGTCCCACATCCCGATCCGGCTGCGCGGGTCCAGGCCCGTCGTCGGTTCGTCGAGGAACAGCACACGGGGACGCCCGATGAGACTGGCGGCGATGTCGAGACGTCGGCGCATACCGCCCGAGTACTGCTTGACGGTGCGATCGCGGGCGTCCGTGAGATCGAACCGGGCGAGGAGTTCGTCCGCGCGCCGCCTCGACTCGAACTTGTCCACCCCGAACAGCCGTCCCACCATCTCGAGGTTCTCGAACCCCGTCAGGTACTCGTCGACTGCGGCGAACTGCCCAGTGAGCCCGATCGACGCCCGCACCTCGTCTGCCTGGCTCGCCACGTCCAGGCCGAACACCGACGCGCTCCCCGAGTCGGCCCGCAGGAGGGTTGCCAGGATCCGGACGGCGGTGGTCTTTCCGGCGCCGTTCGGACCGAGAACCCCTAGGACCGTTCCCTCGGGGACGGTGAAACTGATCCCGTCGAGCGCGAGCGTCTTCCCGTATCGCAGCACGAGGTCCTGGACCTCGACAGCATCCGCCATGAAGCGTCACCCCTCCCGGACACCGGAACGTGAACGCCAGTGTGGCCCTGTCGTCGAGGTGTCGCCACCGGGAGCGAGTTCCGGGCGAGCCGGGCTACTTCGCCACGTCGGCGAACGCGGCGTCGTCCTCCTTGCCGAACTGGTCCTCGAGCACCTCGGGCGAGTAGTCGACGTCGATCTCCTCGATCGGCCGGCCGCGGGCCGACTCGATGGCCCCGAGCCGGCGCTGGGCCCGGTCCGCGGCATAGGTGACGAACTCCTCGGGGTCGAGGCCGAACGGCTGTACCTCGAACTGCTCGTTGACCCAGTTGATCATCCCCAGCGCCAGCGGCATCAGCTCGCCCATCCGCTGCTGCACGACGCCCCAGTTGGCGTCGTCGGCCGCCACGTGCCGACGGCAGGTGAAGGTCCCCCACGCCATGTGCCGACGCTCGTCGTTGCCGATCAGCCGGATCAGCTCCTGCATGCCGGGCAGGATGTCCCACTCGGTGCAGACCTTCTGCCAGGCGTAGTAGCCGGTCAGCGCGAGGCTGCCCTCGATCACGTGGTTGTAGGTGACGCTGGCGCGCACCTGGTTCGCCGGGCTCGGGTCCGTCTCGAGCAGTCGCAACGAGCCGGGCAGCTCCTCGTAGAACAGCTCGCGGTAGAAGGGGTTCTCCGCGACGAACGGGTGCAGGTCCCGGTCCAGCCCCACCGCGTCCATCCAGTGCCGGAAGATGGCGAGGTGCTTGGCTTCTTCGAAGCAGAACTGGGTCAGGTACATCTCGTCGCCGAGCCGGCCCTCCATGGACATCGCCCGCATGAACGGCTGGATGTCCTCGGTGACGGCCTCCTCGCCGGCGATGAACTGGGTGCACAGGTAGGTGGCGCTGCGCTGCTGCTCGCTGGTCAGCCCCGCCCAGTCCTGCGCGTCCCGGCTGAAGTCGACGGACCGCGGATCCCAGAAGTGTGCGTTGCCCTTGTCGAAGAGCCGCAGCGGGAACGACTCCCAGTTCAGGCCGCCCGCGCGGATCGATCCGAATCCCTGCCTGAGCTCTGGCGAAGCAGTCATGGCCGCACTTCCCGGAAGGTGTGACGGACACCCGGTCAAGTGTCCTGGGTCACACCCAAGCTTGACATGCGTCCAGGCCTTGTCAAGGACCCGACGGCCTCACGCGCCGAGGACCGTCAACCCTTGCGGCCGCAGGTTCATCGACTCGCAGCCGTCGGCCGTCACCACGACGATGCCGATCGACAACCTCGGCCCGTGCAACGGACCGATCCACGTCGACTTCGAGACCGATCCCGCCCGGCCGGGCAACCTCGCGGTCACCCTCACTCCCGCGGCAGTTTCGGCGCGAGCCCCGCCTGCGGGATCACGGTCCCGGCCGACTGGATCGACGGCAACGCACCGATCACGCACACCCTGCGGGTGCCGGCCGACCGCGGCCAGACCCGCATCGACGTTCCCGCCGGCGCCGGGGTCAACATGGTTGCGATCTCGACCCTCCCCCAGCGTTCTCTGGCGGTGTCGAGCTACGTGTGAGTCGCTCCGTAGCCATCCGGCGGGCGTGTATCTGGTGACGGCGTGACGCGCCGTCAGACCTGACTTGCTGCGAAGGTCGCTCGCGCGGGCACCCGCGATCGACTCGATGACCAAGTACGCGGACGAGTCGGGGAAAGAACTGAAATGCTTGGCGTAAGCGATCGTGTCGGCATCGGTCAGATGTAGCCCGAAGTTCGTTGCCAGCGACTCCGCCGCCCTCTCGGCCGATCGTGCGCTCACCCAACGATAAAGCCGAGGGCCACCAAACCAGAGAGCCAGCGCTCCGACGATGACTACGGCAAGGGCAACGCCGGCCCACAGCCGCCGCGGTCGTTTCTGGAACACAGTCATCTGTCTGATACGACCACACGGCATACAGACCCTCCAACGAGGACACGACCACAGCTGAGGATCGCGTGCGCGGTCAGAGGAGGCCTCACCCGACTCGATCAGCTTGGATCGCTCGGCATAGCGAGCATTCCAGGCGTCCTGGACCCACGACACGAGCCCTCTATCGTCCTCGGATGAGCTGGTGGGACGGTGTTGAGTTCGGTGAGCCGCGACTCGCGAGCGCAGAAGTGGCCGCTGGAATCTGGTCGAGCACTGCCAGGGCTCGCGACTTCGACGATGTCGATGTCGGTCCACTGGCTCAGTCGCTCAAGGCAGGCGTCGATCGGGGACTCTGTCCCGGTGGACACGGGTACTCCTCGGCCCGCCGAGGATGCGTGAGCGATGAATCCATGGGCGGGTCCGGTCCAGCATGGAAGGTCAGAGCGGTGCAGAATACGTCGCAAATTCAACGGATTGATGAAGGTCGATCCTGGGTGTGGCCAGCATCCTCAAGAAGGCGGCTGGGGCCACTTGCCGTGACCGGTAAGGGCCCGCCGGTCAACGGCCGGACCTTGAAGTGCCATCTACACTCGTCCGCTCGAGTTAGTAGCCCTCGGGTTGGCGTGGGGTGTAAGAGGCTTCCAGGAGGTCGATGTCGTCGGATTCGAGCGTGAGGGCAAGTGAGGCAAGGGCGTCGTCGAGGTGCTGGGGTTTCGTTGCGCCGATGATCGGTGCCGTGACAGCGCCCTGTTGCCGCACCCAGGTGAGGGCAACCTGTGCCCTGGAAGCTCCGCGTCGTTCAGCGACCTTGCCTACGGCATCGGTGATTGCTCGGTTGGACTCGTCGGTCTGCCGGTAGTAGGTCCTGAGCACCGCGTCGGTCTCGGACCGGGCACTCGACTCGCCGACCGGTCGTATCAGCTCTCCGCGCGCGAGGGGGCTCCATGGGATTACGCCGATCCCGCTGTCCTGGCACATCGGGTGCATCTCGCGTTCTTCTTCACGCTGGAGCAGGTTGTATTGGTCCTGCATCGAGATGAATCGGGTCCACCCTCCCCGGTCTGCGGTGTGCTGCGCCTTGGCCATCTGCCAGGCATGCATCGAGGAGGCACCGATATACCTGGCCTTGCCCGCCCGGACCACATCGTGCAGGGTCTCCATCGTCTCCTCGATCGGAGTGTGCGGGTCCCACCGATGGATTTGGTACAGGTCGACGTAGTCGGTGTCGAGGCGGCGCAGGCTCTCGTCGATCTGCCACAGGATGTGCTTCCGAGACAGACCTGCTCCGTATGGGCCGGGCCGCATTGGGAAGAACATCTTCGTCGCGATCACGACCTCTTCGCGCCGGGCCAGTTCGCCCAGCAGCTGGCCGGTGATCTCCTCGCTCGTGCCGTCGGAGTACATGTTCGCGGTGTCGAATGTAGTGATTCCAGCCTCGATCGCCGCGCGATAGAGAGGTTTCGCGGCGTCAAACGGCAGGGTCCACGGGTGATTGCCACGACGAGGATCGCCGTAACTCATGCACCCCAGAATCAGCTCCGACACCTGGAGCCCGCTCGCTCCGAGCCGTCGATACTTCACGATCCCTCCCTCGTGCGTGATTCCGTGGCTCCGGCACCTCGCTCTGTGATCGTGCCCTTCAGGCACCAGAGTGATGAGGACGCCCGGTCCGTGATGTAGACGTACGCCGTGTGCTCAGCGAAGTCCTGCACCTGCGTCACCGTGTTTCCCGATTCCGGCTCAGTCCACGACAGCAGGTACAGGCCAGGCCGCAGCTCGACGCGGTCGATCTGGAAGTCGTTGACCGTGCCAGCCGGCAGGCGGGAATCGGCCACCACCTCGGACCGCAACACCTTTGGACTTGCGGTGGTGAGGCGATATTTCGCTTGATCGCCGAAGTTGAACAGGTAGGTCGTACCGATCACATTGCTGGGCATCATGACTCGCTCCTCGCGGGCTTGCCAGGTTGGAGATGACTTCGTAGTTGGCGTCAACGGATCAGCCACCCACCAAGTCGTCGGGTGAGGAACGGAGTGATGACCCACACCATGGACGCGACCACGAGGGGGACGATTACTGCCAGCCGAGCCGGCGCGGGAACGCCACCCATGAACGGGGTCAGGACGGTCACCAATACCGTCAGCACCGGGTAGATCCCACACACGGTGAGTAACCACACCTTCCACGGTCGCGGCGCACGAGTTGTGGTCGTCGTCAACGAGTCCTCCAAGAGCTCCAGCAGGGGTTTCTATGACGCCAAGTCTGGAGCGGTTGACGGATACGGGGAAGGCCGTGTCGTTCCTAGCAGTGACACGACCAGGAACACTTGCCGCAGGCCGACGCCGGTCTTGGCAGAATTCGGCCTGTGACTACACCCGGACCACTCGGCGACTTCCTTCGGTCGCGGCGATTCGCTGTTCAACCCACTGACGTCGGTCTCCCCGCAGGGCCGGGACTGCGCCGCACCCCGGGCCTACGCCGCGAGGAGCTGGCAACTCTGGCCGGCGTCAGCTTCGACTACTACACGCGCCTCGAGCAGGGGCGCGAACGCCGGCCAGGACGAGCTGTTCTCGACAGCCTCGCGCGAGCTTTGCGACTCACCAGCGACGATGCGCGCCACCTGACCCAACTGGCGCTGGTAGCTGCTGCCCCACCGCCGACCACCACATCGGCACCTGCCAGGACAGTGCGTGCAGGCATCGACGCCGTCCTCGCTGCTCTGCGTCCCTCACCGGCCTACGTCCTCAACAGGGTGAGCGACATGATTGCCGCGAATGCTGAAGGTCTGGCCCTGTTTACCGGAATCAGCAAGTGGCCAGCGGACCGACGCAACACTGTGCGATACATCTTCACCCACCCCGTCGCTCGCACTCTCTTCGTCGACTGGGAGGCCACCGCACGATCGAGCGTCGCACAGCTGCGGAGCATGAATTCTCACTGCCCTGCCGACCCCTACCTGCTCGACTTGGCGACAGAGCTGCACGCCGCCGACGCGACGTTCCGTCGTCTCTGGAACGGCCATGCGGTCGGGCCTCGACGGCACACCACGAAATCCTTCAATCACACCGATCTCGGGGTCTCCACCTTCAACTTCGAAACGCTGCACCTACCCGACGACGAGCTGCGCATCTCCGTCTACACGGCCGCACCACCGGTAGCTTCACCGACGAGCGACTCGAGGTCGCCGCAGGGACACGGATGACAACAGCGTTAGTACACATGCAGCGATTAGTTCCCTGACCAGAGACCAGGTCCTGTGGCAACAGCAGTGACTTGAATCCGAAGACGCCTGGTGGCAGGCCCGCTATTCAACAACTACGGCACCCTGCCGATCAGGCGCAGAACCCTCTTGGCGCCAACCCAAGAATCAGCTCGGGTCATAACCGATACGTCCAGCATCCGATCCGAGGCGTCCATCAATCGGTCATTTCCAGGACATGAAACGGATTGGGCGACTATGGATGCGCTGCGGCTTTCAGTGATCGCCCTTGTCGGTGACGTTTGATCAGCGAGAGAGCAGTAGATACCACGGTGGCGATCAAGACGGAGAATCCAAGCAACATGGCGACGGTGGGCCACCCGCGGATGGCCGTTGTGCCGTACTGGAGGTCGCTGCCGACCTGCCACGTACAAGATGCGCCGGCGACAGGGAACCAGGTCCAGTTCGCCTCTGTCAGAGGCGAACTGACATCAATCTGCCACATGGCCGGGGGCGTCACGTTGGCGGCGCAGTAGCCCGCCGGATCCCCCGAATACACGTGAACTGAGACTGCAAGGACCAAGACGGAGGCGAGAGCTCCTGCCAGGCCGAGCTTCAGTAACCGGCTGCGCATTGAAACCCCCGAAATGTACGTGCACGTGCACCTGCGCCTATTGAAGCTTAGAGACGCAAGCTTCGGCGACCGCGGGCTGCGCGGTCGAAACACCGCCGCGAAGGTCGTCGATCGAGTGTGGTGAGCTGCGGCATCTGTGGCACCGATCTGAGGCAAGGGCATCCGACGGTCTCCTAGGGCCCACGAATTTGCGCGAATCCCTATATGCGGTAGCTACTGGCGATTGAGTGCACAATCTCGTGGACCAACTCGGTCAAACTGTGGGCATGAGACTGATTGCCGGGGACAGACTCGGACCGCTGAGGGCTGCTGCTGGGTGTATCGCGGTCACAGTTGCGATACCCGCACTCGGGGGGTGTTCCGATGCGAGTCAGACGCATGCCAGCGAGCCTCCCGTGTCGGCTAGTCCGGAAGAAGTTGTCCACTCGTTTATCGAGGCGATCGACGCAGGCGACGAGGAGGTTGGCCGGATGTTGGTAGCTGATGACCGATGGAGCAGATTGCAGCCGTGGTTCCGCTCATCGCTGACCGGCCGGCATCCTCAGATCAGTGACCTGGTGATCCGTGACGTCACCGCGTTTACGTCCTCGATGCCGGCCGCGGGGACGGCCGCCGAGGGATACCGACAGGGCGTGTCAGTGGGGGTCACATTCACGCTCACCAACGCCGATGAATCTATGCACGACGGCCCGACCACGTGGGGCTATGTCCTTGGTCGCAACAGTGATGACGACGGTTGGCGAATCATTGACAACGGAACGTAGCGATCGGTGAGGTCCCAGGAAGGAGGCCGCGCGGTGTGCGCGCCGACCGGGCCGTCCGGAACTGGCACTCGACCGCCTGAGGCTATTGCCACGTTCGTTCTGGTTCGGGGTGGATATCAGTGCCGGCCTGGTGCCCGGATTGATAGCTCCCCCCCTATTGAGTGCGTGTGTCTCCTCATCGGTCGTTTCCCGGACATGAATCAGACCGGGCAGCTCAGGATGTGTGAGCTTCGGTTGTCTTCATTCGGGGATGCGTTGGCGTCAGACGGACTTCGTGCCGTCGTCCCGTCAAGTGGCCCTGACGATGCCGGAGCCTCGGGTCCTGAGTCGCGACTCGCGGTTGCAGTTGCAGTTGCAGTTGAAACTCTGCGATACGCTGACGCCAGGCAACAGGGCCCTTCTGACGGGCCTGGGCTCCGGTGTTGACGGCGCCCGCCATTTCACGCTTCGTGTGCAATCTTCGCGCCGGCAGATCGGTTGTCCTTCTCCTTCCCGGTTGTTCCCTGGCCGCTGGACGCTTTGTCCCTCTTTCGAGATCGATCGCCGCTGCGCAGCGTCGTGTCATCCAGCCCGACCGACACCTGCCGCACGGGCCTCAACCACACAACAGAATTGGAGTGAAAGCATGGGCACCTACGGAACTACCACTGGCACCGAGCGAGCGATCATCGAGACCATGCTCGACCGCAACCGCGAAGCACTCATCGACACCGCACGCGGCCTGTCTGGCGCCGATGCCCGCCGACGACTCGTCGCGTCGCTGACGACACCGATCTCATTGATCAAGCATGCCGCTGCCGCAGAACGGATCTGGTTCCAACGGTTCTGGGCGGGACTCGACGAATCGGAGTGCGATGGATACTCGCGCCGCGACGAGGGCACCTTCGCCGTCGCAGACGACGAGTCGCTAGTGGACGTCATCGCCGAATTCGAGCGAGCAAGCCAACGATCACGTCAGATCGCGTCTCGCTTCGACCTCGACGACACGAAGGACATGCCCCGCGAGGGAAGCGTCAGTATGCGATGGACGCTGCTCACCTTCATCCAAGAGTTCGCCAGGCACGCAGGCCACGGCGACATCCTCCGCGAACAGATCGACAAGCCCGCACTGCGTCAGCCGAGCTGAACTCTCTCGTGGCGCGTGTGCTCTGCATCCTGACCGTCAAGTGGCCCGGACGATGTCGGACCTCGTTGGCGTTGGACCGACGCTGAACTCCGATCCAAGGTCGTCCTGAAATCGTTCGTTTTCCGGACGCGAATCTGGATGGTGAGGTCGCGTTGTGACTCGCGGCGTCAGGTGGCGCCAACAACATCTACGCCGCGCTGGCACGCTCACGGACCGTTTTGTACACGCCCACCGCGTCCGCGCCTATGCGGGAAATACGCGACGACCTGCAGCAACTGCACAGTCGGTCAACATCTGCATCGACTGATTGATGGCTTTCACCACCGCCATGACCCGCAACACGAGAAGTGGTACATCAGGTCGGTTCCGGAGTCTTCATCCCATCGCATGAAATGACGTCGGCCCACGGCCGTCGCCTATCGACTATCTCGGCTTGGTGGCCCAGTGGATCGCCAGGGCGCCGAAGAGGTGCAGTTCGTGACCGACGCCGACGAAGCCCGCATCCTTCAGTAGCTCCTGGACCTGGGCGGGAGTCCGGAATCCTCGGGTCGTAGCCGAGAGGTACTCGTAGGCCTCCGGATCTTTGGTGATGAGCCGTGAGAGTTGCGGGACGACGTACTTGATGTAGGCGGTGGAGAAGGGCTTGAGGATGTTGTCCGGCGCCGGTGAGGTTTCCAGAGCCACCATCCGACCACCGGGCTTCAGCACACGAAACTGTTCGGCCAGCGTGGTGGGGATGTCGGCCACGTTCCGCAGCAGGTAGCCGTGGGTCACGGCGTCGAAGGTGTCGTCCTCGAACGGGAGGTCCATCGCGTCTGCCTCGACCCAGGCGATCCGGTCGCCATCGGGACGGGCTGCGCCGATCGCCATCATTTCCGGCGCGAAGTCCACTGCGGTGACGTCCGCGTCGTGGTGGGTTCGCAGCACCTCGTGGGCGATGTCGCCGGTTCCCGTGGCCAGGTCCAGCACCTTCGGGGCATCGGGCAGCTGTGCCCGCTGGACGGTACGCCGCACCAGCCGCGGCTCCTGTCCCCAGGTCATGAAGAGGTTCATCAGGTCGTAGCGGCCGGCGATACTGTCGAACATCGAGGAGACCCGGGCTGGGTGGTCGGCGGGTTTGGCATCTTCAGGTACCGGCTGGCTCGTGCTCACCCGCTTCACGGTAGCCGCTCCGCAGCCGGTGGCGGCCTGCCAGTCCGGCGGCCCCACTGCGTGCTCCGGGGGCATAGACGGCTCACTGAGCCCCTCCAGGTACCGGCGTCTACAGATGTCGCCGCGATCAGGACCCGTCCTGGGCCAGTTGCAGTGTCGCGCACATCGCCGAGCGGGATAGGCCGCTGATCTCGCAGAGTTGACCGGCGGCAATCCTCTACTATCCACCGTAGTAGACATTGGTCACGAGGGGGACTCATGCCGGTCAGTGCCACGCTGGCGCAGTACAGCGACTTCGCTTTCGCATCCGCGTTCACGATTTACGTTCTTGCACTCGGTCTTTCGGCCTTCGACTTTGCGGGCTCGTCGGTTCGCCGCCGCGTCGCAGCGGAGGCCCGGGCCGTCATCACCGTCGGCGCAACAGCCCCGGACGTGCCGGGTCGGATTGCGGCCGCAGACAGCAACCGCTCACCCAGCGAGCGAGCTGGACGTGCCGCCATCGCCGTGACACTCGTCGCGCTGGCACTGAATGTGGCCGCGATCGCCCTGCGGGGCCTGGCGACCGAGCGATGGCCGCTGGGCAACCTCTACGAATACGCACTGTTCCTGTGCGCAGCAACCGTGGCGTGTTGGCTGGTCGCAGTGCGGCAGTACCCGATCCGAAACCTGACGGTCTTCGTCCTCGCACCGGTGGTCGTACTCCTGTTCATCGCAGCAGCGGTGATGTACAACGATGCCGCTCCCCTGGTGCCGGCGCTGCGCTCCTACTGGATCGCAATCCACGTCACGATCGTCGTGTCCGCGTGCGGGATCCTCACCTTCGCCAGCACTGCGAGCCTGCTCCACGTCGTCGCGGTCCACGGGCACAAGCGATCCCGCGGACCACTGGCGTGGGTCGCCGCCCGACTTCCCTCCGCGGAACTACTCGATCGGGTCGCCTACCGCACGACCATTGTCGGCTTTCCGCTGTACACAATCGGGGTCATCTGTGGCGCGATCTGGGCCGAAGCCGCATGGGGACGCTTCTGGGGCTGGGACCCGAAGGAGACCGTCTCCTTCATTGCGTGGGTGCTCTACGCCGCCTACCTGCACTCCCGAGCTACGAGCGGATGGGGGAATCTTCGCGCATCGTGGATCAACGTCGCAGCCCTCGCCACCACACTGTTCAACATGTTCGCCATCAACTTCGTCGTCTCGGGCCTGCACTCCTACGCAGGCCTCAACTGACGTTCAGCTGACTCAGCGCACTCCGCGGAGGCGGCGCTGACGGAGTTGAACCCACCGGTCTGCTCATTCCGTGGTCGGTAGGTCCGAATCGGCATGTCCCAGGCGATAATGGCGAAGATTACGGAGCCCGGGAAAGCAAGGATCCAGACATACGGTGCAAGCCAACCGAAGACCGCCAGCACCATTGCGGACAGGGCGAACCCAGTGATCATGGGGACTGGGCCGGCTTCCATGCTCCAAACGTATCCCCCGTGTGTGCGCGCCGACCGGGCCGTCCGGAACTGGCACTCTGCTTCTTGAGGGTATTGCTACTGCCCGTTCTGGCTCGGGGTGGATATCAGCGCCTGGTCTGGCGCCCGGATTGATAGCTCGCCCCTATTGAGTGCGTGTGTCTCTTCATCGGTCGTTCCTCAGACACGAATTGGGCTGGGTGGCTGAGGATGTGACTCGCGGCGATATGTGGCGGTGTTCTCGCGTGGCCAGATGGCGGTTCTGTGGTGGGAGTAGTACCGCCGCGATCAGGACTCGTCACGGGCCCGTCGTCGGATGCCGATACAACTAGTGCACGTTCGGTTCGGGCCGACGCACATCTGGCTGCCCGACGACCGGGTCGTTCGGATGCAAACGCTGCTGCAAGAGTGCGAGGCCCTCGGGATGGAGAGTTCCGCGGAAAACGTGGCAGGCCCAGTCGAAGTCGGCAGTGGACCACGCGGCGGCCGCTCCCCAGTACCAGGCGAGGTTCCACGGTTCGCTCGACCGTGGGCGACGGGCCATGCATCCGTCGCCTTCGCCGCCGCCGAATCCCGCGCTGAACGCGCCGGTCGCCTCGTCATCGATCCTGATCCACATGGGCGTCAAATCGTGCAGGACGGGGACGTGCAGGTCTGCGGCGGAAACGTTCTCGCGGAACCAGTCGTAGGTCCGTCGGCGCCTGGTCTCGGCCGCGGCCTTCATCTTCCTCTGGGAGTCGTCGTCGGTCTCGATAGGCCCGTCCCAGGTGAAGGCGGCGGGGTCGACCGGAGTGCCGAATGTTGCCTGTTCGAACGCCGCTCCGTCGATTCCGTCACCGGTGTGCGCGGCGAGTACCGCGCCGGAGTCGGCGTCGACGATCAGCCGCACGGACGGTTTGTCAGGTCTGCGCGGAGCCAGCTCGACGGACCAGCATGGGCGGGCG
This sequence comes from Rhodococcus sp. P4_C10, assembly GCF_056402135.1. Lineage (NCBI taxonomy): Bacteria > Bacillati > Actinomycetota > Actinomycetes > Mycobacteriales > Nocardiaceae > Rhodococcus > Rhodococcus sp. P4_C10. The sequence goes on along the minus strand of NZ_JBFUHZ010000002.1, from coordinate 168,014 downwards.
AGGAACTCGACGTCCTCGACGGGGCGGGTTGGGCGGGCATAGTTTTCCCGTACCCAGTGCCCGGTCGGTGGTGTGATCAACAACTGTTTTCCCGGACCTGCGATATGCACACGTTCGACGGGAGTCTGTCGGGGCCGTGATGGGTCATCGTGGAAGTGCCACGCCGTTTCCCCGTCAGTGAGGAACACCAGTTCGCCGGTCAACGCCTCTACGCGCGTCTTCCGGCCGGCCCGGATCACCCGGACACCACCGGGGCCGAGTCCCACGATCACGGGTTTCTCGCCGTAGCTGATGGCGGTGACCTTGATGGGCTCGTCGGAGTTGTGATGGGTCCGCACAATTCCATCGACCGGGGTCGTGGGGCCGTCGACCATCGCGACGAGAACTTGTATCCAGGCAGTAGTCATATTGTCCTTACCCTTAGTGCTACCGAGTCATATTGTGCGCAAAGCCTCTTAGGTGAGCAGCAAACGGGAGTCGTTGACGATTGGTGAGAGATTGCTGCACCCGGCGAGTCACACAACTGATGGTCGCCGCCATCCGAGGTCGTCCTGAAATCGTTCGATTCTTAGACACGGGCTCTCGCCGGCGCCGCTGGCCCGGGCGTTCGAGATGAACCCGTACGCGTTCGCATGCTGGTTGGTACCGTGCTTGCGCACGCAGGGAGGGCAGCATAGGGGGAGAAATGGCAGGCGTTGTCGCGGTCATTGCCGGGTTCTTCATCATCCTGAGCCTGGTAGTTGCGCTGATGGAGCGGTTGGACCGGCGAGATGACTGGGATCCCAATGAGCTGGATCCAGGTCCGCCTGTTTCAATCGACGATTGAGTCGATGGCTCAGCCGGCAAAGGTCGTGCTGCCTCGGACTCGGCGACTACCGATCTATCACTAAAGGTCATAGTGATTTGTTGTCGTCCACCAACATCTCAGGTCGACAGACGCTGCCTCTGTCTCGAAATGAGCAAAGAAGACTCGCGACGGGGCGCGGCGTGCCGTCAACTCAGAGTTGATAGCTCTTTCCTATCGAGTTGCGCGCGTCTCCCAACCGTTCGGTTTCTGCACACGAACTCGCCTGTACATCCAGACATGTCCGTCGATCCGGTCGGGCCACCTCGTAGGGTCGGGGTATGACGGTTCCCGGGGGCGGTTGGCGCAGGCAGGCGATGGCGTGGCCACTGATCAGCGGCGCCGTGTGCGGGATCTACGTTGCGTGGCAGTTTGCAGATCCCGGTTTCATGACACGACTCCTGGGTGTCGTCCTCGGGGCACTTTGCTCACTTCCTGCCGGCGCGCTCCTCGGCGTGATTGCGATCCTTGTCGGACATTCCGTCCTCGCGTTCATACCGCAGCACACCGTGGATCACCGGCTGACTGGTTGGCGACTCGCCTTCGGTGCTGCAACGGGTCTTGCAGTGGCACTGGTTGCCGGGGTCGCTCTCGTGTGGTTGGGCGTGGACGGCACGGCTCTGCCCGTCGGCGGTGCCGTCGGGACGATCGCGTTCGTTGCGTCATGTGTGTATTTCCCCGAATCGGAACTGCGCACGGTCGGGGCCCTAGCATCGCCACCTGGTCAATCTGGCGTCGCACCTCGCTAATCTTCGCTGCATCCCGACACAATCAGTGAGTGTGCGGGCCGATCTACCGTCCGAGCGAAGTGTTGCTGGTGGTCCCCAGGGGTACGTACATCCAAGGAGAATCGTTTGATGGAAATCTTTCTGGTCGGGGTGATCGCAGTGGCGGTGTTGGTCGGCCTGGACCAGGCAGGACTGTGGGCCGAGCGAAAAGGGTGGGTGTTCTGGCGCAAGGGCAAACGTGGGGATGCGGGAGGCGGCATGTTGGGGGTCATGGACGAACTCCTCTCGCCCGCGAAGAGCCACACTCTCGAGGAGGTTGTCAACAAGCAGAACGGTCGAGTCGACGTAACCGTTGGGGACGGTGGATGGGTCGATCTCGATGGTGGTCGGGCGCACTTGCCGGCGATTGGTCGGCAGTAGAAGGCGCCAGGTGCGTGGACGCTGCAAACCGCGGGTGTCTTCGTTCACGATTTTCGACAGTCCATCAATCGGTCGATTGTTGGACGGCTGGCGGACTTGTTGGGCGTCCATGCGCAGGAGTCATACCGTCGGTTCTATTCGTGGCTGTGGCCATCGGTCCTCGCCGCGGGTCTCGGTGGCCGCCCCGCTCACAGTTCCTCACCGATTTCCAGAACTCAGATTCCAGGAAGCCGAAAGTAATCACAGTCGACGCCCGCGTACACGCGCCTGTCCACGAGCTCGAATTGAACCTTCTCGAGTACACGAACGCTCGCTCGATTGCCTACCTCGACATGGGCACACAGGTCGCTCGACGATAGTTCGCGGGCCGGATGTTGGCGATGCCAGTCAACCAATGCGCGTGCGAGCTCCGTCGCGAGACCTTGGCCCCACTGGTCCCGACGCAAGGCGTAGGCCAGCTCACGACTGGGGCCGGCCTCGCCGAATCCGGCGCGCCCGATCATTTCGCCGTCGTGGTTCTCCACGCGCCACTTTGTCCAACCCCTGCTCCGTTGCTCGTTGAGGTAGCCGTCAAGGCGGGACCGCGCCTCGACGAGGGTGTCGGGCCGTCCATGACCGATGTATCTCATTGTCAGCGAGTCAGAATGCAGAGCGGCGAGGTCGTCAAAGTCAGCTGGCAGCCAATCCGTAATCGTCAGCCGGTCCGTGCTCAGGATGGTTCGGCGACTCATGGTCATCGTCCTGTCAGTCAACAACGACTCACCGGCCGTCACATCTGGAGTGCCCAAAGGTAGACCCGTCTGCCTTGGTCTACTGCCGGATCCCACACTGCCCGTAGCAGTCCCTGCCCAGGCAAGAGCGACTCGCAGACCAGCAAAGTCGTCGACGGCACAGGACTGTATTCCGACGGCGCCCGGCCGAAATCATCGGCCGTGGCCGGCTGGCACGCCGTCAGAGCTGCCTCGCTGCGAAGAGCGCTCGCGCGGGCACCCGAGTTCGACTCGATGACCAAGTACGCGGACGAGTCGGGGAAAGAACTGAAATGCTTGGCGTAAGCGATCGTGTCGGCATCGGTCAGATGTAGCCCGAGGTTCGTTGCCAGCGACTCCGCCGCCCTCTCGGCCGATCGTGCGCTCACCCAACGACAAAGCCGAGGGCCACCAAACCAGAGAGCCAGCGCTCCGACGATGACTACGGCAATGGCAACGCCGGCCCACAGCGGCCGCGATCGTTTCCGGAACACAGTCATCTGTCTGATACGACCACACGGCATACAGACCCTCCAACGAGGACACGACCACAGCTGAGGATCGCGTGCGTGGTCAGAGGAGGCCTCACCCGACTCGATCAGGCCGCCCAGTCCGATTCGCGTCCGGGAACGGCCGTTTCCCGGACACGAATTTGGGCTGGCCAGCCGCCCGGATGCCCATGACTCGCGGCGATAGATGGTCGGCGTTCTCGCGGCGTCAGGTGGCGCCAACGACAAGGGTGCTGTGGGCGGTTTCGACGACGTCGGCGGTGTGGAGAAGGTGATCGCGGCACACGCCCCCACCCCGAGTCGATCAGGCTCGACTAGTCCACGCCGAACACGCTACGGGCGGCCCGACCAGGTGATACATGGTCGGGGCCACCGTCGCGGACGTAGGCTGACAGCATCCTTCGGTCGGCATCGGTGTTCGGGATCCGGAGCGGGCCACCGGGCAGGGAGGTCCGTCGATGAGACAACGTCGCCGTCTACGCCGAGCATCCATCGTCGCCGGAGCTGGATTAGCGCTGCTCTTCGCCGTGCAACCGGCGGCCGCCGCCGCGCGGACCGACACAGTCTTCCCCATCCCCGTGGTGTGGGTCGGACACGGCGTGACCAACCTCCCCGCCGGCGACATCGAGTACGTGACAGCCAGCACCGACCCGGCAATGCCGGGCATCACCCGATTCACCGGGACCCCCTACACGGTCCACTGGCGCAATCTCTCGACCGGCGCAGCCGACACCGTGATCGGTGTCGAATGGCCGAGCGTCAACGTCCACACCGGGTCCGGACCGATGGTCGCCACCGTCACGCCGGACGCCCTGCTCGCGGCGTGGCCGGGACTCACCCTCCTGCCCGGCGCCGGCGCCTGGACGGTCCCCTGACCGACTCGGAAGCCGCCCCCGGAGGCGTTGCGGATGCTGCCGCCAGACTTTTTCGGCGAACAACGCCGCCAACCCGAAAGGTTCCCCGACGTGTTCCAACTGTGGTGGTACACCATGAACCTGCCGAAAGAATGGATCCAGGCACTGAATGCCATAGCCCCTTGCGAGTGGTGGGGATGGGGGCACTGTCCGTATCCGTGATCAGTTGTTGGTGACCACGAAGCCCTTGCCCGCCGGATTGACCTGCACCGCAATGCTGTCCTTGGAGGTCGCCATGATTGATTTCGTTCGCCGATCGGTCGTCTGCGCGGCCGTCGTGGCCGTTTCCGTTCTGGCGCCGGCGGCCATCGCCTCCGCCGCGGTCACCGTTCCGTTCCAGATCAACCCTGCGCCGTTCGGAAACCCGAACGGCAGCTTCGACGCGCCCGCGGTCCGTTGCGTGGCCGTGGTCGGCGAACAGCCTGGGACGGTGACGATCACCGGCTCGGAGGAAGGCAGACGTGAAGGCAGATGGGCGTGCCAAGTCCTGGGCGACGTGCACTGGCTGAACCTGTCGAGCGGAGCCTCCGGCTCCGCCCGGATGTCGGTCGCCCAGTACGGCTACCCGGCCGCGGTCCTGCCGACCGGGACCGGGCAAGTCGTCGTCGCCGTCATACCCGCCCCCGGCACGACCACACCGGGCGTCGCAACCGTCTACGTTCCGTAGGCGCCGGCCCCGCGGTCCGGGAGGGCACGCGGGTCTCCCGCTCACCAGGCCGGAGTGGGCTCAGTTCTCGATCCCGACAGGCGGTGGTCGAGGCCTCTCTGAATGTGGATCAGCCGGCGGCGGCGGTGCGGCCATGCCGGTGGGGCCCGCTCAACGCCTCGAGCAGTTCCAGCCGGTCCTTGGGGCTGCCGAGTCGGTCAGCGGACCGTCCAGACACCGGCACCGGGTGTGCTGGCGAATACCCCGTATCCGGGCCCATCGGGCAGCGTGGCCACGGCGACCACCGTCCCGGAACCGACCGTTTTCCGGACACGAATCCGGATGGTGAGGCCGCGCCTGTGCGGTTCGGGCAGGACGTTGCCACCGGAGACCTCGGCGAGCCGCTGGGAACCGTTGCGCGGAAACTAAAGCCAGACGCCGCTGGTATCCACTGGTGGGGATCTCTGGGAGAGTCACTCCGGGTCAACCAGCTGAGCGCGAGAATTGGCGGCCGGATTCAGCCGCGGAAGCCTCGGGGCCGAGGGAAGCGTCGGCCCGCACCGCCTTGTCTTTGTTGACCTGGGGAATGTTGTTGATTTATCGGATGTCTAACCATGGTTCGACGCCGGCGCCGATAGCTTTGCGTCATGACGGTTGAGGCGAACTGGGCCCGGATCATCCGCTGGTGCGAGCAACACGCCTCCGCGACCGCGGCGAAACTGTTGCCACCTGCCAAACCGGCAGATACTCGCGCCGCTGAGACTGCCACCGGCAGGGTCTGGCCTGAACAGCTCCGCCAGTGGTTCACTCTGCACGATGGCAGCCGCCCCGGTTGCCCGCTCTATCTACTCCCCAGGTTCGCACCAATCTCCGCCACTGCCGCCGCTGAGGTTCACTCACGGATGACTCAGCTGTGGCAGGACATGACCGACGATCTCGGGGGCACTGAGATGTTGATGGCTGCACCCGCAGGAGAGGAAGCCGGGACCTACCTACCCGCCTACATCCCTATCGGTGAGGACGGCGCCGGCGACTACCTCGTGATCGACACCCGCTCCGGGGACCGCCAGGACTGCGTGGTCGACTTCTTCGGGGAGGGAGTCGAAACCCTGAAGTGGGTCTCGATCGAGGCGATGCTCGACTCCACTGCGACAGCGCTCGAGCAGGGAACGGACTGCGAGGGGTGGGTGCCGGTCATCGAGGACGGTCTACTCCGTTGGGACTTTCAGCCGTAGCGCCTCGATCAGGCGCAGAACCCTCTTGGTGTGACTCGCGGCGATAGATGGCGGTGTTCTCGCGTCGCTCCTTGGGGGATCGAAGAACTGCGCTGCGCTCACTGCTCAAGCATCCCGCAGTCGAGTAGTCACGATTCCGCCACGCCGCCGAGCACCTAGGCCGTCGAGCTGTGATGAGAGGCTGCTACTCAGCGTTGGACGACACAGAACTCATTTCCCAGGGGATCGGCCAGTACCGCGGTGCGATACCCGCCGTCGTCGTTGTGCTCTTCCAGTGTTCGCGCACCGAGGCCAGCTAGTCGCGAGACCTCAGAATCGAGGTCATCGACGAAGAGATCCAGATGAGCCCGGTTCTTGACATCTTTCGGCTCCTTCACACTTTGCAGCGTGAGGTGATGCAAACCTCCGCCCGGTGAAACAAGCCCATGGAACTGCGCACCGTCTGTGAATGGGACGGGTTCGTCGTAGCCGAGAGCCGCCTTCCAGAAGATCGCCGCGGTCTTCACGTCGACGCAATCGAGCGTCATTCCGACAGTCTGATTCACAACACCCTGCTTCCTGATCGATGTTCGGTTACCTAACGGTGTTAAGTGTATCCTGTGCAGGATGACGAAGGAACCCAGACGCGATCGACAGCGTCGAGAACTCAAGCAGGACATCGTCGCCGAAGCGCGCCGACGACTCGAGGAAGGTGGGCCGACTGCGGTCACCCTTCGCGGGATCGCGCGCGAGGTCGGGGTCAGCGCACCCGCGCTCTACACCTACTTTCCCAGTCTCGCCGAGCTGTTCACCGAGTTGATCGTGCAGAGCTATCAATCGCTCGAAGCCAACATCGCCGCGGCATTCGGTGCATCGGCAGGGTTGGCTCTCGAACAGCGCCTCGCCGCCGGGCCACTTGCCTACCGGTCCTGGGCGATCGAACATCGCCGACAGTTCAACCTCATCTTCTTTGACCAGATCGACGGGTACGCCGCACCGCCAGGCGGGTCCACCGTGTCCGCGCAAACAGACGTGCTGCAACCAATCGCCGCCCAATACGCCGAGGCCCGAGGATGCACGATCAGTCAACTGTTGGCCGACGACGATCTCCTCGATGACTTTCTCGCCTGGTGGGGGGCGTTCCACGGCATTGTCGCCCTCGAGGTCAACCATCATCTTGACTGGCGCGAACCAGAAGCAATCTTCCAGCGTCATCTCTATGCCAGCATCCGAGAACTCCTCGCAACAGATGAGACAACCCGCCGGTGACTGCGGCGGGCTTGCTTGACGCCACCTGACGACGCGAGAACCCCGCCATTTGTCGCCGCGAGTCACACCCTCGTGGTGCCAACCCAAGTATCAGCTCGGGTCATAACCGAGACGTCCGCCATCCGAGGCGTCCATCAATCGACCGATTCTTGGACAGCGCTCAGGGAGCAGCTGTCCACAACGCGGCTATCCCCGCCGGCTGACGACAAGCAGGCCCGCGACTGCAACCATCACGAACAGGGCCGACATTTCTGCCGCCCACTGCCCGACTAGCAAGCCTCCGAGGAAGAGCGAACCGACAGTTCCCACAGCGCCGACCACGAGAAGCGCTACGCCGACAAGAGTCATGACGCGTCGACTGTTCATTCGTCCCCTCGTCGCAGTTGCCCATCACTGGGCGCGGTTTCGGCGCGCACCAGCCGCAGAGTATCTGTACGTGCGACCTCAGCTCCGGATTGATAGCTCTCCCCTATTGAGTACGTGTGTCTCCTCATCGGCCGTTCCCGGACACGAATCGGACTGGGCAGCTCAGGATGTGTGAGCTTCGGTTGTCTTCATTCGGGAATGCGTTGGCGTCAGACGGACTTCGTGCCGTCGTCGGGCGTTTCGGACTGTCGATCTTCGCCGAAACCATGAGATCGTCCTTGCCGTGGGACAGACAACGGGAATGGTCCGGGAGTGGCACGCCGAGTTGGGGTGGGGAGTGCTGGACTCCTCCGACACCCCCGGCGGATGCTGGGCGCACTTCAGCAACATCGAGGGGACCGGATTCCGCTCGTTGACGGTAGGCGCAACGGTCGACCTCGACTGGGAGCAGGCGGCCCAGGACGGGTACCGCTTTCGCGCGACCCGAGTGAAGCAGCTGGAGACGTGAACTGCGGGCGATGAACCTGATGGAGCTGTTTATCGACGAGATCCGGTCCGGGATTAGCCGAAGGAGGTCGCCGCAATGATGAGGCACACGCTCAACTTCGGCAGCCCGCTGCCGAATGGCTGGACCACGCTGGAAGATCGGAGTCGATACTGGGATCGGTTCACCGACAGGTTCGGGTTCCGGCCAGGCATCACCGGATCGACCTGGCCGGCGATCGCCGAACCGACACCGTCGGTCACCTTCGATCTGACCGCGCCCGCCGACATCTCAGGCGCCTGGCAGAGCCGCTTCGACGCAGTGAACGCCGAGGCATTGCGCTGTTTCGTCAGCGAGTTTCCCGACGACCCGACGTTCGTGGTGTTGGACTGGCAGCACCCCGGATACCGGCTTGATGCAGCCGTCCATGCCGCCACTCGTGACACCGAGTGGCGGGTTCCCGTCTACCCCGACGGCGACTACTACATCTTCCTGCGAGACGACCTCAGCGAGGGAACCTTCGGGCATCCGTGGGAGAAGACCCTCTGCGTCTTCGGCGACCGCCTCCTGGGCACACTCGCACGTACCCTCGCGACGTGGCTGCCTGTCAAACGAATCGACGGCCAACGACCGGACTCCGTGTAGCGCAACCGAACACCACCTGAGCTTCGGCGACTGCGCGATGCACGGTCGAAAACACCTCCGCGAGGTCGTCTGCGGATAGCAGTGCCCGGCCTGGCGCCCGGATTGATAGCTCCCCCTTATTGAGTGCGTGTGTCTCCTCATCGGTCGATTGATGGACGCCTCGGATGGCGGCCAGCATCGCTTGTGACTCCTCGCGATGTATGGACCTGTCCTGTTAGCCGATCGCTGAGGCGGACAACTTGCCGGTTAAGGAAGAGGTTTTCCCATGGCGATCCGCGGCCACTGGTCAAGTCCCGCAGCCGCTTCCGCGCATCGTTGAGCAGCTAAGCCGTACGTGAGGTCCTCGTCGTCGAGTGCCATCCAGCCGAACTGCTCATAGAAGGGGGCATTGAACGGAACATCGCGGTACGTAGTGAGGGTCATATTGGCGAATCCCTGATGGAGAGCGCGCTGTTCGGCGGCGCGCATGAGCCGGCGTCCAATTCCTCGGCGACCCCAGTCGGGTGCAACGGTCACCTGTTCAACGTGTAGCGCGCCGTCGAGCGGGCTCATGCGGACGAATCCGACAAAGGCACCCTCACAGGAGACTGCGACGATGAGATAACCGCGTGTCCTGGCAGCTTCGAACTCTGCCAATACGGGTGCAGGGCCATCGGCGACCAGGTCCATTCCCAGTTCTCGAAAGAGGGCGCCGGCCGCGATCTGCATCGCAGGGAGGTCCGCGAGGTCGTCGTCAGGCATGGCTTGCCGAATGATCACGTCGGTCACAGTCCGAGTATCCGATCCCGCCTTCCCGACCGCCACATATCGCCGCGAGTCACACCCGAGAAGCGGGCGCCAGGATTGATAGCTCCCCCCTATCGAGTTGCGGGTGTCTCTTCATCGTTCGATTCTCGAACCCGGCGCGCATGAGGTGGCCGGGCACCATTCGGAGGCTGCGGTTGGGAGCGCGCAGCTACTTGATGCGGTACAGCAGGCTTACGGTGAGAGCGGATCGGCGCAACTCTCCCGCACGATGAGACACTCCTGCGCTGGTCTCTCCACCCACTGTGCCCGAAAGTCACTTCGAATATATTCGGAATTGCCGCCACACCATAATCGCCGATGCGACACTCCTTCCGGAGCAAGAGAGTGCGTCCAGAGTAGTAAATTCGGGCGCGTCGCGAAACCGGACTGGTCATTGACCGAAGGATGTAAGGAAATGATGGACGATTGGCCGCAGATCTCTGGAGTGGAGTTAGCCAAGGGCGTTGCCGTGGTGTATGTCGGCGCCGATATTGCCCAACCGTATTACTTTGGTGACTCTGCTATAGCTGTTCTGCGCAAGGGGCATCCCGGGCGGATACTGGATCCTGACCGGCACCATGTCCGGGTTACCTGGGTCGCACTGGAAGATGAGCCAATTAGCTATGGCTCTGGCTTCTCTTTGAAAATTACAGAAACGGACCCGGACGGAATTGTGCCGGGCCTTCGTCGGATAAGTGAGCCTGAGTACGAGATCCTTGAGGGCAAGTACAGGGCAATTGCCGAGAAAGGTCGTGAATAGTCCGGCAATGTTGGGCTACGCCGGGGTCTCGACCGCCGACCAGAACCCCGATCTCCAGAGCGACGCCCTGAGCGCCGCGGGCTGCTTCAAGGTGTGGACCGACATCGCGTCCGGAGCCAAGACCGATCGGCCGGAACTCGCCGCCCTCGTGGACGTACTGAGGCCCGGCGACACCCTCGTCGTGTGACGGCTCGACAGACTCGGGCGGAGCCTCCCCCACCTGATCGAGACCGTCACCGAGCTCGAGCAGCGCGGCGTCGCCTTCCGATCCCTGACCGAGTCCATCGACACCTCGACCGCCGGCGGACGGCTCATCTTCGGCGCCCTCGCAGATTTCGAGCGCAGCCTCATCAAGGAAAGGACCGTCGCCGGCCTCGCCGCGGCCCGCGAGCGAGGCCGTATCGGGGGCCGTCCGGCCGCGCTCACCCCCGCGAAGAAGCGCCAGGCCAAGAAAATGCGCGCAGAGGGCGTGCCCATGTCGGAGATCGCCGAGGTGCTCGAGGTCGCGCGGAGCACCCTGTACCGGCATCTCGGCTAGGGCGTGTCTCCTAAATGGCTGGTCATCGCCCACGGCGGGGCCAGGGTGCTTCGGACTGTTCACACTCATCGCCTTCTGACCGTGGTCGTTGACGCGCTTGTCGCCGACCTCTGCATGCTCTTCTCGGATACGCCGGCTTCTCGGGAAGGCGGGCGTATCGATTCCTATGATGTGGGCATGTTCGAGTTCGTTCTCTGGGGCTCTACGGGGCTCATCGTGGCGGGGCTCCTCGCATTCTGGTGGCGTCAAGATGCCCGAGAACGCAAGGAGACCGAGCTCTTCAAGCGGTGGGCCAACGCGACGGTCTGGAACAGCGATCCATCGGCGAGGATCGTGGTGATATCTCGGACGGTCGAGGATGTCGTCTCGCTCAGCGACGGCGTCGTGGAGATCGAAGCGGTCTTGACCTCAGACTCGCCAGTAGTCGCGGAAGCGGGATGGTATCTCCTCGTCACGGGTTGGACGGATGCTCGAGACCGTGCGAAACGAGGCGAACCCATCGCGTTCGGGCCCGCTGAGATCCTCGACTCGTTCCCACCCCACACGCCTGAGCTCGTAGATCGACTGAGGGGGCGAGGGGATCGACCACCTCGACTCGCGAGTCGACTGCTCGGGCTCAGGGGACTCTAGGGCCGGCGGCGGTGTTCACCTATCGAGACCGGTCCGGTTCACCAGCGCGCACAACGAGTCGGAGAGAACCGAGCCTCAGGTCCCGCGTGCTCGGCACAGGACAGTCGCCAATCGCGGGGCCCCAGTCGAGATCCGATCGCGTGCGATCGCGATGACGTCGACGTCTCGATCATTGGCTAGGCGCACCACCGGATGGCCGTTCGGCCAGGCATGCCATCGTGCGCCCTCGACCTGATCGACAAGCACGACACCAAGAAACTGGCCAATCTCGTTGCCCAACATCGGACTGATCTCTGGGTCACGCGACCAAGCATCGATGGCAGTATCGACAGCGTCCAGACCTTCCACCGAGTTACTCAGCTGCTCGCCGCGGTCAGCCATCCATTGGGGCAGCTCGTCCGGCTGGAGGGGCTGCCCCTCGATATCTCGATCACGGACGTACAGAGCGATCCCGCGAGCCATGCCGTACTTGGGTCCAAAACGAAACACCCGCTGAACAAGTCGAATCACAAACCCAGTATCGGGCACCGGTCGCCGTGGGCGATCGCTTCGCGGGCGGCGACCGCGAACAGCTGGGTCGACTCGCGGTGGACGAGTGCGGACAGCTCGTTCGGGTGGAAGTAGCTTTGGCCGGCGGGTGGGCGTCGGGACTGCTTCCCTGTCGACCATCCGGATGTACCGGCGATCGTTGATCGTCGCGTGGGATTGCGTTCGGGGTCAGGGGCCGCCGTCTTCGGAAAGTGAGGCGAGCCAGGCACGACGGGACTCGATCTGCTCGGGAGACGCCGCGGGTCAGTCGGCCAGGGCGTCGAGAACGGCGTCGTAGTCCTCGTCGTCGAGGAGTCCCTCGTCGAGGGCTCGGCCGACCTGGTTGTTGAACCCCCCCTCGGTGATCGGAGGGGCGTCGTTGGCGTACGGGAAGGGGCTCGGGGCGCCAGGCTTCTCGTAGGTCCACTCGATCAACTCGCGCCGCAGCGTCACGCGGTCGATCTCTCCCGCGGCGTACCGGGCGGCGATCTCGTAGGCGGTGCCTCCGTGCGTGCCGGGCCGGGCGTCGCGGGCCTCGACGCGGGCTCGCTTGAGGAGGTCGCTGATGGTCGGCTGGCTCACGTCCGCGATTCGAGCGAGGTCGGTCTGCGTCAGCCCCGACTCGTAGAGCTGGCGCAGGTGCCGCAGGTAGTTGATCCGCGCTACCTTTTCGCGGGCCTTGTCTCGTGCCAGCTCGCGGTAGAGCTGCTGCTGCTCATGATCGAGACCCATGATGATCGGCATCTTCTCCCCGTTGCTCTATAGGCAGTCCTATACCCGCAGGTGGGAATGGTAAGGGGTTCAATCCAGTCGGGGCGACAAGTCCCCCAGACGGGCGCCGTCCAGGATCGCGGCGGGTGTCGGACCGCGCTACCCGCCGAGGACCGTCAGACCGTGCGGACGCAGGTTCATCGACTCGCAGCCGTCGGCCGTCACCACCACGATGTCCTCGATCCGTGCGCCCCACCGGCCGCGGAAGTAGATGCCCGGTTCGATGCTGAACGCCATGCCCTCGGCGAGCTCGATCCTGTTGCCCGCCACGATGTACGGCTCCTCGTGCACCGACAGGCCGATGCCGTGGCCGGTGCGGTGCACGAAGACCTCCGCGAGCCCGGCGGCCGCGAGCGCGTCGCGGGCCGCGGCGTCGACCGACTCCGCGGTGACCCCCGGCCGGACCGCGTCGACCGCGGCGCGCTGGGCCCGCTCGAGCACGGCGAACTGCTCCGCGATCTGCGGGCTGGGCTCGCCCAGGCTGTAGGTGCGGGTGGAGTCGGAGTTGTAGCCCGGCTCCACCGGGCCGCCGATGTCGATCACCACGATGTCACCGGACTCGATCACCCGGTCCGACACCTCGTGGTGCGGGTCGGCGCCGTGCGGACCGGACCCGACGATGATGAACTCGGCGCCGGTGTGGCCCTCCTCGACGATCGCGGCCCCGATGTCCGCGGCCACCTCGGCCTCGGTGCGACCGGCCCGCAGCCACTGCCCCATCCGCGCGTGCACCCGGTCGATCGCCGCGCCCGCTCGGCGCAGTGCCTCGATCTCGGCCTCGTCCTTGAGCATTCGCAGCTCGCGCAGCACCCCGGTGGCCAGCACCGGCGGTGCGCCGAGGGCCGCGGTCAGCGGAATCACGTGCAGGGCCGGCATCGCCTCAGCGACCGCAGTGCGGCTCGGCGTCGACAGCAGCGACCCGACCAGCGCGTACGGGTCCACGCCGTCCACCCAGTCCCGCACCGACAGGCCCAGTTCCGCGGTCGCCGAGTCGCCGAGCGCGGCGAGCTCCAGGCGCGGGACCACCACCGACGCGGCACTCCCGTCGGCCGGCACCACCAGGCAGGTGAGCCGCTCGAACGAGTCGGCCCGCGAGCCCAGCAGGTACCGCAGGTCCGGACCCGGGGTGATGAGCAGCGCATCGAGTCCGGCGGCCGCGGTGAGCTCGGCGGCGCGGCGCAGGCGCTCGCCGTATACGGCGGTCGGGAATCGTCCTGTCGAGGAGCTCTGTGCACTCATGACACTGAGGCTAACGATGTTTGGCAGGATGAGCGGCATGACTGGCCCCCTCCTTCTCCTCGACGGCGCAAGCCTGTGGTTCCGCGCGTATTACGCACTGCCCGAATCGTTCACGGCGAAGGACGGCCGGCCCGTCAACGCGGTGCGCGGGTTCACCGACATGGTCGCCTCGCTGATCACCCGGCACCAGCCGTCCCGGCTCGCGGTCTGCCTGGACCTGGACTGGCGCCCGCAGTTCCGGGTTGACGCGGTGCCGTCGTACAAGGCTCACCGCGTGGCCGCCGAACACGAGCAGGGCCCGGATGTCGAGGAGGTGCCGGACACCCTGACCCCGCAGGTCCCGATGATCCTCGACGTGCTGGCGGCGGCGGGGATCGCCACCGCGGGCGCGCCGGGGTGCGAGGCGGACGACGTGCTCGGCACGCTCGCCGCCCGCGAACGCGAGGACACCGTGGTCGTGGTGAGCGGGGACCGGGACCTGCTGCAGGTGGTCGCCGACGAGCCGGTGCCGGTGCGGGTGCTCTACGTGGGCCGCGGACTGGCCAAGGCCGAACTGTTCGGCCCCGTCGAGGTCGCCGAGAAGTACGGGGTCCCGGCCGGGCGTCCCGGGCCCGGTTACGCGGAACTGGCCCTGCTGCGCGGCGACCCGTCCGACGGCCTGCCCGGCGTGAAGGGCGTCGGCGAGAAGACCGCGTCCGCGTTGCTGCTCGAGTACGGCTCCGTGGCGGCACTGCGGGACGCGGTGGCGGACCCGGAGTCCGGTCTGGCCAAGGGAATTCGGGCGAAGCTGACGGCCTCGGCGGGCTACCTCGACGCGGCGCTGCCGGTGGTGCGGGTGCTCACCGACGCCGACGTGACGTTGTCGCGGCCGGACCTGCTGGCCGCCGCGCCGGCGGACCCGGACCGGCTGGCCGAACTGGCCGCCGACCTCGTGATCGAGACGTCCGTCGGCCGACTGGTCAAGGCGATGGCGGCGCCGCGTCAGGCGTGACCGGTGACCGGCCCGCCGGTCAGGGCGTGGTCGGCCGGCCGACCTCGTAGGTGCCCTCGTCGTCGGTGAACGTGACGGTGACCTGCTGCGGGTTTCCCTTGACGGTCAGCGTGCAGGTGAAGATGGCGTCCTTGACCACCTTCTGCCCGGCGGGGCAGGCGACGTCGGCGACGTCGGTGGCCCCGTACGAGTCCTCGAGCACCTGGGCGACGCCCTGCTCCGCCGCCGCCCGGTCGAGGGTGGTGCCGCGGGTGCCGAGCACCGCGGCGACGACACCGCCGACCAGCAGGAGGGCGACGATGCCGATGCCCACCCACTTCGACACGGAGGACTTGGCCGGGCCGTGCTCGAGCGGCGCCGCCGGGTACGGGGGCTGAGCTGGGTACTGACCGGGCGGGAGGTACTGGCCCGGCAGCGGCTGCCCCGGGTACGGCTGCTGCGGAAACTGCGCACCGGCGTACTGGGGCTGCGGGAACTGCGGCTGCGCGTACTGGGGTTGCGGGACCTGTCCGGTCGGGAACGGGCCCGGCTGCGGGTACTGGCCACCCGGGAATCCCGCCAGCGGGAACTGTGCCGGAGGGAACTGCTGACCCGGGTACTGCGCGGGCGGAAACTGCTGCTGCCCGGGGAACGGCTGGCCCGGGAACGGCTGCGCGGGAAACGGCTCTGCCGACATCTGGGGCGGCGGGGCCTGCGGCGGCACCTGACCGCCCCAGGCCGGCTGGTCCCACTGCGGCGGGGCCAGTGTGGGCACGGGCGCCGCGTCCGCCGGCTGAGGCTGCGGCGCGTCGGGGCGCTGCGCCCACTGCTGGTCCTGCGCGGCCCGTCCGTCGGTGCTGCCGGCGTCGAACTGATCGTTCATCGTGCCTCCACTCGGGTGCTCGCCCGTCGTCCTTGCTCCCCCGCCGCAACGCGTCGGGCGCGACAACCCCTCGGCGGCCCGATGTTTCGACAGCGCCCGAATCCAATCACATCCGGCACGCTCAGGCCGCGTCGACGGCGACGACACCCCTGCGGATCGCGCCGACCGCCTTCGATGCCGCGGACCGCACCTCGGGGTCGGGCGCGGTCGAGTGCACCTGGTCGAGCAGGTCGATCACCTGCCGGCACCACCGCACGAAGTCGCCCGCCGACAGGGCCTGGCCACGGTCCCCGGCCGCCAGCAGCGCGTCGACGAGCGGTTCGCCGCGTGCCCACTTGTAGACGGCGGTGACGAACCCCAGGTCGGGCTCCCGGGTCAACGGCAGCCGGTGCCGGACCTCGTCGGCCCGCAGCGCGGACCACAACTGCACGGTCTCGTCGAGTGCATGCCGGATCGGGCCGGTGGGTCCGCGGTCGCCGACGTCCCCGTCCTGACGCGACTCGTAGACCATGCTCGAAACCACCGCGGCGAGTTCGGCCGGGCCGAGCCCCTTCCAGGCGCCGTGGCGCAGGCACTCGGCCACCAGCAGGTCGCTCTCCGAGTAGATCCGAGCCAGCCGCTGCCCGTTCTCGGTGATGCCGTGGCCGGTTGCGCCGGCGGCGCCCAGCTCGCCCTGTTCGATGTAGTCCCGCTCGCCGAGCAGGCCGAGAATCCGGTCGAAGGTGCGCGCCAGCGAGTTGGTGGTCGCGGCGACCTTCTGCCGCAGCGTCTCGGTCTCGCGGGCGAGCTTGTTGTACCGCTCGCCGATCCGGTTGAGCTGCTCACGATCCGGCGAGCTGTGACACGGGTGCGAGCGCAGGGCCCGCCGCAGCGTCGCCAGCTCCCGGTCGCTCGACGCGGGCGAACGCCGCTTGCCGTACCGGCCCGGCGCGACGATGCCGGTGCTGCGCAGCGCGGCGGCGAGGTCGCGGCGGCTGCGGGCGGTGTGGTGGTCGACGAACTTCGGCAGCCGCATGGTGCCGAGCGCCTTCGCGGGCATCGGGAACTCGGCCGCGGAGACCCGGCCGGCCCACTTGTCCTCGGTGAGCACCAACGGCCGGGGGTCGGTCGCGTCGGAGTCGGCCTCGAGCACGACGGCGAGTCCGGAGCGTCGTCCGACCGGGATGGCGATGACGTCGCCGCGGCGCAGCGCGGTCAGCGCCTCGACCGCGTCCTGCCTGCGATCCGTGCGGCCTTGACGTTCGAGCTGACGCTCGCGGGCGCGCACCCGCTCGCGCAGCTGCGCGTACTCGAAGAACTCGCCGTCGACGCCGCCGAGTTGGTCGGCGAGCTGGGCCAGCGCCGCCTCGTTGCGTTCGACGGTGCGGACCAGTCCGACCACCGAACGGTCGGCCTGGTACTGCGCGAAGGACCGCTCCAGCAGCGAGCGGGACTCTCGTGCGCCCATCCGGTCGATCAGGTTGATCGACATGTTGTACGCCGGCCGGAACGAGCTGCGCAGCGGGAAGGTCCGGGTGGAGGCCAAGCCGGCCACCTCGGTGGCCTCGATGCCCGGCTGCCAGAGCACCACCGCATGCCCCTCGATGTCGATGCCGCGGCGGCCCGCCCGGCCGGTGAGCTGGGTGTACTCGCCGGGCGTCAGCTCCGCGTGCGTCTCGCCGTTGTACTTGACCAGCCGCTCGAGCACCACCGTGCGGGCCGGCATGTTGATCCCCAGCGCCAGCGTCTCGGTGGCGAACACCGCCCGCACCAGTCCCTTGACGAACAGTTCCTCGACGGCGTGCCGGAACGCGGGCAGCATGCCGGCGTGGTGCCCGGCGATGCCGCGTTCGATGCCCTCGCGCCACTCCCAGTAGCCGAGCACCGCGAGGTCTGCCTTCGGCAGCGCGCCGGTGTGACGGTCGATGATCTCGGCGATCTCGGCGGCCTGCTCCTCGGTGGTCAGCTTCAGCCGGGAGCGCAGGCACTGCGCGACCGCGGCGTCACAGCCGGCGCGACTGAAGATGAAGGTGATGGCGGGCAGCAATCCGTCCTCGTCGAGCCGGGCGATCACCTCCGGCCGGGCAGGCGGGCGGTAGTTGGTGTTGCCACCGCGACCGCCACGCACCCGGCCCCGCGGCTCCCACGACTCGAGCCGGGCCGCCGCCTCCCGCTGCTTGAGGTGCCGCACCAGTTCGCGGTCCACCACCAGGCGGGCGGCGGGGTCCTGGGCCTGCGCGTCGTTGTCGAACAGGTCGAACATGCGCCGGCCGACCATGATGTGCTGCCAGAGCGGGACCGGCCGCACCTCGTCGACGATCACCTCGGTGTCGCCGCGCACGGTGGCCATCCACGACCCGAACTCCTCGGCGTTGCTCACGGTCGCCGACAGGCTCACCAGTCGCACGTCCTCCGACAGGTGCAGGATCACTTCTTCCCACACGGCGCCGCGGAACCGGTCCGCCAGGTAGTGCACCTCGTCCATCACCACGTGCGAGAGCCCACGCAGCAGGTCGGAGTCCGCGTACAGCATGTTGCGCAGCACCTCGGTGGTCATCACCACCACCGGCGCCTGCGGGTTGATGCTCGAATCGCCGGTGAGCAGGCCCACCGAGGCCTTGCCGTAGCGCTCCACCAGTTCGGCGTACTTCTGGTTGCTCAGCGCCTTGATCGGGGTGGTGTAGAAGCACTTGCGCCCGGAGGCCAACGCGAGGTGCACGGCGAACTCGCCGACCACGGTCTTGCCCGCGCCAGTCGGGGCGCACACCAGCACCCCGTGACCGGCCTCCAGGGCACGGCAGGCCTCGGACTGGAAGGGATCAAGGGAAAATTTCAGCTGCGCCGCGAAGACCTCTAGTTCCACCCCGTCAGGCTGTCACATGTCGGTCGCGGACTGCGACCGACATGTGCGCCGTCACAGAGTGTCGGAGAAGTCGCCGGACGACGGCGCGCTGACCGCGTCCGCCTTGTCGATCGGCGCGGTCTCGCCCAGCGGCGAGGCCTCCTCGTCGTCGAGCGCGCCCCAGCCCTCTGCGGCCTGTCGACGCGCCTTGCGCTTGTCGTGGACGCGGGCGATCTGTACCGCGAACTCGAAGAGGACGGTGAGCGCCAGCGCCAGCGCCAGCATCGAGAACGGGTCCGAGCCGGGAGTGGCGAACGCCGCGAAGACGAACAGAGCGAAGATCAGCCCCCGACGCCAGGCCTTGAGCTTCTCGTACGGGAGCACCCCGACGAAGTTCAGCGCCACGATGATCAGCGGGATCTCGAAGCTGACGCCGAAGATGATCAGCAGGTTGATGATGAACCCGAAGTACTCGTTGCCGCTGAGCGCGGTCACCTGGACGGTGTCGCCGATGGTGAGCAGGAAGCTCAACGCCTGCGCGACGACCACGTAGGCCAGCACCGCGCCGGTCACGAACAGGGCCGCGCCGGCGGTCACGAAGCCGATCGCGTTGTGGCGCTCCTTGTCGTGCAGACCGGGGGTGATGAAGCCCCACAGCTGGTAGAGCCACACCGGGCAGGCCAGCACGATGCCCGCGGCCAGCGCGACCTTGAACCGCAGCATGAACTGGTCGAACGGCCCGGTGGCCAGCAGGCGGCAACTGCCGTCGGGGCTGATCTCGGCACGACTGGACTCCGGCAGCGAGCAGTACGGGCCGCGCAGCAGGTCGCCCAGGCTCTCGAGTCCGAGGATCTGGTGTCCGTACCAGAAGAAGCCGAAAGCCGTCGTCACCAGCACCGCAAAGAGCGCCAGCAGCAGCCTGGTACGCAACTCGTAGAGATGTTCGACCAGCGACATGGTGCCGTCGGGATTGACCCTGCGCTTGCTCTGGCGCGGGTCGAAGGGGATTCGCACTGTGGACCCTAGTTCTGGTCAGCCGTCGGCCCGGGACGCAGCAGCATCCCGGGCCAGGTCGGGTACGGGACTAGGACGTACGAGGTTCGGTCTGCGGGGTGACCGGCGCCGCCTCGGCCGTCACCGGGGTGACGGCGGGCAACTGCGGGGTCACGGCCGGGGCCGCAGGCGCGGCGGCCGCGGGAGGGCCGTCGTTCTGCATCTCCTTGACCTCGCTCTTGAAGATCCGCAGCGACCGTCCGAGGCCGCGAGCGGCGTCGGGCAGCTTCTTCGAGCCGAACAGGATGACGAGCACCACTGCGACGATGATCCAGTGCGTGGGCTGCAATCCGCCCATTTCTACCTCCAGAGACTTAGTTGGTTCGATGCTACCGGACCGATGGCCCGCGTTCTCGGTCGTGAGTGACCGATTTATCCGGAAGTGGATCCGTCAGCGGACTGAGAATAGGCCGCCAACGCGACGCTCGCACGGGACCGTACCGCGACCGAGAGCTCCTCGGGGCCGAGTACCCGAACCCCGAGCCCGAAGCCGGCCATCAACCGGGCCATCCACTCCAGCGACCCGTACCGCATCGAGGCCTCGATCGACCCGTCGGCGGCCACCCGCACGTCGGTCATCGGGTAGTAGTCCATCACCCAGGCATGGTCCGCGGCGACGGCGAGCCGGGCCTGCGGCAGGGTGTCGTCGTCGTGGAACAGGTCCGTCGCGTGCGAATCGTCGAGCGCCTCCTGCGGGGGCCGCGCCGGCTCGTCCAGCTCGGTCGCCGCGTCGATCCGGTCGAACCGGAACATCCGGACGCCCTCGGCCTGACGGCACCAGGCCTGCAGGTAGCTGTGGTTGTCCATCAGCACGATCCGCACCGGGTCCACCACCCGACGGGTCACCGCGTCGCGAGAGGCGGAGAAGTAGGTCAGGTCCAGGGCCCGGCCCCGGCCGACCGCGGCGCGGACCGTCGCGGCGATCGGGTCCTCCGGCTCGACGCGCGGCGCGGCGTGGGTACCACCCGCGGCAGTGCCCGCCGCGGACTCGATCTTGGCGATCGCGCCCTGCACGGCCGTCGGGTCCGCGGTGCCGGGCATCTCCACCAGCGAGCGCAGCGCCACCAGCAACGCCGTCGCCTCCGTGGACGTCAGGCGCAACGGACGGTCGATGCCGGCGGAGAAGGTGACCTGGATGCTCTCCTCGGAGAACGACAGGTCGATCAGGTCGCCGGGGCCGTAACCGGGCAGCCCGCACATCCACAGCTGGTTCAGGTCGCTCATCAGCTGGGTGGTGCTCACCCCGAGCTCCGCGGCGGCCTCGGCCGCGCTGATCCCCGGGTTCGCCGCGAAGTACGGGACCATGTTCAGCAGCCGGGACAGCCGTCGCGACAGCTGACTCATCGAGCAGTCTCCATACCCGGGTTCTCCCCCACCCCTGCGGCCGCCCGCAGCTTGTCCATCACGTCCCCACGCAGGTCCGGCGGTGCCAGCACCAGCGCGTCCTCCCCGTATCCGGCGATCAGCCGGGCCACCCAGTCCCAGGACCGGACCGGCACCTCGAGCACCGTCCCATCCCAGTCGCCGACGGTCCGCGTCGACACCGCCCGGCCCAGCCGCCGCAGTTCCTGGGCGCGGCCGTCGCGGACCACCACCGTCGCGGTGCCCGCGACGCCCCCGGTGCCGACAATCCGGTCGACCATCGCCCGCAGGTCGACGCCGGCCGGCTTGTGCACCGCGTTCTCGGGGCCGAACGCGACGACGTCGTCGCCGATCCGGGAGAGCCGGAACGTGCGGGTGGCGTCGCGGTCGACGTCGTGCCCGACGAGGTACCAGCGGCCGTCGTGGGTGACCACACCCCAGGGCTCGACGGTCCGGGTCCGGTAGGGCTCGTTGCGCGCCGGGCGGTGCTCGAAGCGGACGGCACGTCCGGCGTCCACCGCTGCCAGCAACTTCTCCAGCGCCGGTTCGGAGCCGCGGGTGCGGGCCGGCAGCGCGGTCACCACGGGCGCGGCCGGGTCCTGGTCCACCACCACGCCCGCGGCGCGCAACTTCATCAGCGCGCCCTGTGCGGCGGAGGTCAGCTCCGGCGACTCCCACAGCTGCACCGCGATCGCGACCGCGGCGGCCTCCTCGCTGGTGAGGTCGATGTCGGGCAGTTCGTAGGCGTCGCGGTTGATCCGGTAGCCCTCGACGGTGCCGAAGCGGGAGGCCTGCCCCGTCTCGAGCGGCACGCCCAGGTCACGCAGCTCGTTCTTGTCCCGCTCGAACATGCGACTGAAGGCGTCGTAGTTGGATTCCTCGTCGTACCCGGCGACGAGGTGCCGGATCTTCTCGGCCGTCAGGAACTGCCGCGTCGCGAGCAGGCAGATGACCAAATTCATCAACCGCTCGACTTTGCTGATCGCCACGGGTCAGCAGCCTAGCCACACCACGCTCACATGGAGGCGATCAGGCGCTCGACGCGCTCGTCGACCGACCGGAACGGGTCCTTGCACAGCACGGTCCGCTGAGCCTGGTCGTTGAGCTTGAGGTGCACCCAGTCGACGGTGAAGTCCCGGCCCGCGTCCTGGGCCGCGGAGATGAACTCGCCGCGCAGCTTGGCCCGGGTGGTCTGCGGCGGGGTGTTGACGGCCTCGTCGATCTGCTCGTCCTCGGTGACCCGCTTGGCCAGACCCTTGCGCTGGAGCAGGTCGAAGACGCCACGCCCCCGCTTGATGTCGTGGTAGGCGAGGTCGAGCTGGGCGATCTTCGGGTCCGACAGTTCCATGCCGTACTTGTCCTGGTACCGCTGGAACAGCTTGCGCTTGATCACCCAGTCGATCTCGGTGTCGACCTTCGCGAAGTCCTGCGCCTCCACGGCGTCGAGCGCGCGGCCCCACAGGTCCACCACCTGCTCCACGTGCGGGTCGGGTTCACGGGTGCGCAGGTGCTCGACCGCCCGCGAGTGGTACTCGCGCTGGATGTCGAGGGCGCTGGCCTGCCTGCCGCCGGCGAGCCGAACCGGGCGGCTGCCGGTCATGTCGTGGCTGACCTCACGGATCGCGCGGATCGGGTTGTCGAGGGCGAAGTCGCGGAAAGTGACGCCGGCCTCGATCATCTCCAGCACCAGCGCCGCCGAGCCGACCTTGAGCATGGTGGTGGTCTCGGACATGTTCGAGTCGCCGACGATGACGTGCAGGCGCCGGTACTTCTCGGCGTCGGCGTGCGGCTCGTCGCGGGTGTTGATGATCGGCCGGGACCGGGTGGTCGCCGAGGAGACCCCTTCCCAGATGTGCTCCGCACGCTGCGAGAGGCAGAAGGTGGCGGACTTCGGGGTCTGCAGCACCTTGCCCGCGCCGCAGATCAGCTGCCGGGTCACCAGGAACGGCAGCAGCACGTCCGAGATCCGGGAGAACTCCCCCGCCCGGACCACCAGAAAGTTCTCGTGGCAGCCGTACGAGTTGCCCGCGGAGTCCGTGTTGTTCTTGAACAGGTAGATGTCGCCGCCGATGCCCTCCTCGGCGAGGCGCTCCTCCGCGTCGACGAGCAGGTCCTCGAGCACCCGCTCACCGGCACGGTCGTGGGTGACCAGCTGCCCCAGGTTGTCGCACTCGGCGGTCGCGTACTCGGGGTGCGATCCGACGTCGAGGTAGAGCCGGGCGCCGTTGCGGAGGAACACGTTGGAGCTGCGACCCCAGGACACCACCCGGCGGAACAGGTAGCGGGCCACCTCGTCGGGGCTCAGCCTCCTGTGGCCGTGGAAGGTGCAGGTCACACCGAACTCGGTCTCTATGCCCATAATTCGTCGCTGCACACTTCGAGAGTACAACGCGCACAGCCTCGTTGACCTGTTCCACGCGTACGGACATCGAACGGTGACCAGCGCGGCCTAACCTGGAGCCGTGACGAACTCGGAACCGACCGTCGTCGAGTCGAGGGTGTGGGTCGACGACGCCTTGCGCGCGGCCAGCCGGGCGGCCGACCACGGCCTGTTGTGGTTCGCCGTCGGGGCCGTCGCGTTCGCCGTGGGCGGCCGGACCCGGCGTGCGGGCGTTCGCGGTGTGCTGTCCCTCGCCGGGGCCAGCGCGCTGACAAACGCCGTGCTCAAACCGGTCTTCCCGCGTCGCCGACCGCCCCAGGAGCACGTCGCGCCGGGACGGCGGCCGCGCCGGGTGCCCACGTCGTCGTCGTACCCGTCCGGCCACGCCGCCTCCGCGGCCGCCTTCGTCACCGGGGTGGCCCTGGAGTCGCCGGCGGCCGCGGTTGCGCTCGCCCCGGTCGGCGCCGCGGTCGCGTACTCGCGCATCCATGTCGGGGTGCACTGGCCGTCGGACGTGCTGGCCGGCGCCGTGGTCGGTGCGGCGGTCGCATTCGGCACCCGGCGCTGGTGGGCGGTCCGGACGGACGAGCCCGCCACCCTCGGCACCACCGCGACCGCCCCCGCCCTGCCCGACGGCAGCGGCCTGTTGATCCTGGTCAACCCGGGATCGGGCGCGTCCGACGAGGACCCGAGCGACCAGCTGCTTCGTCTGCTGCCGGCCGCCACCGTCCTGCGCGCCGACCCGGACGGCGACGTCAACGCGCAACTCGAGGCTGCCGTCGAACGCTCGGCGCCCCGCGCGCTCGGGGTGTGCGGCGGCGACGGCACGGTCGTGACCGCGGTGGACGCCGCACTCCGTCACGACCTCGCGTTGGCGGTCTTCCCCGGCGGCACACTGAACCACTTCGCCCGCGACGTCGGCGTCGAGGACGTCGAGGCCACCCGCGACGCGGTGACGGCGGGCACCGCGGTCCGGGTGGATGTCGGCGAGGTACTGCGCGACGGGAAACCCGCAACGGTCTTCGTCAACACGGCGAGCCTGGGTGGGTATCCCGACGCGGTCCGGCTGCGTGAGCGGTGGGAACCGCGACTGGGCAAGTGGCCGGCGGCCGCCGCCGCAATGGCCCGGGTGCTGGCCTCGGCCGAGCCGATCCCGGCGACGGTGGACGGTCGGCGGACCGCGATCTGGATGCTGTTCGTCGGCAACGGCAGGTACGCGCCGTCCGACCAGGTCCCGCTGTCGAGACCGGACCTGAGTGACCGCCCGTGGCTTCCCCACGGGCGGTCACCGCCGGTGCGTCAGGTTCCTGCCGGCGTGTCCCCGTCGGACTTCTCGACCTTGTCGGCCTTCTCGTCCCCCGCGTCGCTCGGTGCGCGCGCGGCCGACTCCGGCTTGGTCGCGGCGGGCAGCAGCGCCGCGAGTGCGGCGCCGGTGATCCGCTTGAAGGCGCGCCGCGGGCGGTTCTGGTCGAGCACCGCCACCTCGAGCGCCTCGACGCCGATGGTGCGCGGCTCCGCGTCGCCGCTGCCGGGCACCACCGTGCCCTTGCGCAGCGCTGTGACCGCCACGTCCACCGCGGCGGCCAGGTCCAGGCCCGGCCGGTAGCTGTCCTTGAGGGCCAGCGCGATCGGCTCGGTCGCGCCGCCCATCACCACGAACCGCTGCTCGTCGACGATGGAC
Organism: Rhodococcus sp. P4_C10; assembly: GCF_056402135.1. NCBI lineage: Bacteria > Bacillati > Actinomycetota > Actinomycetes > Mycobacteriales > Nocardiaceae > Rhodococcus > Rhodococcus sp. P4_C10. The sequence continues at coordinate 142,824 of NZ_JBFUHZ010000002.1, read as the reverse complement.
CCGTCGTAGGTGATCCGGTAGAGCTGGGCGTGCGTGTCCTGACCCGCCCGGCCGACCTCGGCGACGCAGAGCTCCACCTCGTACGGCTTGGGCTGCTCGGTGAAGATTCCGCCGAGCGTCTGCGCGTACACGTTGGCCAGCGAACGGCCGGTGACGTCGCGGCGGTCGTAGGAGTACCCCCGCATGTCGGCATGCATGATGCCGGCCCGCCGCAGGTTCTCGAACTCGTTGTACTTGCCGACGGCGGCGAACCCGAGCCGGTCGTAGAGCTCACTGACCTTGTGCAGCGCCGTCGACGGGTTCTCCGCCACGAACAGCACCCCGTCCGCGAAGGTGAGCACGACGACACTGCGGCCGCGGGCAATTCCCTTGCGCGCCAGCTCCGAGCGATCGCGCATGATCTGCTCGGCGGACGCGTAGTACGGCATCGTCACGGCATGTCACCTGCTTCCTGGATGCGGGCGGTGACGACGTCCCGGGCCAGTTCCGCGGCCCTGGCCGCGGCCACCTCGACGGCGCCGTCCGCGGTGATCACCACGGCGGTCGGGTAGATGCCCCGGGTCATGTCCGGTCCGCCGGTCGCGGAGTCGTCGTCGGCGGCGTCGTACAGCGCGGCCATCGCGGCGCGCAGTGCGTCCTCCTCGGTGCCACGCGGGTCGTACGTCTTCTTCAACGCCGACTTCGCGAACAGCGACCCGGAGCCCACCGCGTGGTATCCGGCGCGTTCCTCGTAGCGTCCGCCGACCACGTCGTACGAGACGATCCGGCCGGCCTTGGACAGGTCCGCCGCGTCGAGGTCGAAGCCGACCAGCAGCGGCACCACGGCCAGCCCCTGCATGGCCGCTCCCAGGTTGCCGCGGACCATCGAGGACAGCCGGTTGGCCTTGCCGTCGAAGCTCAACGGCACCCCTTCGATCTTCTCGTAGTGCTCGAGTTCGACCGCGAACAGGCGGACGAGCTCGATCGCCACGCCCGCGGTGCCCGCGATGCCGGCGGCGGAGTAGTCGTCGGTGACGTACACCTTCTCCACGTCGCGGCTGGCGATCATGTTGCCCATGGTGGCGCGGCGGTCACCGGCGAGCACCACGCCGCCTTCGAAGGAGACCGCCACGATCGTGGTGCCGTGCGGTGCCAGGTCCGCGGCGTTCATCGGCTCACTCCCGGTCCGGAGCGAGCGACCGACGTCGAACCGGTTCTCCGGCAACAGGTCCGGCGCATGCAGACGCAGATGTTCGGAGAACGAGGACAGCTGCGTGCCGTACCGCAGCCGCTCGTCCCCGAGTGCGGGGCGCGACGCCGGGTGATCCGCCGTCACTGCCCACCCTTTTGCACGTACGCGCGCACGAAGTCCTCGGCGTTCTCCTCGAGCACGTCGTCGATCTCGTCGAGCAGGTCGTCGGTCTCCTCGGCCAACTTCTCCCGACGTTCCTGACCGGCCGCTCCCTCGCCGACCTGGCCGTCGTCTTCGTCGCCACCGCCGCTGCGTTTGGTCTGCTCCTGCGCCATAGCCGCCGACCTCCTCGTTAGGTTCCTCAGTTGCGCCCGCACACCGGGTCTTCCTGAACGCCGGGGTCTTCTCGACCGTCGATGTCCCTGCCACACCCAGTGTGCGCTTCGTGCACGGATCTCCACCCTACCGAGCGACACCGTCAGAACGCGGGTGCGTGGCCGTGTCGCGGGGGCGGTGTTCAGGTGGTGAGCTGATCGACCAGGTCGGCGGCCGATTCCGCGGCGTCGAGCAGGGCGCCGACGTGCGCCTTGCTGCCCCGCAGCGGCTCCATCGTGGGGATGCGCACCAGGGACTCCCGGCCCAGGTCGAAGATCACCGAGTCCCAGCTCGCGGCCGCGATGTCCGCCCCGAACCGGCGCAGGCACTCGCCCCGGAAGTAGGCCCGGGTGTCGGTCGGCGGGTTGTGCACCGCGTCGAGCACCTGCTGCTCGGTCACGAGCCGGTCCATCGACCCGCGCGCCACCAGCAGGTTGTAGAGACCCTTCTCGAGCCGCACGTCGGAGTACTGCAGGTCGATCAGGTGCAGCTTCGGCGCGGCCCAGCCCAGCCCGTCCCGGCTGCGTGCGCCCTCGAGCAGCCGCAGCTTGGCCGGCCAGTCCAGCAGGTGCGTGCACTCCATCGGGTCCCGCTCGAGCAGGTCCAGGACCATGGCCCACTTGTCCAGCAGGTCCGCCACCCGCGGGTCGTCGTCGCCGCGTCGGGCCGTGAACTCCGCCACCCGCTCGTGGTAGATCCGCTGCAGGGCAAGGCCGGTCAGCTCGCGGCCATCGGCCATAGCCACCGCCTGACGCAGGGTCGGGTCGTGGCTGATCTGGTGGACCGCGGTCACCGGCCGGGCCAGATGCAGGTCCGACAGGTCGACGCCGGCCTCGATCAGGTCCAGCACCAGCGCGGTGGTGCCGACCTTGAGGTAGGTCGACATCTCCGCGAGGTTGGCGTCGCCGATGATCACGTGCAGACGCCGGTACTTGTCCGCGTCGGCGTGCGGCTCGTCGCGGGTGTTGATGATGCCGCGCTTGAGGGTGGTCTCCAGCCCGACCTCGACCTCGATGTAGTCGGCGCGCTGGGACAGCTGGAAGCCGGCCTCGTCGCCGGACTGCCCGATTCCGACGCGTCCCGACCCGCAGATCACCTGCCGGGAGGCGAAGAACGGTGTCAGGCCGGCGACGACGGCGTTGAACGGCGTCGCCCGCGACATCAGGTAGTTCTCGTGGGTGCCGTACGACGCGCCCTTGCCGTCGACGTTGTTCTTGTAGAGCTGCAGTCGCGGTGCGCCGGGCACGCTCGCGACGTGCCGGGCCGCGGCCTCCATCACCCGCTCGCCGGCCTTGTCCCAGATCACCGCGTCGAGCGGGTCCGCGACCTCGGGCGCCGAGTACTCGGGGTGCGCATGGTCGACGTACAGGCGGGCGCCGTTGGTGAGGATCATGTTGGCGGCGCCGACCTCGTCCGCGTCGATCACCGGGGCCGGGCCGCTGAACCGGCCCAGGTCGAAGCCGCGGGCATCGCGCAGGGGCGATTCCACCTCGTAATCCCAGCGGGTCCGCTTGGCCCTCGGGACGCCGGCGGCCGCCGCATAGGCGAGTACCGCCTGAGTCGAGGTCAGGATGGGGTTCGCGGTCGGTTCCGTCGCGGCAGCGATCGCTGCCGGCCGCCGAGGGGAACCAGTCGCTCAGGGAGCGATGAAACCGCCGAACCCGGGCAGGGAGGGTTGTCCGACGATGGACACGGTGAACACCACCGGTCCGGATCCCGTGTGCGCGGTGACACGATCCAGTGGCGACCCCATGAAGGTGGTGCACGGCTGCACGTCCACCGATCCCGCCTCGCCCGTGGCGACGTTGGTGTAGCCGATCCTGATCGATCGGAAGCCGAAACCGTTTGCGGAGCAGACCTCGTCCGAGAGCGGCGCCGAGAACACCGTCTCGCCGGGAACATCCGCCGAGCCACCCGACGAACCGGCGGCTGCGGCGATCGGCGACACCGCGGCCGCCACCGCAACGGCGGCAATCCCTCCCAAGATGCCAACCCGTAGAGCCCCCGCTGTGCGCATTCCTCATCCCCTTCATTGGTCGTTGATCAGAACAGTGGAGGCACCCTGACGTCCCCCACCAGGGTCTGTTGCCGATTTCGCGGCGCCATTGCTCGGGCCGACGCCCCCTCCCTCGGGGCGTGTTCTAGATCGTTCGTCGACGGCCTGAGCCCTCGGCTCAAACGCCGATAAGCTGCGTTATGACATTATTGTGGTGAATGGCGAGCGATGACGACTGGCCGCGACACCACCGAAACGGTCAGGCAAGGCAGGTCGGCGTGCCCGGGAACTGCCCCACCCCTGCCCGGCAGCCGACCTCGGTCACCGCGGTCATCCGCTCGACCGGTTCCCTGATCTGCAACGCCGGCACCAAGCCGTCGGAGACGAGTGCCGTCTTGGTCGCGGGGAGCGTCGCGCGCTCGTCGAGCGTTCCGCGGGCCTGCGCGAAGGCGACCAGTTCGTCGTAGACCATCGACAGCATCGCCTCGGTCGTCCGGTCCCCCGGCTCGAGCCCGGCGAAGTCCACACCCGTCTCGTACTCGTGGCGGATCGCAGGTGGGCTTGTTCAGGTCGATGCGAAACTCCGGCCGATCCGGCGACGGCGGCGTGATCGTGCCGGCGTCGGTGCAGGCCCGGTGCGAGATGCGGTCGCCGAGCGCATGCAGGTAGATGCCGGTCCGCGCGTTCCAGGCGTTGTCGCCGATCCAGGAGTCGAACTGCCCGGACCGCACGTCGCCGGAGATGACCTGCTCGCCGGTCTCGTTGTCGAACGGGATGGCCACCGGGGTCTCGACGGCGTACTCGCCGTGGATCTGCGCGGGCTGAGCGTCGCCGTAACAGGTTGCGCCGGTGGCGTAGTCGCCGGCCGCGCTGGGGTTGGTGAAGCCTCCGGTGCACAGCGGCGCGGCGCTTCCTGGTCCGGCCATGGCCCACCGGCGCAGGTGCGTGAGCATGACCTCGTGTGCGGGATCGTCGGCATCGGGACTCAGCCCGTCCGGCTGGGGATCCGACGGCCCACGCATCGTCGGCAGGAAGTGGAAGAGGAAACCGCCGGTGGCGAAGTGGGTGCGCACCAGGCCGCTGATGTCCTGGGTGGTCAGGGAATCCGCGTCGGGGACGAGCCGGCCGGCGACGTCGCGCGGGGCGAACGCCCCCAGATCGGTCGCCTCGTCGTATGCCGCGATCCAGTACGCGTCGCGCTCGGAGAAGCCCACGTCGCGAGCGATGACGTACGTCGAGTCCGTGTGCACGAGGCTGCGTCCGCCGAGCGGGCGACGCAACGTGAACCCGTACGCCGCGAACGCCTGCAGTCCGCACACCGGCGCATCCGGATCGTCGAGCGGGCACACCGGTGGCAGCGGGCCGCAGTTGTGGGCGGGGGCGCCGTCCTCCGTGTAGCAGATGTCCTCGGCGAACGCGCGGGCCGCCGGCGGCGGAACCAAGACGGCGGCACACAGGCCCAGCGCCACACCGGCGAAGCTCATCTGTCGACTGTGCATTCTCATCGGACCACGCCTTTCGATGTGGCGGAGCGCGCGCACGTCAACGCCTGATCAGAACGCTCACGTTCCGCTGCCGAGACGGCACTGCAGGTAGTCGCCCGCGTGGAGGCGCCGAAGCACCACGCGCACCGGCCGGGGCGCCCACCGCGCCTGGGGGTCGCATTCCCGTCGCGGGTCGGTCAGGGCCAGCAGGTGTCCGCGGGTGGTGATGTCGACTCGGCCCGCGGCCAGCACGTTGAGTACCCAGTCGCTGTCCCGCCCGTAGGTGATCCCGAAGCGGAAACCGTCGCCGTACCGGAAGCAGTTCACCGGGGTCCGGTACGGACGGCCGCTGCGGCGACCCCGGTGGTGGACGATCGCAAATCCCGGCAGCCGACCGGCGACCGGTAGCACTACGCGATTGGTCGCCGCCCTGTTGAAGCGGGCCAGCCGCCTCGGGAGAGGCACTCGGTCAGCCTAACGCCTCGTGACACGATGAGGACATGGATCAGCAGCCCGGCAATGCCGCACCCGTCGGGGACGAGGTCGTCACCGTCTACGACGCCGAGGGACACGAGACGGGCACCGCCCCGCGGTCGCGGGTGTACGAGGAGGGACTGTGGCACGCCAGTTCCGGCGTGCTGCTGCGGTCCCTCGACGGGCAGCGGATCTACGTGCACCGCCGCTCCCCCGCCAAGGCCGTGTTCGGCGGCATGCACGACTGCCTCGCCGGCGGCGTCGTCGACCCGGGCGAGACGCCGGCCGACGCCGCCGCCCGCGAACTGGGCGAGGAACTGGGGGTGCACGGCATCGACCTCACTCCCCTGGCCCGGGTCTCCTGGGACGGAGAGTGGGACGGAAAGCTGCTGCGCTGCCACCTTTTCGCCTTCGAGGGGCGCTGGGACGGGCCGGTGGTGCACCAGGCGAGCGAGATCGTCGACGGCTGGTGGTGGACCGAGGCGGAGCTGCGCGCGCACCTCGCCGATCCGGCGTGGCCGTTGGCCCGGACCGGTCGACGGTCCGGGCCACCGCTGCCTGACGGTCCTACAGGTACTGGCCGGTGTTCGACTCGGTGTCGATCGCGCGGCTGGCACTGGCGTTCTTGCCGGTGACCAAGGTGCGGATGTAGACGATCCGCTCGCCCTTCTTGCCCGAGATCCGCGCCCAGTCGTCCGGATTCGTCGTGTTCGGCAGGTCCTCGTTCTCGGAGAACTCGTCGACGATCGAGTCGAACAGGTGCTGCACGCGCAGGCCCGGGGTGCCGGTGTCCAGCACGGACTTGATGGCGTACTTCTTCGACCGGTCCACGATGTTCTGGATCATCGCGCCCGAGTTGAAGTCCTTGAAGTACAGCACCTCCTTGTCACCGTTCGCGTACGTGACCTCGAGGAAGCGGTTCTCGTCGCTCTCCGCGTACATCCGGTCCACGACCCGCTCGATCATGGTCTTGATGCAGGCGCTGCGGTCGCCGCCGAACTCCGCCAGGTCGTCGGCGTTCACCGGCAGGTGCTCGGTCAGGTACTTCGAGAAGATGTCCTGCGCCGACTCCGCGTCGGGGCGTTCGATCTTGATCTTCACGTCCAGGCGGCCGGGCCGCAGGATCGCCGGGTCGATCATGTCCTCGCGGTTGGACGCGCCGATCACGATGACGTTCTCCAGGCCCTCGACGCCGTCGATCTCGCTGAGCAGCTGCGGGACCACGGTGGTCTCGACGTCCGAGGAGACGCCGGAACCGCGGGTGCGGAAGATCGAGTCCATCTCGTCGAAGAACACGATCACCGGGGTGCCCTCGGAGGCCTTCTCCCGGGCCCGCTGGAAGATCATCCGGATGTGCCGCTCGGTCTCGCCGACGAACTTGTTGAGCAGTTCCGGGCCCTTGATGTTGAGGAAGTAGGACTTCGCGTCCTTCGCGTCCTGCCCCCGGGCCTCGGCGATCTTCTTGGCCAGCGAGTTGGCCACCGCCTTGGCGATCAGCGTCTTGCCGCAGCCGGGCGGGCCGTAGAGCAGCACACCCTTCGGCGGCCGCAACGCGTACTCGTGGAAGAGGTCCTTGTGCAGGAACGGCAGTTCCACTGCATCGCGGATCTGCTCGATCTGCCGGCCGAGTCCGCCGATGTCGCCGTAGTCGACGTCCGGCACCTCCTCGAGCACCAGGTCCTCGACCTCGGCCTTCGGGATCCGCTCGAACGCGTACCCGGCCTTGGTGTCGACCAGCAGCGAGTCGCCGGGCCGCAGCTTGCGGGTCGGGGAGTCGATGTCCTCGTCGACGGGGTGCTCGGTGACGTCCGAGGCCGCCAGGATCAGCGGGTGTGCGAGCCAGACCACCCGCTCCTCGTCGGCGTGCCCGATCACGAGCGCACGCTCGCCGTCGTCCAACACCTCTCGGAGACTGCAGATCTCGCCGATCCGCTCGAACGAGCCGACCTCGACCACGGTGAGCGCCTCGTTGAGCCGCACCGTCTGGCCGGGCCGCAGCGACTCCGGCTCGATGTTCGGCGAGCACGTCAACCTCATCTTGCGCCCGGACGTGAACACGTCGACGGTCTGGTCCGGGTGCACCCCGATCAGCACGCCGTACCCACTCGGCGGCTGGCCCAGCCGGTCGACCTCCTCTCGCAACGCGATCAGCTGCTGACGCGCTTCCTTGAGCGTGTCCATCAGCTTCGAGTTGCGGATCGAGAGCGAGTCCACCCGAGCCTCGAGTTCGCGTACCTGCTCGGGCGACTGTGCCAACTGGCGACGCAACCGGGCCGCCTCGAGTTGCAGGGCCTCCAGCTCCGCCCTGGCAGCCGACGAGTCCGGATTCTCTGATGCGCTCATGCGCGACTCCTCCCAGTTGCGATCTATCAACGCTACAGCCGCCGCGCCGAATCTGCGGAGCGACACCGGCGACACGACACAGTGTGAGATGTCCGTCAGGCAGAACCGGTTCTAGGTCATGTTAGCCTCACCTATCTACCCGCAGTCTTGTCGCAAGCGAAAGGCCCATTCGTGATCATCCGCAAGTCCCTCGTCGCCGCCGCAGCCGCCCTCGTCGCAGTCGGCGTCGCCTCCTGCAGTTCCGACGACTCCACCGCCACCGAGGCGCCCGCCACGACGACGACCGCCGACGCTGCCGCCACCGAGGCGCCCGCGGACGCGCCCAGCACCGAGGCACTGAACGCGACGCTGGTGACGTTCTTCGACCCCGCCGTCCCGGCCGCGGACAAGGCCGCGCTGATCGTCAAGGGCGAGAAGCAGGCGCCGGTGCTCGAGCAGTTCAACGGCGTCCTGCGGGGCTACCCGCTGACCACCGCGGTCACCGCTGTCACCCCGGTCGACGCCGACACCGTCAAGGCCACCGCCACGATCACCGGCCCGCACGGCGGTGCCCCCGCCGACCTGACCTTCGACCAGGTCGACGGCAAGTGGGTCGTCTCGGACACCGCCGCCTGCACCATCTTCTCGATGGGCCGCCTGACCTGCGTCAGCTGACGCAGGCCGGAAGACAATCCCTAGGCGGGAGCCTTGCCCTTGCCCGCGCGGCGCTGCGGCTTGGGGGTGACGGTGCCCTCGGCGAGCCTGCGCGCGCTCACCAGGAACGCGGTGTGCCCCTGCATCCGGTGCTCGGGGCGCACCGCGAGGCCCACCACGTGCCAGCCGCGCACGATCGACTCCCAGGACCGCGGTTCGGTCCAGCACTCCTGCTCGCGCAGCGCCTCGACCACCTTCGACAGCTGGGTGACGGTGGCGACGTAGACCATCAGCACGCCGCCCGGCACCAGCGCCTTCGCCATCGCCGGCAGCGTGTCCCACGGCGCCAGCATGTCCAGGATCACCCGGTCCACCTGTCCGCCCGCGGTCTCGGGATCGAAGTCCGCCACGTCGGCGACGGTCAGCTCCCAGTTCTCCGGTCGTTCGCCGAAGAAGGTCTCGACGTTGCGCACGGCATGCTCGGCGTGGTCGTCGCGCACCTCGTAGGAGAGCACCGTTCCCTCGGGCCCCACCGCGCGCAGCAGCGAGCAGGTCAGCGCGCCGGAACCGGCACCCGCCTCCAGCACCCGGGCACCGGGGAAGATGTCGCCCTCGTGCACGATCTGCGCGGCGTCCTTCGGGTAGATCACCTGCGCGCCGCGCGGCATCGACAGCACGTAGTCGACCAACAGCGGACGCAGTGCGAGGTACGGCGTGCCGTTGGTGGAGGTGACGACGCTGCCCTCGTCGGCGCCGATCAGCGCGTCGTGCACGATCCCACCGCGGTGGGTGTGGAACTCCTTGCCCTCGGTGAGCACCACCGTGTAATGCCGGCCCTTCGCGTCCGTCAGCTGGACCCGGTCGCCCACCCGGAACGGCCCACTCGGCCTGGCATCGCGCACTGTCATCAGTCAACTGCTCCTAGCGTAGGTACTCCCGGCGACCCTCGCGCCGGCCCCGACAGCGGTGTCGGACCCTGCGCATACCCTGCCAGGTGTGAGCACACCCGCGACGTCGCCCCCCGTCTCCCCCGCCGACGGCGTTCAAGCCCGCTCCCGGCCTGCTCTCTCCCCCTCCCGCGCCGGCGACTTCAAACAGTGCCCGCTGCTGTACCGGTTCCGAGCGGTCGACCGGATCGCCGAGACACCGTCCAAGGCACAGATCCGCGGCACCGTCGTGCACGCCGCGCTGGAAGCGCTCTACGGCCTGCCCGCGGACGAGCGGGTCCCCGAGCGCGCCGCCACCCTGCTCGGCCCCGCCTGGGAGCGGGTGCTCGCCGAGTCCCCCGAGGTCGCGGAGGCGGTGCCGGCCGAGGAGCGCGACGCCTTCCTCGCCGAGGCCCGGGCACTGGTGGACGGTTACTACCAGCTCGAGGACCCCACCCGCTTTGATCCCGAGTCCTGCGAGCTGGGGGTGGAGACCGAGCTGGACAACGGCGTCGTGCTGCGAGGATTCGTCGACCGGATCGACGTCGCGCCGAACGGCCACCTCCGGGTGGTCGACTACAAGACCGGACGTGCCCCGCGGGAGACCAGCGAGTCCAAGGCGCTGTTCCAGATGAAGTTCTACGCGCTGGTGCTGCTGCGCACCCGCGGAATCGTGCCCGCGCAACTGCGACTGCTGTACCTCGCGGACCGGGAGATCCTCACCTACGCCCCCGACGAGGAGGAGCTGCTCCGCTTCGAGAACACGCTGACCGCGATCTGGCAGGCGATCCGCGCCGCCGGGGCGACCGGGGACTTCCCACCGAATCCCGGGCGGTTGTGCGACTGGTGCGATCATAAGGTCCGTTGCCCCGCGTTCGGTGGCACGCCGCCGCCCTACCCCGGCTGGCCCGAGGGTCCGACCGCATCGGGCGCCGGTAGTTCTGAAGACGAGAGTTCCGAGGAGATCGACAATTGAGTGACCAGGCCTATTACATCCCGCTGGGACGGGACGCCGACGGCACCGAGCGCTTCGCCAGCACCGCACTGACGGAGAGCACCTGGGGGCCGGCCATGCAGCACGGCGCACCCCCGTCGGCGCTGCTGGTGCGGGCGCTCGAGCGGTGCGAGTCGCGTGAGGACACCCGGCTGACCCGGGTGGTCGTGGAGATCCTGGGCCCGGTCCCCATCGCCGAGATCGAGGTGCGGTCCTGGGTGGAGCGGCCCGGCCGCCGGGTCGAGCTCGTGGTCGCCGAACTGTGGGCCGCCGGCCCGGACGGCACCGCCCGCGCGGTGGCCCGCGGCACCGGCTGGCGCATGCAGACCGCCGACTCGTCCGCCGTCGCGCATGCCGGCGACCCGGCACTGGCCCCGCGGTCGCAGGCACACGAGACGGCACTGGAGGGCCCGTTCTGGGACACCGGGTTCGTCACCAGCCTCGAGTGGATGTGGCTGACCGACATCGGCTGTGAGGGCCCGGGGCAGATGTGGGCGCGCCCGAATGCCGTTCTCGTGGAGGGCGAACCACTCTCCCCCGTCCAGCAGCTGTTCGTGGTGGCCGATGTCGCGAACGGGGTCGGAACCAAGCTCGACCCGGCCGAGTGGACGTTCCTCAACACCGACCTGACGGTGCACCTGTTCCGGGTTCCCGAGGGCGAGTGGGTCGGCATCGCCGCGGAGACGTCCTACGGCCCGGACGGGGTCGGCATGTGCGCGGGCGTCCTGCACGACGAGTCCGGCCCGGTCGGCCGGATCAACCAGACCCTGCAGGTCCGCGGCCGCTAGCCCGCGGGTGCGTCGACACGGGCGGCATGCGATCGCAATCGTCCATCGCGACCGCATGCCGTCGCGCCGTCGCCGGGGGGCGGAGCTGTCGTCAGCAGGTGTGCTGCTGCCGCAGTCCGTCCGCCGAGCCGAACGCACTCGCGAGGATCGCGCGTGAATCCTCGTGTCCGTCGAGCATTCGGCTCGTCCGGGTCACGACGCGCCAGCCGTCCCGCGTCCGGACGAGTTCCCACCGATTGGCCGTGACCCTACTGACACGGTAGCCACTCCCCTCCTTCTCACGAAGGATCAACTGGGTGTGACACACCGCCACGGCGGTGTCGCCCTCGACAGTGATGTGCGCCGGGCTCATCACGTGTCCGCACCCTTGCTCGAGAAAGCCTTGGTGCGGGTGGGTTCCGACCATCCGTCTCGGTCATCGGCGCCCCATCATCGCGCGGGCCTCGTCGGAGGCCGCCCTGACGATCTCGGCGCGCGGGAAGCCGGCACGGCCGGCGGCCAGCTCGTAGTTGCCGCCCGCGACCCAGATCGGGCCGTCGCTGAGGTGGTCGAGACCCTCGCGCGCGACCGCATAGGGGTCCGATGCGTTGAGGCCGGGCAGATCGAAATCGAGGCCGGCTCGTTCCATGGCGGGCGTCCGGGTGACGCCGAGGACGAGCCCGAGAACGTCGACGCCGTGCTCGGCCATCTCGAGCCAGAGTCCCTCGGCGAAGACGCGGCTGAATGCCTTTGCCGCCGCGTAGATGCTCACGTGTTCGGCGCCGACGAAACCGGCCAGCGAGCCGAGCAGGATGATGCCGCCGCGGCCGCGTTCGCGCATCGGTGCGCCGAAGACCTGGGAGAGCTCCAGTTGGCGGTCGATGTTGAGCGTGAGGACCTTTCGGCAGGCGTCGAGGTCGCCGGTGACGAACTCGTGGCCGTAGGTGTTGGCACCGGCGTTGAAGATCAGCAGTCCCACGTCGAGATCCGCGGTGGTCTCCCGAATCCGTTCGACGGCATCCGCCGCCAGCAGGTCGACGGCGAGGGTGCGCACCTCGACTCCGTGGGCTCGCGCCTTGGCCGCGGTCTCCTCGAGGGGGCCGGGTTTGCGGGCGAGCAGCACGAGGTTCAGTCCGGCCTCTGCCAGTTCCTCGGCGAACCCGGCACCGACGCCCTCCGAGCCGCCTGCGATGACGGCCCACGGGCCGTACTTGTCTTTGTCGATCATCGTTGTCTCGATTCCTTTGGGTCGGTTGTCAGTCGGGGACGGGGATCCGTCCGTCCACGGCGGCCGCGACGATCGATTCACGCAGTGCGGGGCAGCGCCCCACCCGAGCGCCGCGCAGCGTCAACGTCGGGTCGTCCCGGTACTCGTCGCAGACGGTGTCGGGGTGGGCGGTGCTCCACTGGACGCTGGTGTGCTGCCAGCTGTTCTTCTCCACGAGGACCAGGACTCCGCAACGCGCACAATCGATGTGCCGCATCAGACCGACATCGTCGCGGCATCGCGCCGGGCGATGTTGGCGGCGACTTCCTGCTTCCACACCTCGACCGGCCTGGTGGTGTCGAGCTCGAACTCGAAGCGGTCCACCATCTCCGGCCTGATGTCCGCGACGTCGACATAGAACTGCTCGTACCAACGGCGCAGCTGGTAGACCGGGCCGTCCTCGGTGGTGAGCAGCGGGTTCTCGATCCGGGTCTTGTTCTTCCAGATCTCGATGTCCTGCTCGAAGCCGACACCGATGTAGCCGATCATCGCGTCGACCAGCTGGTCGGCGATCTCGGCCGGGACCTGCTCGGTCTTCTTCACCGAGATGCCGTACATGAGTACGAACTGGTTCGGGGAGATCGGGTAGTGGCAGTTGATCAGGACGGACTCGACGTCGTACTTGTCGTAGCGGTAGACGAGGTCGTCGATCATGAACGACGGCCCGTGGTAGGCCGCGATGGAGCCGTGGCCGACCAGCTTCGGGACGTCGGGATCGGTCCACTCGGTGATGTCGTCGCGGCCCACACCGGCCTGTTCCTGGATCGCGACGTGGCCCTCGAAGATGTTCTTGAAGTAGGTGGGGAACGAGTAGTGCACGTAGAAGAAGTGCGCCATGTCGACGACGTTGTCGACGATCTCGCGGCAGTTGGTGTCGATGACGATCGACTTCCACTGCCAGTCGGTCCACTCGGCGTCGTCGGTCCGCATCACGGGAATCGTGACCTCCGGAGGCGGCGGGTTGCCCTCCGGGTCGTGCCACACGAACAGCAGCTCGTCGCGCTCCATGGTCGTCCAGGCGCGCGTCTTGGCGATCGGGGGCACGCGACGGGCGTAGGGGATGCCCGTGCACTTGCCGTTGCCGCCCCAGCGCCAGTCGTGGAACGGGCAGGCGACGGAGTCGCCCTTGACCTCGCCCTGGCTCAGGTCGCCGCCCATGTGCCGGCAGTAGGCGTCGAGGATCTTGATCTCGCCCTCGGCGGTGGCGAACACGACGAGCTTGGTGCCGAACGCCTCGATCGAATGCGGCTTGCCGTCCCGGAACTGCTCGACCAGGCCGAGGCAGTGCCACCCACGCGCGAAACGATCGGGCGGGGTGCCCTGGTCGATGACGCGGACCTCGTCGGCTCCGTCGATATCCACAGTGGTCACTGTGTCTCCTTTGGTCGTGGCCCCGGCGCGTGTCGGGCGCGGGCCGATTCGTCTGATTCGAAAGCACGCGGCACCGCGAGAGCCGGCGTCGACGTGATCGCGGTCACGCCGCCTGGAGAGGCTGTCAACGGCGCGGGCACAGCAACAACTTGCGTGTCCGTTGAGCGGAATCGGCGCAGGTCACCGACCCTTCTACCCGCCTTCGGCGACGCCCGGTCGGTCGGCGTCGGATCCCGCTCACCGGGACGTGCCCCTGGTATCGGTCGACGATCGCGGGTGTGCTGACTTCGCCGGCCCGGCGGCGCCGACTCCGCCACGCGGGCGACACTGGAGGAGGGAAGGCATTGCACGACGGAGAACGTTCGGAGCGTGGTCTGCCCACGTCCACGCTCGATCGCCTGTCCCTGGTGCTGGACAGCTTCCGCAGCGCTCCGCGCCTCAGCCTCACCGACGTGTCCCGCCGCACCGGAATACCGCGGACGAGCACGTACCGAATGCTCGAACATCTGGTCCGAATGGGCTGGCTCCGGCGCTTGGGTGTGGAGTACGGACTCGGTGACACACTCGCGGAAATCGGTGCGCTGTCGCTGTACCAGAACCGGTTCGATCGGGTGGTGCCGCCGCTGCTACAGGAGTTGCATTGCGTCACCGGCCATGTCGTGCACCTCGGTGTCCTCGACGGCAAGCACGTGCTCTACCTCGACAAGGTCGGCGGCGGGGCCGGGTCTGACCTGCGCACGCGAGTCGGCGACCGGATACCCGCGCGGTCGTCGACGATCGGCAAGGCGCTGCTCGCCGCCGCCCCCGAGTCCGACGCGGTGATCGGCGGCCACCGCCCGGAGCCCGGTGGCGCACGCCGGTCGGGTGTTGCGTTCGGAACCTGCGCGTCAGGGTTCGGCTGCATCGGTGTGCGGGTCGGCTCCCTGGACGGCGCAGCGGTCGGCCTGTCGGTCAGCGGTCCGGTGAACCGGGTCAGGTTCGACCACCGACATGCCGCGCCGGTGCGGATGGCGGCCGCCGCCATCGCGCAGTACCTCGATCTGGCCTCAGCGACCCGACGCCCCGCCTGACCTGGCGTCAGTCCGCTCATCGGAACGGAAAATTGCCCGGGCACCGGGCTGCTGACAGCGTTGGGCCATGACATCCGAGCTCACATTGACGATCCCCGAGCAGCTCATGGCGATCGAGGAGATCAAGCGCACCTTCGCGGCCCGGCTGCGATGCATGGACAACAAGCAGTGGGAGATCTACCCGACGCTGCACACCGACGACGTGGTGTCCGAGACGTGGGGCGGCCTGCCGGACGAGAAGCAACCGCAGGCCGAGGGCGGCTCGAACCGCGTCGTGGGCAAGGAAAACCTGACTCGCGCGATCAGCACCATGCTCGGCGGGGAGACCGTGGTGACGACCGTGCACCACGGTCACACCCCGGAGATCGAGCTCACCTCCGACACCACCGCCCGCGGGATCTGGGCGATGGAGGACAAGCTCTGGTGGACCAACGGCACCCACGAGGAGCATCTCCACGGCTACGGGCACTACCACGAGGAGTACCGAAAGGTGAACGGCCACTGGCTGATCAGCTACCGCAAGCTCACTCGGCTGCGTGAAGACGCGAGCGCGGAATTCTTCGACTACCTGCAGGCGCTGTGAACCCGCTCTTCGCCCCGCTCCAGATCCGCTCGCTGGCGCTGCCCAACCGGATCGTCATGTCCCCCATGACCCGGGAGCATTCTCCCGACGGTGTGCCCGGCCCGGACGTGGCCGCCTACTACCGGCGCCGCGCCGAGGGCGGCACCGGCCTGGTGATCACCGAGGGAGTGGCGATCGACCACCCCACTGCCGTCGACAGCCCGAAGGTGCCACGACTGCACGGCGAAGCCCCGCTGGCGGGGTGGCGGCACGTGGTCGAGGCGGTACACGGGGCGGGCGGCCGGATCGTCCCGCAGCTGTGGCACGTCGGCCCGCTGTGGGGCGCGATGAGCACGGTGGATCCGGCACTGGCCCCGATGCGCCCGTCCGGGCTCTGGGGGCAGGTGGGGCGCACCGTCTACCCGGACAGCTACGTCGAGCGGGCGAGCGCCCCCACCCGGGCGATGACCGAACGCGACATCGAAGACGTCGTCGCCGCGTACGTGCGATCGGCGCGCAACGCCGTCGACACCGGCTTCGACGGCATCGCGATCCACGCCGGGCATGGCTACCTGCTGGATGCGTTCCTGTGGGAGTCGACCAACCGGCGCGCCGATCACTGGGGCGGCGACCTGCAGCGACGGACCCACTTCCCGGTCGAGGTGGTCCGGGCGATCCGGCGCGAGATCGGCCCGGATCTGCCGATCTTCTACCGGTTCTCGCAACACAAGCAGCAGGACTACGGTGCCCGCATCGCAAACACCCCCGACGAGCTGTCGGTGATCCTCGGCGCCCTGGTCGAGGCGGGAGTCGACGTGCTGGACGCCAGCATCCGGCGTTTCGACCTCCCCGCGTTCGAGGGCAGCGACCTGACCCTTGCGGGCTGGGCGAAGAAGCTGACCGGGGCCACGAGCATGGCGGTCGGCAGCGTTGGCCTGAGCAAGTCCCTGCGCGATGCGGGAACGCCCGAGCCTGCCGACCTCGACGGGCTGCTCCGCAGACTCGAGGCCCAGGAGTTCGATCTCGTCGCGATCGGACGGCTGCACCTCGCGGATCCCGCCCCGACCTTGTGGTCGGGGCCGTTCGTCTGTCGGCTCAGAACGCGCGGCAGGCCCGGATCTCGGACGCCAGGATCGCCTTGGCGCCGATGTCGGCCAGCTGGTCCATCACGTCGTTGCTGACCTTGCGCGGCACCAGCGCCCGGATCGCCACCCACGCCTCGTCCGCGAGCGGCGAGATGGTCGGCGACTCGAGACCGGGGGTGACGCGCAGCGCCTCGTCGAGGAGCGAGCGCGGGCAGTCGTAGTCGAGCATCAGGTACTGCTGCGCGAACACCACGCCCTGCACGCGGGCGATCAGCTGGTTGCGGGCCTTGTCCGAGCGGTCGGACCCCTCCCGCTCGATCAGCACGCCCTCGGAGTCGCACAGCGACTCGCCGAACGCCACCAGGTTGTGCTGGCGCAGCGTCCGTCCGGAGCCGACCACGTCGGCGATCGCGTCCGCGACACCGAGCTGGATCGAGATCTCCACGGCGCCGTCGAGGCGGATCACGGTGGCCTCGATGCCGCGCGCGGCCAGGTCCGCGCGGACCAGGTTCGGGTACGAGGTGGCGATGCGCAGGCCGGCGAGGTCCGCGGGTGCCCACTCCTTGCCCGCCGGTGCGGCGTACCGGAAGCTGGACCGGCCGAAGCCGAGCGACAGGCGCTCGGCGACCGGGGCCGCCGAGTCCAGCGCGAGGTCGCGGCCGGTGATGCCCAGGTCCAGCTCGCCGGAGCCGACGTAGATGGCAATGTCCTTGGGGCGCAGGAAGAAGAACTCGACCTGGTTCGACGGGTCGAGGACGGTAAGGTCGCGCGAGTCGGTGCGGCGGCGGTAGCCCGCCTCGCTGAGGATCTCGGCGGCGGACTCGGAGAGCGAACCTTTGTTGGGGACTGCGACGCGCAGCATGGTGCTTCCTTTCGGGAAGGTCGAATGGGGTCTACCGGGAATGCGAGCGGGGCTCACAGATGTCGGTAGACGTCCTCGAGCTTCAGCCCGCGCCCCACCATCAGGACCTGCACCCAGTAGAGCAGCTGCGAGATCTCCTCGGACAGTTCCTCGTCGCTCTGGTACTCGGCGGCGATCCACACCTCGCCGGCCTCCTCGATCACCTTCTTGCCCTGGGCATGGACGCCCGCGTCCAGCGCGGCCACGGTGCCGGAGCCCTCGGGGCGGGTGGCGGCACGGTCGGACAGCTCGGCGAACAGCGATTCGAAGGTCTTCACGGGTCGTGATTGTTTCACAGTGGGTACGGGCCGCCACCCGCGCACTCAGCCTGCCGGACGGCCGAGGATCGGCGCGCTGCCGATCAGGGTCCGGGTGTACGGGTCGCGCGGCCGCTCGTAGACGTCCTCGGTGGGCCCGCACTCCACGATCCGGCCCCGGTTCATCACCGCCACCACCTCGCAGACGTGCCGCACCACCGCCAGGTCGTGCGAGACGAGCAGCAGGGTCAGCTGGTACTCCCGGACCAGCCGCGCCAGCAGGTCGAGC
The DNA here is from genome assembly GCF_056402135.1 of Rhodococcus sp. P4_C10. Taxonomy (NCBI): domain Bacteria; kingdom Bacillati; phylum Actinomycetota; class Actinomycetes; order Mycobacteriales; family Nocardiaceae; genus Rhodococcus; species Rhodococcus sp. P4_C10. The sequence continues at coordinate 124,859 of NZ_JBFUHZ010000002.1, read as the reverse complement.
ACCTGCGCCCGCACCGACACGTCCAGGGCACTGACCGGCTCGTCCGCGACCAGGAACTTGGGGCTGGTGATCAATGCGCGGGCAATCGAGATCCGCTGACGCTGGCCGCCGGAGAACTGGTGCGGATGCCGGCGAGCCATGTCGGGTTCGAGGCCCACCGCGATGAGCATCTCGGCCACCTTCTCCGCGGCGCCGGTCCGGTCGGTGAGCGGCTCGGCCACGATCTCGCCCACCCGCATCCGTGGGTCCAGCGAGCCCATCGGGTCCTGGAACACGATGGACACGTCGCGGCGGAACCCGCGCAGGTCCCGTTCCGGTGCGCCGGCGACCTCCTGCCCGCCGAACCGGATCGAACCCGTGGTGGGGGTGTCCAGGGCGCACAGCAGCCGGATCAACGTCGACTTCCCGGAACCGGACTCTCCCACCACCCCGAAGCGCTGGCCGGGGCCGATGTCGAAGGACGCGTCGGCCAGCGCGTGAACAGGTTCCGGCGGACGCAGCAGACTGGACCGTGAACCGCGGTAGGTGCGGCCGAGCCCGCGCACCGACACCAGCGGCCGCGGCTGCTCGTTGAACACCGGCGCCGGCCCGGACTCCGGCGGCGGGGCGACGGCGTGCTCACCCGCCGCGGAGCTGCCGGGACCGAGCGTCGAGGCGTCGAGCAGCGACCGCGTGTACGGGTGCTGCGGGTCGGCGAACACCTCGGCCACCGGGCCGGACTCGACGATCCGGCCGTCGCGCATCACCAGCACCCGCTCGCACAGCTGGGAGACGACGGCCAGGTCGTGGGTGATCAGCAGCAGCGAGGTGTCGTGGTCGCGGACCGTGGTGTCGATCAGGTCCAGGATCTGCGCCTGCACCGTCACGTCCAGCGCGGTCGACGGCTCGTCGCAGATCAGCACCCGGGGGCGGTTCGCCATGGCGATCGCGATGAGCACCCGCTGCCGTTGCCCGCCGGACAGCTCGTGCGGGTAGGAGCGGGCTACCCGCGCCGGGTCCGGCAGGTTCACCGACGCCAGCAGGTCGAGGGTCGCGGCGCGCCGACCGGCGCGGTCGGTGCCAGGCTGGTGCAGCTCGATCATCTCGGCCACCTGCCGGCCCACCCGCATCAGCGGGTTCAGCGCGGTCATCGGTTCCTGGAACACCATGGCGATGTCGTCGCCGCGCAGCGACGTCCACACCCGTTCCGGCGCGCCCACCAGGTTCCCGGGCCCGCCGTCGACGACGATCGACCCGCTCGCGTGCAGTTCGTCCGGCAGCAGCCCCAGCACGCTCAGTGCGGTCAGCGACTTCCCGGACCCGGACTCGCCGATCAGCCCCAGCCGCTCACCCGCCGACAGGGCGAACCCGACGCCGTCGAGCAGTGTCCGGTCACCCGTCCGCACCGTCAGGTCGGCGACGGTGAGCAGGGTCCGGGCCGTCACTGCCGCACCGACTTCGGGTCGAGCCGGTCCCGCAGCCCGTCGCCGAGCAGGTTGAACCCGAGCACGGTCAGGGCGATCGCCAGTCCCGGCCACAGCATCACCGCCGGCTGCAGGTACAGGTACGGCTGCGACTCCTGCAGCATCCGCCCCCACGACGGCGTCGGCGGCGGGGTGCCGAACCCCAGGTACGACAGCGCCGCCTCGGCGAGCACCGCGATCGCGAAGGTCACCGACGCCTGCACGATGAGCGCGCTCGAGATGTTCGGCAGCACGTGCCGCCGCGCGATCGTCGCCGGCCGCCGGCCCGCCGCCCGGGCGGCCAGGATGTAGTCGTGGGCGGTCACCTGCCGGGTGCCGGCCCGGGCCACCCGCGCGAACGACGGCGCCGAGCCGAGGCCGAGCGCGACCATCGCCGTCACCGTCGAGCCACCCCACACCGCCGCGAAGACGATCGCCAGCAGCAGCGCCGGAAACGCCAGCACCACGTCGTTCCCGCGCATCAGGACCTCGTCGGTGCGACCGGGCCGCATGCCGGCGGCCACCCCGACCGGGATGCCCAGGGTCGCCGCGATCGCCGTCGCGACGAACCCGACCAGCAGTGTCGTCCGCGCCCCCACCAGCAGCGAACTGAAGATGTCGCGGCCGAAGTCGTCGGTGCCGAGCCAGTGCGCCGCGCTCGGGTGCAGCATGCGGGCGGCGGGGTCGACGACGGTCGGGTCGTAGGGCGTCCACACGAAGGAGACCAGCGCCGCAAGGAGCACCCCGGTGACCAGCACCGCCCCCGCCACCAGGCTGCCGGACGCCCTCTTCACGCCCTACTCCTCATGCGGGGATCGATCGCCGTGTAGACGATGTCCACCAACAGGTTCAGCAGCAGGACCATCAGGACCAGCACCATCACGATGGACTGCACCTCCGCCATGTCCCGCTGGCTCACCTTGTCCAGCAGCAGACTGCCCAGTCCCGGCACCACGAACACCCGCTCGACCACCACCGCGCCGATCAGCAGCGTGGTCAGCTGCAGGCCCGCGACCGTGACGACCGGGATCGCCGCGTTGCGCAGGCCGTGCCGCAGCAGCGCGCGGGTCCGGGTCAGGCCCTTGGCCCGCGCCGTGCGGAGGTAGTCCTTGCCCATCTCGTCGAGCACCGCCGACCGCACGTACCGGGTCAGCACCGACCCCTGCACCAGCCCGAGCGCCAGCGCGGGCAGGGCCAGGTAGGACAGGAACCCGCCGACCCCCTCGATCGGGGCCTGCCAGCCGCTGGACGGCAGCCAGCCCAGCTCGACGGCGAAGACGGTGGAGAGCAGCACGCCGGCGAGGAACGCGGGGATCGCGATGCCGACCTGACTGATCCCGCCGATCAGCACGCCGTCGGGCCGGCGGCTGCGGACCGCGGCGGCCACCCCCAGCGGCAGCGCGATCACCAGCGCGACCACCATGCCCGCCGCGACCACCCAGAGCGTCACCTGCAGCCGGTCGAAGATCTCCGGGCCCACCGGTTGCCGGGTGAGGTACGAGGTGCCCAGGTCGCCGTGCAGCATCCCCCCGACCCAGTCCAGGTACTGCCGGTACAGCGGCCGGTCCAGGCCCATCGCCACGCGTTCGCGGGCCACGTCCGCCTCGTCGGCCTGCACGCCCAGCGCGATCCGGGCCGGGTCGCCGGGCAGCACCGAGAGCAACGCGAACACCAGCACGGACGCGACGGCGGCGGTCATCGCGAAGATCCCGAGCCGCCGGAGCAGTGCGAGCGCCATCCCGCTACCCGCGCCGCACCGGTGCGAGGTCGAGCGCGAGGCTCGTGGCGTTGCGGGGCAGTCCGGTCAGGTCCGAGTCCGCCACCACCAGCAGGGGGAACAGGAACAGCCAGTCCGCGGCGGCGTCGTCCGTGACGGTCCTGGCCACCTCCCGCATCCGCTCGACGTACCCGGCCTCGTCGGCGGCGTCGGCCTCGGCAACCAGGCGGGTCACCTCCGGATTGTCGTAGCCCCAGTAGAACTTCGGATTCGCGAAGGTCACGATGTCGTGCGGCTCGGAGTGCTGGATCACCGACATCTGGTAGTCGTGGCGGGCGAACACCTTGTCCAGCCAGACCGCGGGGAACTCGACGGGCTCGGTGCGCACGTCGAAGCCGACCTGCTGCAGCTGCGAGGCCACCACCTGCGCGGCGGCGCTCGCGTACGGGAGGTTGGGAACGCTGAAGCGCACCAAGGGGTTCGGGGTGCCCGTCTCGGCGAGCAGCGCCCGCGCCCTGTCCGGGTCGAACGGGTAGACGCCGGTGAGGTCCTCGTACCACGGGTCCGTCGGCGGGACCATGGACCCGATCAGCTCGCCGTATCCCGCATAGGCGGTGTCCCGCACCGACTTCCGGTCCACCGCGTACATGACCGCGCGGCGCACCCGCACGTCGTCGAACGGCGCGACCGCGCCGTTCATCGAAAGGGTGACCTCACCGTTGGTGGTGCCCTGGGTGACCCGGAACCGGTTGTCACCGGCGAACTGGGCGAGCAGCTGCGGCGCACCCAGGCTGTAGACGACGTCGACTCCCCCGCTGCGCATCGCGTTGGCCTGGGCGGTGGCGTCCGCGAAGTAGCGCAGCCGAACGGTTTTCATCCCCGGCGCCGGCCCCCAGTACCGGAGGTTCGCCGCGAGGACCAGCTCCGAGCCGGGGTTCCACCGCGCCACCGTGAACGGCCCGGTCCCGACCGCGGTGGCGGCCAGGTGACTGACGCCGTCGGGGGTGAACATGGCGCCGACCGGGCCGGTCATCGCGAAGAGCCACTCGTTGCTCGGCCGCCGCAGCACCACCCTCGCCACGTGCGGGTCCGGGGTCTCGACCCGGTCCACCACCGCCATCGTGGCGGGCGAGTTGGCCGTCCACTCGGTCTTGACCCGGTCGATGCTGAACTTGACGTCGCCGGAGTCGAAGGCGTCCCCGTTGCTGAACACCACGTCCTCGCGGAGGGCGAAGTCGTAGACGGTGCGGTCGTCGCTGACGGTCCAGGAGGCGGCCAGCTGCGGGGTGATCACGCCGTTGTCGTCGAGCCGGACCAGACCCTCGTACACGTTGCCCAGCAACGCCTGCGGGATCGCGGCGCCCGCGGTGCGGGTGAAGTCGAGGTTGTCCGGCTTCGCGGTGAGCGCGACGGTGAGCGTGTCCGGGCCGCCGGCCCCGGAGAGCCCGGCGCCCGCCGAGCACCCCGTCGCCAGCACCACCACGGCGACGGCCGGGGCGACGGCAGCCGTCAGCCGTCCGCCCCGCCGCGCTGTCATGCGTGCGATCTTGCCACCCCAGGTCAGGCGTGCGCGGCGCGCCACACCGAGGCGAGCATCGACTCGCCCATGCCCTCCAGCGTGGTGCGGTGCACCCGGCGCGGACCCGTCGGCACGTCCACCTCGCACGGCACCACCAGTACCGCGCAGCCGGCGGCCACGGCGGCCGCCGCACCGGTCGGCGAGTCCTCGATCGCCAGGCACTGCGCCGGCTCGAGACCCAGCAGGGCGGCGGCCCGCAGGTAAGGGTCCGGCTGCGGCTTGCCGCGGGGAACCTCGTCGCCGCACACCGTGACGTCGAAGTGCTCGCGCCCCAAGGTGTCCAGCGCCTGCTCGGCGAGCTCACGCTCGGTGTTCGTCACCAGCGCGGTGCGCAGCCCGCCGGCCCGGACCGCACGCAACGCGTCGCGGGCCCCCGGCCGCCACGGGATGCCCAGTGCGAACAGCTCGGTGACGCGGGCGTTGATCCAGTCCCCCGCGCCGGCCACCGCGGTGGGCGTCGGGTCCAGGTCCAGCGCCGCGAAGATCCGCGCCAGCGCGTCGGGCGCGGAGGCGCCGAGGACCGCGTGCCGCATCTGCTCGGTCATCACCCCGCCGAGCTCGGTCGCGAGCTCGCCCATCGCCACGTCCCAGAGCTTCTCGGAGTCGAGCAGCGTGCCGTCCATGTCCCAGAGCACACCCTCGAGCGTGACCCCGACGACCGCCGGGTCCGCCAGTACCAGGTCAGGCATTGAAGTACTTGGCCTCCGGGTGGTGCAGCACGAACGCGTCCGTGGACTGCTCGGGATGCAGCTGCAGCTCCTCCGACAGCTTCACCCCGATGCGCTCCGGCTCGAGCAGCGCGACCAGCTTGACCCGGTCCTCGAGGTCCGGGCAGGCGCCGTAGCCGAACGAGTAGCGGGCGCCGCGGTAGGCGAGCTTGAAGAACTCCTCGACGTCGGCGGGGTCCTGCTCGGCGAGGTTGTGGCCGTCGGGCAGGGTCAGCTCCTCGCGGACCCGGCGGTGCCAGTACTCGGCCAGCGCCTCGGTCAGCTGCACGCTGATCCCGTGCACCTCGAGGTAGTCGCGGTACGAGTTCGACGCGAACAGCTCGTTGGCGAAGTCCGCGATCGGCTGGCCCATCGTCACCAGGTTCATCGGCAGCACGTCCACCTGCCCGGTCTCACGGGCCGCGGCGCGCGAGCGCACGAAGTCCGCGATGCACAGGAACCGGTCCCGCTGCTGACGCGGGTAGGTGAACCGGAAGCGTTCCGGCGCATCGGGTTCCGGCTCGGTGAGCACCACGATGTCGTCGCCCTCCGAGACGGCCGGGAAGTACCCGTACACCACCGCGGCGTGCGCCAGGATGCCGTCGGCGGCGAGCCGGTCCAGCCAGTACCGCAGCCGCGGGCGGCCCTCGGTCTCCACCAGGTCCTCGTAGGTCGGTCCGTCGCCCGCCCGCTGGCCGCGCAGGCCCCACTGGCCCAGGAACAGGGCGCGCTCGTCGAGCAGCCCCGAGTACTCGGCGACGGCGATGCCCTTGACGACGCGGGTTCCCCAGAACGGCGGCGTCGGCAGCGTCACATCGGTTGCCACGTCGGACCGTTCGGGCACCACGACCGGGACCTCGGCGGCCTTGCGTGCCTCGGCGATCCGCTTGGACCGCTCGTGCCGGGCCTTGCGCTCGGCGGCCTTCTCCTTGGCCGCCAACGCCTCCGGGCTGTCCGGGTCCGGACCGCCGCCGCGCTTGGTGGACATGATGTCGTCCATCAACCGCAGCCCCTCGAAGGCGTCGCGGGCGTAGGACACCTCACCGTGGTAGACGTCGGCGAGGTCGTTCTCGACGTAGGAGCGGGTCAGGGCCGCGCCGCCGAGGAGCACCGGGAACTGCTCCGCGACCCCGCGGGAGTTCAGCTCCTGCAGGTTCTCCTTCATCACCACGGTCGACTTCACCAGCAGGCCGGACATGCCGATGACGTCCGCGCGCTTGTCGACGGCGGCCTCGAGGATGGTCGCGATCGGCTGCTTGATGCCGAGGTTGACCACCTCGTAGCCGTTGTTGGACAGGATGATGTCGACGAGGTTCTTGCCGATGTCGTGGACGTCGCCCTTGACGGTCGCCAGCACGATCCGGCCCTTGCCGTCCTCGTCGGACGCCTCCATGTGGGGCTCCAGGTACGCCACCGCGGCCTTCATGACCTCGGCGGACTGCAGCACGAACGGCAGCTGCATCTGGCCGGAGCCGAACAGTTCGCCGACCGTCTTCATGCCCGAGAGCAGCGTCTCGTTGATGATCGCCAGCGGCGGGACCTCGGTCATGGCGGCGTCGAGGTCCGGCTCGAGCCCGTTGCGCTCGCCGTCGACGATGCGCCGTTCGAGCCGTTCGAACAGCGGCAGCGCGGCCAGTTCCTCGGCCCGGGTCTCGCGCGCCGAAGCCGCGGAGACGCCCTCGAAGAGCTCCATCAGCCGCTGCAGCGGGTCGTAGCCATCGCGGCGACGGTCGTAGACCAGGTCGAGGGCCACCTCGCGGTGCTCGTCGGGAATCCGGGCCATCGGCAGGATCTTCGACGCGTGCACGATCGCGGTGTCCAGGCCGGCCTCGGTGCACTCGTGCAGGAACACCGAGTTGAGCACCTGGCGCGCGGCCGGGTTGAGCCCGAACGAGATGTTCGAGATGCCCAGCGTGAAGTGCACCTCCGGGTACATCTCGTGCAGCTGCCGGATGGCCTCGATGGTCTCGATGCCGTCGCGGCGCACCTCCTCCTGACCGGTGGAGATCGGGAAGGTCAGCGCGTCGATGATGATGTCGGACTCGGCGAGGCCCCAGTTGGTGGTGATGTCCTCGACCAGCCGCCGCGCGATCCGGACCTTGTGCTCGGCGGTGCGGGCCTGGCCCTCCTCGTCGATGGTCAGGGCGACCACGGCGGCACCGTGCTCCTTGACCAGCCGCATGATCTTCTGGAACCGGGAGTCCGGGCCGGCGCCGTCCTCGTAGTTCACCGAGTTCACGGCGCTGCGGCCGCCGAGGTGCTCGAGACCCGCCGCGAGCACCTCCGGCTCGGTGGAGTCGAGCATGATCGGCAGCGTGGACGCGGTCGCGAGCCGGCTGGCCAGCGCGGCCATGTCCAGTGCACCGTCGCGTCCCACGTAGTCGACGTTCAGGTCCAGCATGTGAGCGCCGTCGCGGGTCTGGTCCTTCGCGATGTCGATGCACTTCTGGTAGTCGCCGCTGATCATCGCGTCGCGGAAACCCTTGGAGCCGTTGGAGTTGGTGCGCTCGCCGATCACCAGGATGCTCGCGTCCTGCTCGAACGGGACGGACGCGTAGAGCGACGAGGTGCCGGGTTCGGGCGCGGGGGTGCGCTGCGCCTTCTCGACCAGGCGGACCGCCTCGGCGACCGCGGTGATGTGCTCGGGGGTGGTGCCGCAGCAGCCGCCGACCATCGACAGCCCGTACTGGGAGACGAAGCCGCTCAGCGCGACCGCGAGTTCCTCGGCGGTCAGCGGGTACTCGGCGCCGTGGCGGCCGAGCACCGGCAGGCCGGCGTTCGGCATCACCGAGACCGGCAGCGTCGAGTGCTTCGACAGGTGCCGCAGGTGCTCGCTCATCTCGTCCGGCCCGGTGGCGCAGTTGAGACCGATCATGTCGATGCCGAGCGGTTCGAGCGCGGTCAGGGCCGCGCCGATCTCGCTGCCCAGCAGCATGGTGCCGGTGGTCTCCACGGTGACGTGGGTGATGATCGGGATCCGGCGACCGGCCTGGTCCATCGCGTGCTGGCTGCCGATGATCGCGGCCTTGACCTGGAGCAGGTCCTGGCAGGTCTCGACCAGGATGGCGTCCGCGCCCGCGTCGATCATGCCGAGCGCGCACTCGGTGTAGGCGTCGCGCAGCACCGCGAAGGGCGCGTGGCCGAGGGTCGGCAGCTTGGTGCCCGGCCCGATCGAACCGAACACGAAGCGCGGCATGCCGTCGCGGCCCGGGCCCATCTCGTCCGCGACCTCGCGGGCGATGCGGGTGCCCCGCTCGGACAGGTCACGGATCCGGTGGGAGATGTCGTAGTCGGCGAGGTTCGGGAGGTTGCAGCCGAAGGTGTTCGTCTCCACGGCGTCGGCGCCGGCCTCGAAGTAGGCGGCGTGGATGTCGCGCAGCACGTCAGGCCGGGTTTCGTTGAGGATCTCGTTGCAGCCCTCGAGCCCGAGGAAGTCGTCGAGGGTGAGGTCCGCTGCCTGCAACATCGTTCCCATCGCACCGTCGCCGATGACAACGCGCCGCGTGAGCGCATCCAACAGGCCGGAATTGAATGGGGTAGACATGCCGTCCACAGTAGTGGGCGGACTAAATCACCCTGGTCGTAGGCTGGGTGGGTGAGTCCAAGCGAACCCCATGTCACGCCCGACGGCCGTCATTCCTCCCCCGACGGCGACGCGGTGGTGCTGCGAAATCCGATCCTGGTCGCTGCGTTCGAGGGCTGGAACGACGCGGGCGACGCGGCCAGCGGCGCCGTCGAGCACCTGGAGCTGATCTGGGACGCGCGCCCCCTCGCGGAGCTCGACTCGGAGGACTACTACGACTACCAGGTCAATCGGCCCACGGTGCGGCAGGTCGACGGGGTGACCCGGGAGATCGAGTGGCCGGCCACCCGGATCTCGGTGTGCTCGCCGCCCGGCAGCGACCGGGACGTCCTGCTGCTGCGCGGCATCGAGCCGAACATGCGCTGGCGCAGCTTCTGCGACGACCTGCTCGAGATCATCGAGGACCTGGGCGTGACGACGGTGGTGATCCTCGGTGCACTGCTGGCGGACACCCCGCACACGCGCCCGGTCCCGGTGACCGGCACCGCGTACAACTCCGAGTCGGCGGCCCGGTTCAACCTGGAACAGACGCGGTACGAGGGGCCCACCGGGATCACCGGCGTGCTCCAGGACGAGTGCGTCAAGGCCGGGGTCCCGGCGATCTCGTTCTGGGCCGCGGTACCGCACTACGTCTCGCAACCGCCGAACCCGAAGGCCACGATGGCGCTGCTGCAGCGCGTCGAGGACGTGCTCGACGTCGAGGTGCCGCTCGCGGAGTTGCCCGCCCAGTCCGAGGACTGGGAGCAGTCGATCACCGAGATGACCAAGGACGACGAGGAGATCAGCGAGTACGTCCGCTCGCTCGAGGAGCGCGGCGACGCGGAGGTGGACATCTCCGAGGTGATCTCGAAGATCGACGGTGACGCCATCGCCGCCGAGTTCGAGCGGTACCTGCGGCGGCGTGGGCCCGGGAGTTTCGGCGGTCTGTGAGATCTCGACTTCAACGCGGCGCGCTCTACGCCGGCGGCTTTCTAGGTCCGTTCGGTGGTGGCGTCGTCATCAGCATGCTGCCCGAGATGGGCGCAGACCTCGGTGTCAGCGCCGCCACCGCGGCGTCCACGGTGACCGCGTACCTGCTGCCGTTCGCGGCCCTGATGCTGGTCTCGGGCACCTACGGGGCCCGGTGGGGCCGGTTGCGCACCGTCCGGGTCGCCTACGGCTGCTATGTACTCGCCTCGCTGCTGTGTGCGCTGGCCCCGACCTTCGAGGTGTTCCTCGCCGGGCGGGTGCTGCAGGGCGCCGGCAACGCCTTCACCACGCCGCTGCTGCTCGCCGCGCTGGCCGCGGTCACCCCGCGCGCCAAACTGGGCCGGGCCCTGGGCACCTTCGGTGCGTTGCAGGCCGCGGGCATGACCACCGCACCGATCGTCGGCGGGCTGGCCGCGGAGTTCGAGTGGCGACTGGCCTTCGTCGTCATCGCGGCGGTCGCGCTCGCGCTGGGTGCGGCGGGCCTGCCCGCCAGCAGCGAGCAAACGACCACCGGCCCGCCGCCTCGGCTCCGGGACGCACTCGAGCCGACTGTGCTACGGATCGGCGTGGTGTCGCTGCTCGGCTGGGGCGCCCTCGGTGGCGTCAACTTCCTGATCGCGTTCCGGGCCGAGGACGCATTCGGCCTCGAACCCTCGTCACGCGGGCTGCTGCTCACCGGATTCGGCATCGTCGGCATGCTGGTCGCGCGGCCGGTGGGCGACCTGATCGACCGGTACGGCGCGCGCACCGCGGTGCTGGTCGGCTCGATCGGGGGTGCCGCGACGATCATCGCCACGGGACTGGTCGGCTCGCTCGCCGTCGTCGCGGTGGCCTGGGCGCTGGCGGGCGCGGCCTCGCAGCTCGTCCTCGTCGGGGTGAACGCTTCGATCCTCGCCGGCACCGGCGCCAACCGGGGTGGCGCGGTGTCGGTGGTACAGGCCTTCAGGTTCGGCGGCGGTGCGCTGGCCCCGCTACTGCTGACGCCGCTCTACTCGGTCAGCCCGGCCGCGGCGTTCCTGGTGCCGACGACGGCGCTCGCGGTGCTGGCGCCGCTGCTGATGCCGCGGAACGGACCCACCGCTGCACCGGAACGGGATTGACCGGCGGGTCCGGTGTGCAAAGGCGCGCGCACTCGGCCGTCATCCACTAACGTCTGACCCAGATCGGGGATCCATCATTGAACTGGTGACCAGGTGCTGGGCACCTCGGAACGCGACCGAACGGATGATGATTTCATGACGGATAATCGCAAGCCACGTCGAAATCGCAAGGTAGTTGCCACCCGTGCGCTCGCCGCTGCGGGCGCGGCACTGCTCGGGATCACGCTCGGCGGCGGGACCTCGTCCGCGGCAGTCGACAACGCGAACAGCATCTTCGACGACCACGGCAACCGGCTCGAAGTCAGCCAGGGCGACACCTCGATCCAGATCGTCGCACCGCTCGACAGCTCGCCGCTCAGCCGGGAGTTCTTCCACAACGGCTACGCGGAGGCCCGCATCGAGGGTCCCGGCGCGGCGGACGCCAAGGGCAGCAAGCTGACCTTCGGCTACCAGGTCGGGTACCCGGTCGCCTTGACCGGCGCCTCCATCCAGCTCAACACACCAGGGCTCGGGTTCGAAATGGAGCACAGAGACGCCATCGCCCTCGGCGACGTCACCGACGACTTCGCTCTGGGACTCGCGTTCGAGAACCGCGGTGAACTTCTCGGCGACATCATCCCGCAGCAGAACTTCATCTTCGACCTCCAGCCGGGCGGCATCACCGACGTCCCGGTGGTCAAGGACAAGGAGTTCGACGGACCGAGGGCAAAGATCCGCATCGGCGGGGTTCAGGGCAGCGTCTCCGGAGCGATCGGGCAGACCACGATCCGCCCCTACGCGCGACTCGAGACCGCCGACGGCAACATCGTGATGACCTACGGCATGCCGGTCCCGCTGTAGCCACCCGAAGGTGTCCGACCGCGTCCCGGGACCGTCACGGTCCCGGGACGCGCTGCGTCTCCGGGCCGTCGACCCGCCCCGGGACACGCGCTCCCTGCCGGTTGACCACGCGAGAGTCCCGCTCCCCTAGGCTGTTCCCGGTGAGCGATTCCGGTACCGCCGACCTGGCAACCCGTGACACGTTCGTCCGCGACGACCGGCTGCGGTTGTTCTCCTTCGCGACCGCGGAGAAGCGGGCGGACTACCTGTGGGTGTTGCGCGCGTTCGACCATGCCCGCGCGAACTACGTGGTGCTCCTGCACGGCGCCGAGGTTGCCGACCGGCTGGCCACGATCGCGGCGGACGACCCCGCCGGCCGGCTGACGGCCGCGGAGATCGGCCCCCTGCTCGAACAGTTGCACCAGTGGGGCGTGCTCGAACGAAGCTACGACGGCTCCCGCGCCGCGACCCTCGCCGAGTACCGCAACCGGCACTTCGTCTACCAGTTCAGCCAGCTCGGCTACCAGACCTTCCGCGCGGTCGAGGACGTGCTCGGCGCCCGCGGCGACGACGCCTCGCTCTCCCGCCTGGCGCTGCCGGACCTGCTGGCCGACATGAACGAACTCGCGGACGCCAACCGCACGGCGGACGGCGACCTGATCTACCGCAAGCTCAACCGCCTGGACTCGACGCTCTCCGAGATGGCCGCCCGGGCCGCGCAGTTCTACCTGACGCTCGGCGACCTGGTCCGCACCACCGAGATCACCCCGGAGTCGTTCCTGACGCACAAGGACGCGCTGCTGACCCACATGCGGGAGTTCAGCTCCGACCTGGCCCGGTACGCGCCGAAGATCGCGCACGCCATCGCCGAGGTCGAGGCAACCGGCATCGAACGGCTGCTCGCCCGGGCCGCCGCGAGCGACGAACGGATGTTCCTGCCGGTCGAGGAGCGGGAGGCGGACTGGGCCGCGCGCTGGCGCGGCCTGACCCAGTGGTTCGTCGCCGCCGAGGCCGGACTCAGCGAGTCCGAACGGCTGCGCGAGGGGACGATGAGCGCCATCGCGGCCGTGCTCGCGCTGCTGCGCCGGGTGACCGAGACCCGCCGCGGCGGGGTGAGCCGGGAGAGCCAGCTGCGCCACCTCGCCGGCTGGTTCGCCGCGACCCCCACCGAGGACGCGGCGCACGCGCTGTACCGGTCCGTCTTCGACCTTGGCCAGCCCCGGCACCTGTCGATGCTCCATCCCGACGCGGACGTGATCCCGCAGTCGCGGTCCTGGTGGGACGCGCCGCCGGTGGAGATCTCCCGCACCCTCGCCGAGACCGGGCGCACGCCTTCCACCGGCCTGCCGGGGCGGGTGCAGCGCAACGACGCCGGCATCCGCCGTCTCCGCGAGCGCCAACTCGACCAGCAGCGGGCCCGCAGCGTCGCCGCCGCGTCCCTCGCCGCGGGCGGCGTCTACGAGCGGACCCTCGACGAACAGGAGACGCAGGTGCTGCTCAGCCTGCTCAACGCCGCGCTCACCGCGCGGGTGCCGGTCAGCGGCCGGGTGGCCAGCTCCACCGGCTCGGACAGCGGGGTGCGGCTGACGCTGACCCCGCACACCGAGTCGACGACCGTCCGCACCGCGCGCGGCAGCCTGCACCTGGACGGGCTGCGGGTGAGCGTGCAGTGAGGGCGCACGAGATCTCACCGCTGGCCCTGGACTCCTACCAGCGTGCGGCCCGGGTGATCCTGGCCAACCACCTCGTCACCGCCACCTACCCGGACCGGGTGGCGCTGCCGCTGCTGCGCCGCTGGGCCACCGAACTGCGCGACGACCTGCTCGAGCTGTTCGGCTACCGGCTCGAGGTCACCGAGACGACGGCCCGGCTGTTCACCGTCGCGGACCGGCTCGACGCCACCACCCCCGCCCGCACCGGCACCGACCGCGACTTCGACCGGCACCGGTACGCCTACCTGGCGCTGTGCCTCGCGGCCCTGGGACGTGCGGGCAACCAGATCACCCTCTCCGAGCTCGCCGACCATGTCGCCGCCGACGCCGCCCMGGTGGACGGCGTCGACCTGTCCACCGAGCGGGCCGCGGACCGGGACGCCTTCGTCGACGCCGTCGGGTGGCTCACGGCCCGCGGCGCGATCGCCCTCGCCGACGGCGACGCCACCGGCTGGGCCGCGAATCCCGCTGCGGGAGAAGCGCTCTACGACATCGACCGCTCCGTGGTGGTGGCGCTGTTCCGGCCGCACCGGGCACTGCAGCACCTGGTGTCCGTCGAGGGGTTGGTGGCCGGCGGTGCCGACGCGCCGCCGAACGCCGAGCACGCCACGGACGTCCGGGAGACCGCCCGCCGGGTGCGCCGCGCGCTGGTGGAACGGCCCGTCGTGTACGCCGCCGAGCTCGACGACGACGAGGCCCTCCAGCTGGCCCTGCCCCGCACCGCCGCGGACGTGGAGAAGCTGACCGGTCTGGTCGCCGAGCGCCGCGCCGAGGGCATCACCCTGATCGACTCGTCCGGCCGGCTCTCGGACCTGAGGTTCCCCAGCACCGGCACCGTCGCGCAGGTGGCCCTGCTGCTGGCCGGGGAGATCGCCGACCGGGTGCTCGATCCCGATGCCCCCGAGCCGGTGCGGCTGCCGCTGCCCGAGTCCCGGCACTCGGACCTGGTGGCGCAGTTGGACTCCGCCATCCCGGACGCCGGTATCTTCCGCGGGCTCGCGGACGAACCGGAGGAGCCGGAGACCGACACCGTGGCGGCCGAGACCGAGTACCGGGAGCCGCCGCGGTACCCGCTGATCGAGGACAGCTGGATCGACGCGGCGGTGGCCGAGCTGGTCCGACGGTTCGGGCGCACCTTCGCCGCGCAGTGGCAGGCGGACCCGGACGGGCTGCGGCGCCGTGCGGTCGAGCTGCTGGACAAGCAGATGTTGGTGCGGCGCACCGACGGTGGGGTGCTGGCGCTGCCCGCGCTGGCGCGGTACCGCGGCGTGGTGGTGACGGTCCGCGAGCGCGCCGCCCAGCCCGACCTGTTCGACGTGCACCCCGGCTCGCCACAGTCCGGTTCCCCGCAGTTCCGTTCCACCGACCCCAGCCCCGCAGAGAAGTAGAGGCAGATTCGCATGGCACGCGCGCGCTTTCGTCCCACCCGGGCCGGGATCATCAACCTGTGGGACTACCGCGACCAGGAGTTCTCCTTCGCCGACGGGCGACTGGTGCTGCGGGGGCCCAACGGCTCGGGCAAGACCAAGGCGCTCGAGGTGCTGTTCCCGTTCGTCCTCGACGGTCGCATCGAGCCCCGCCGGCTGAACCCGTTCGCCGGCGAGGAACGGACCATGAAGTCCAACCTGCTCTACCGCGGACAGGACAGCGCGCACTCGTACGTCTGGATGGAGTTCGCCCGCGGGCCGCAGGACGACCCGGAGGCCGTCACGGTGGGCATCGGGATGCGCGCCACCCGGCAGAACGACAAGGTGACCCGGTGGCACTTCGTCGCCGAAGGCCGAGTGGGAGTGGACTTCTCGCTGCTCGGCAGCGACGACCGCCCGCTCACCAAGCGCCAGCTCGCCGACCAGCTCGGCACCGACGCGCTCACCGACCGTCCCACCGACTACCGGGCCGCGATCGACGCCCGGCTCTTCGGCCTCGGCGCCGAGCGGTACGACCAGCTGATCAACCTGATCCTCACCCTGCGCCGCCCGCAGCTGGCGAAGAACCTCGACCCGAAGGGCCTGTCCCAGGCACTGACCGACGGTCTCCGGCCGCTCGACGAGCACCTGGTGCTCGAGGCGGCCCGGTCCTTCAGCGACATGGAGGAGGTGGGGCGCGCGCTCGAGGGTCTCGCGGCGGCCGACCAGGCGGCACAGGACTTCGTCACGGTGTACCGCAAGTACCTGCGCCAGCAGGCCCGCGCCGACGTCGAACAGGTCTCCCGGCGGCTCGAGTCCGTCGAGCAGGGCATCGGCACGCTGTTCGACGCCGCAGCCCTGCAGGCCCGGCGCCAGGAGGAGCGGCTCGCGGCGGAGGAACGGTTGACCGCCGCCGAACGCGACCTCGAGCAGAGCCGGTCCGACCTCGAGACGCTGCAGCGTTCCGGCGCGTACGAGGGCAAGCAGCAACTCGACGACCTGGCCGCGGTGGTCGCGCAGCTCAAGCTCTCCACCGAGCAGCAGTCGGACAAGGCCCGCAAGGCGCAGGCCAGCCTCGAGCAGCGGGCCGGCGAGTCGGACCGCTCCGCCGCCGCCGTCTCCGCCGCCACCGCGGCCCTGGCCCGGGCCGAGGACGAACTGCAGTCCGCCGCCGAGGACGCCGGCATCGTCTGGACGCCGCTGCCCGACGCCGCGCGCACCGACCAGCTCACCGCCGCCGTGCGTGGGCACGCCGAGGAGCGCGACGGCGACGTCCGGGTGGTCCGGGAGGCACTGGCCACCGTCGACAAGGCGAGCACCGAACGCACCCGCGCGGACCGCGCCGCGGACCGCGGCCGGGAGCTGCTGGACGCCGCCCGTGCCGCGGTCGTGGAGGCCGAGGCCGGCGCCCAGCTGGCCCGGTCCGAGTGCGCGAAGGCGCTGCGCACGTGGTGGACCCGCAACTCCGCGACCTATGCGTCGATCGGGGTGTCGAGCGAGATGTTCGTGGCCCTGCACGACGCGGTCGCGGACGTCGGCGACGACGAGTCCCCCAGCCTGGCCACGCTGCTGGCCGAGCACACCGAGGAGGGCCTCGACGCCGTCCGCTTCCGGCGTCAGCAGGCCGGCGCGGATGCCGCGCAGGCGGCGGCCACGGTGGCCGCACTGACTGCCGACCGTGACCGGATCGCCGCCGAGAGCGACGACGCACCACCGGCTTTCGCGGCCCGCACCGGCTCGCGCGAGCACCTGTCCGGCGCCCCGCTGTGGCGCTTGGTGCGGTTCGCGGACGACGTGGACCCCGCGGTCGCCGCCGGCGTCGAGTCGGCGCTGCAGGCCGCGAACCTGCTCGACGGCTGGGTGTACGGCGGCGACGAGGCGCCGGATGCGGCGTCCGAGCAGTACCTGGTGCCGCTGCCCGCCGACCGCCGCCCCACCGGCCCGACGCTGGCCGACGTGCTGCTGGTCGAGGCCGACGCCGGCGTCCCCGAGGGCCGGGTCGAGGCGCTGCTGGCGTCGATCTCGCTGCGCACAGCCGGCGGGGAGTCCGGCTCGTCCGACACAGCCCGCGAGGAGTCCGGCTGGACCGACGCGGCCGTCGCGGTCGGACACGACGGCCGGTTCTGGCAGGGCGTGCAGCAGGGCCGCCACACCAAGACCGACGCCGAGTACATCGGCGCGACCGCCCGGGCGCGGCGCCGCGAGCTGCGGCTGGCCGAGTTGGACGCCGCCCTCGAGGCCGCCGAGGCAGCCCGCGAGGCCGCCCTGCACACCCAACGCGGGACGGCCGAGCTGATCACGGCGGTGGCAGCGGCGGCGAAGTCGCTGCCGCGCACCACGCCGGTGCTCGCCGCGCTCAAGGCGGTGACGGAGTCGGCGGGCGCGCTGCGGACCCGTTCCGAGGCCGCGGCGTCGTCGCAGCGGGAGCTGGACCAGGCCATCGCCGACCTCAGCGCCAAGGAGAAGGCGTTGCGGTCCACGGCGGTCGCGCACCGGACCCCGCACCTGGCCCGGGACCTCGACTCCCTGGCGGCCGCCATCGGGCACTTCGAGAAGCAGGGCGACTTGGTGCTGCGGTGCCGCCGCGAGCACGCCAAGGAGGTGGAGCACCTGCGCGAGGCCGACGACCGGCACGCCGAGGCGCGCGGCATCGCCGAGGAGCATGCCGAGGAGTCCGCGATCGCGGAGGAGAGCTACGCCCAGCAGGTGCAGCGCCTGGACATGCTCCGGGACCTGCTCGGCGCGAACGCCGACCAGATCGACGCGGACCTCGAGAAGGCCCGGGCGCGGATCGAGGAGTGCAAGGTCGAGCAGCGCGCCGCGCGCAAGGCCAGCGACTCGGCGGTCGAGGAGATCGGCAAGTCCGCGGGCGCCCACCACACCGCGGTCGAGACGCTGCGCAGCGCGCTCACCGAGGCCCGCGCCGACGCCGACCGGCTCGCCCCCTATGCGCGCCGTGACCTGCTCGAGCTCATCGGCGTCACCGACGCCCACTCCTGGCCCGCGAGTGCGGCGGCGTGGCTCAGCGCCGACCAGCTGGTGTACCGCATCCAGAGCGAGGACGGCCCCGGCTCGGGGGCGTCGGTGCTGCCGCCCGAGGTGCACGCGCTGCACTCGGCGATGGCGGACGCGACCGCGTCGGTCAAGGTCAGCGACGGCGCCCGCAAGGCCACCCGGACGGCCCTGACCTCCGCGCTGCAGGACTTCGACGCGCAACTCGCGGCGGCCGGCCAGGACTACCGGCTGCAGTGGGACGCACCCGACGGTCTGACCACGGTCCGGGTGCAGGACGAGCAGGGCTACTCCTCGATCGGCGAGTTCGCGGCCCGGATCGGCGGCGCGCGGGCCGACCAGGAGCAGCTGCTCACCGAGTCCGAGCGGCGCATCCTCGAGGACGCGCTGCTGACCGGGCTGGCGCAGCAGATCCACGAGCGGACCGTCGACGCCCGTGAGCTGATCGGCCAGATGGGCGCGGAGATGCGCGAGCGGCGCATGTCCTCCGGCAGCACCATCGGCGTGCACTGGGTGCTGGCGGACAACCTCGACGACAACTCGCGGGCCATCTCGAAGCTGCTGGACCGGGACGCGTCGGGCCTCGGCCCGGACGAACTGGCCACGATGCGTGCGCATTTCGCGGCGCAGATCCGGATCGCGCGGGCCGCGCACCCCGAGCGGTCCTACCCGGAGATCCTGTCGACGGCCCTGGACTACCGCCGCTGGCGGGTGTTCTCGTTCACCCTGATCGGCGGCGACGGCAGCGAGGACCGGCTGACGGTGGCGCGGCACGGCGCGCTCTCCGGTGGCGAGCAGTCGGTGTCGCTGCACCTGCCGCTGTTCGCGGCGGCGCACGTGATGCTCTCGTCCGCCGACCCGCACTCCCCCCGGCTGCTCGGGCTCGACGAGGCGTTCGCGGGTGTCGACGACAACGGCCGCAGCGAGTTGCTCGGGCTGAGCGTGCAGTTCGACCTGGACCTGTTCATGACCGGGTACGACCTGTGGGTGACCTACGCCGGGGTCCCGGGGTGCGCCCACTACGACCTGGCGCACTCGACTGCGGAGCAGACCGTCAGCGCCGCGTTGCTGGTGTGGTCCGGCGGCGAACTGCTGGCCGAGCACGACGGCACCGACCTCGCGCGGGCGCTCGGCTCGCCGCTGCGCCGGCGGATGCTCGCACCGGCAGAGGGCGGGCTCGAGTTCGCGCAGGCGTAGGCCATGACATGGGAGGGAACCCCTGAGCTCGACGCCGTCCTGGCCCGTGCCCGGAAACTGCTCGAAGCCAACGGAATGCGGGTCCAGGGAGCGGTGAGCGTGCCGCAGGGATCGGACGTCCCCGACCTGCACCGGCTCCGAAAGGCGATGGGCGTCAGCGCGACGAACTCCGCGACCCCGACCATCAAGTTCCCCCTCGCCAAGCTCGACGAGTACCTACGTGGGCCCGGGTACGGTCGACGCGGACTGCTCACCGTCCTCACCGAGGCAGCCCCACTCGTCGACCGGAAGGCCGACGCGGCAGCCCAGGAGGAAACCGACGACCGGGCACTCGCCGAGGTACGTGAGATCCTCGGCGATCCGCGTCACCGCGTCCGACTCGACTCGGTCGAAGCTGCGCGGGGCCGAAAGACCGCACTCCGCACCGGGTCTGCCCGGGAGGCGGCCCTGGTGCTGGCGGCGCTACCGGCGCCGGGACTCTCCCTCACCGAACTCGCGGAGTCGGCCACCGGGAACACGAAGGCGCTGAGCAAGGCCTCCGCGACCCGCACATTGGTGTTGCGGGCCCTCGCCGACGAAGTCGGAGTGGAGGAGCCGACCAACGCCGAGGAGCGGAACTGGCTGTGGGCAGAGTTCGGGGTGGTCGCGGACGCACTGTCGAGTCGCGTCTCGGTGTTCGGCGTCCGGTTGCTCGGTGACCATCCCATGTCGGGATTGCTCGACGTCGCCAACCGGGACAGACAGCCGTGTGTGCTGACGCTCGGCCAGATCCGGGACTGGTCCCTCGAACTGGCCCCCGGCGACGTATTCGTCTGCGAGAACCCTGCGGTGCTCAACGCCGCGGCCCGAGAGCTCGGTCCCGCGTGCCCACCGCTGGTCTGCACCGAGGGTCAGCCGACGGTGGCGGCTCGCCGGCTGCTCGCGTCGGTACGCGGCACCGTCCACTGGCGTGGCGACTTCGACTGGACCGGCCTGCGTACCACAGCCCGTGCAATAGCCGATCTCAGCGCACAGCCCTGGCTGATGGACGCCGCGACGTACCTGCACGCATCGAAGCTCGGCAGGTCCGAGCCGCTCAAGGAGAAGGACCGCCCCGCCGCATCCCCCTGGGAACCAGAGCTGGCCGAGGCCATGCACGTGTCGGGCGCCGCAGTGATGGAAGAACGCCTGATCCCCGCGCTGCTGGAAAGCCTCGTCGCGCGGCGCACGTGACACAGGTCACCCACTGCACCTAACGTGGCCCCATCACGACAATGTGAGCTGGGCCACAGAAGGAGCAATCTTGAAGACCAAGGCAGCTGTACTCCGCGGTGTCGGCGAGGACTGGAAGGTCGAGGAGGTCGACCTCGGAGATCCCGTGGACGGAGAGGTCCAGGTTCGCCTGACCAGCTCCGGAATGTGCCACTCCGACCACCACCTGCGCACCGGGCACAGCCCGGTCCCCTTCCCCGCCATCGGCGGTCACGAGGGCGCGGGCATCGTCACGAAGGTCGGCCGGGGCGTCAGCCGGCTCGCCGAGGGCGACCACGTCGTCACCGCGTTCATCCCGGCCTGCGGCGTGTGCAAGCCGTGTTCGATGGGCCTGCAGAACATCTGCGACGAGGGCGCCGGACTGCTCACCGGGCTCTCGATCGCCGACAAGTCATACCGGGTCACCCAGGACGGCGTGGGTCTCACGCAGATGTGCCTGCTCGGCACGTTCTCCCCCTACATCACGGTCAACCAGGCGTCACTTGTCAAGGTGGAGGACGACATTCCGCTGAAGTCGGCGGCGCTGCTCGGTTGCGGCGTCGCCACCGGGTGGGGATCGGCGACCGAGGCCGGCGGCACCAAGGTCGGCGACACGGTGGTGGTGGTCGGGGTCGGCGGTGTCGGCATCAACTCCGTCCAGGGTGCGCACGCCGCCGGCGCCCGGTTCGTCGTCGCGATCGACCCGGTCGAGTTCAAGCGGACCGAGGCGATCCGGTTCGGCGCCACCCACGCCTTCGCCTCGATCGAGGAGGCCGCCGCGACGATCGGCGAGATCACCTGGGGCGAGATGGCCAACGTCACGGTCATCACCGTCGGCGAGATCACCGGCGACATCATCGCGCCCTCGATGAGCATCACGGCCAAGGGCGGCACCGTCGTGGTGGTCGGCATGGGCGACTACACCGACACCAACGTGACCCTGAGCCTGTTCGAGCTGACCCTGCTGCAGAAACGCCTGCAGGGCGCGATCTTCGGCGGCATCGGGCCGCGCACCCAGATCCCGGCCCTGCTCAACGAGTATCGCAGCGGCGCGCTGAAACTCGACGAGCTGATCACCCGGACGTACACGCTCGAGGAGATCAACCAGGGCTACGACGACATGCTGGCAGGCAGGAACCTGCGCGGCGTCATCGAGTTCACCGACGCCGACTACTGACCGCCGACCGACCAACGGAGCAGGCAGACATGAGCACACATCATTTCGACCAGCTGTACATCGGCGGGCAGTGGGTCCCCTCCCAGGGAACCGCGAGCATCGACGTCCTCAACCCCGCCACCGAGGAGGTCATCGCCGCGATACCGGACGGCAGTCCCGCCGACGTGGACGCCGCGGTTGCCGCGGCCCGGGCCGCGTTCGAGGACTGGTGGCACACCCCGGTCGACAAACGCGCCACCTACCTGCGGGCCGTCGCGCAGGGCCTGATCGACCGCGCAGACGAAGTCGCGCAGACGATCTCGGACGAGATGGGGTCCCCGCTCTCGTTCGCGGCGGCGGTGCAGGTGCCGATGCCGATCAACAGCTTCCTGCACGCCGCCGAGGTGGCCGAGTCCTTCGAGTTCGAGACCGAGCGCGGCAACTCGCTCATCGTCCGCGAACCGGTCGGGGTCGTCGGCGCGATCACCCCGTGGAACTACCCGCTGCACCAGATCGCGGGCAAGGTCGCCTACGCGCTCGCCGCCGGCAACACCGTGGTCGTCAAACCCAGCGAGGTGGCGCCGCTCGACGCCTGGCTGCTGGCGGAGATCGTCGATGCCGTCGGCCTGCCCAAGGGGGTGTTCAACCTGGTCAGCGGCACCGGACCGGTGGTCGGCGAGGCCATCGCCTCGCACCCAGACGTCGACCTCGTGTCCTTCACCGGGTCCACGCGTGCCGGCACCCGGGTCAGCGAACTGGCCGCCCGCACAGTCAAACGGGTCACCCTCGAACTCGGCGGCAAGAGCGCCAACGTGGTGCTCCCCGACGCCGACCTCGACGCGGTGGTGCCGCACGCCGTGCAGATGGCGTTCCTGAACTCCGGCCAGACCTGCTCGGCGCTGACGCGACTGATCGTCCCCCGGGACAGGCTCACCGAGGTCGAGTCCGCGGTCAAGGCCGCCGCGGAGTCGGTCGCCGTCGGCAAACCCGCCGACGCGGGAACCGTGCTCGGCCCCCTGGTCTCGAAGACGCAACTGGACCGCGTCCGCGGCTACATCGACCGCGGCGTGGCGGAGGGCGCCACCCTTCTCACCGGCGGCAGCGGACCGCTCCCCGGACTGCCGGCCGGGTACTACGTCAGGCCCACCGTGTTCTCGGATGTGACCCCGGACATGACGATTCACCGGGAGGAGATCTTCGGGCCGGTCCTCTCGATCGTCCCCTACGACACCGAGGACGAGGCCGTCGTCATTGCCAACGACACCGACTACGGCCTCTCGGGCGCGGTGTGGTCGCGGGACGTCGACCGGGCCCGCGCGGTGGCCGGTCGTCTCCGGACCGGTCAGGTCGCGGTCAACGGCGGTGCGTTCAACCTGAACGCACCGTTCGGCGGCTACAAGCAGTCCGGCAACGGCCGTGAGTTCGGACCCGACGGCCTCGCCGAGTTCCTGGAGACGAAGTCCATCCAGTTCTGACGCTCGTCCCTAGCGCTCGTCCGCCATGTACTGCGCGTACCAGTCCGGCCAGTCCGGGTCGGCCTGCCCGATCTGTTCCTCGTGCCTGCCGTGCGCGGCGGCCGCGCGGCGCAGCGCCTCCGCCAGGTCGGCGGCGGAGGCGTAGGCGACCGGACCGGAGGTCACCACCCGGCCGGGTTGCCGGGTGGTGACCTCCTGCACGAACCAGGTGTTGCCGTCCGGGTCGGCGAAGGACAGCCACGAGCAGTAGCTCAGGCGGTCCGGGTCCGGCCCGGGGACCCGGCCGGTGGCCCCGGCGTGGTGGTACACCCCACCGGTGTCGTGGAAGACGTCGCTGACCGGCGCACCGCGGCTCGCCAGGTCGGCCCTGGCCGCCTCGATGTCGGTGACCACGAGCTGCGGGCCGTCCGCCGAGCCGGGGGCCGCCGAGGTGACACCGGTGCCGAAGATGACCGAGCAGGCCGAACCCGGCGGTGTCAGCTGCACCACCCGGAAATCCGGGCCGGTGGTGACGTCGGCGTCCTCACGCCACCCGAGCGACTGGTAGAAGTCCTTGGCCCGCTCCACATCGGAGACCGGCAAAACCACAATCTCGAGTTTCGTGTCCACGGCCACCACTCCTCCGTTGCTGCCGGCCGATGTCACCGCCGGCCGATGCCTCTCGGGCAGGCCCGACATCCACACTCCCACCACGAAACGCCGAAAGTCCATCACCCGTAGCACCTCGAAGGAGATGGCGACCGGCCGGGCGATGGTCATCGCGACGGATGGGCACTACGCTCGAAACATCGACGCCGAATGCCGGTGGGCCCCGTCAGGACGGGGCGCGCCGCGGCGGTCCGGACCGTCTCTGCACCCAACTCCTGGCGAGTATCTCTGCCCCGCACGACATCTCGTACGGTCCTCCGACCCGCGTTGATCACGCCAGGGAGGAGATACACGTCATGGCCATTATCCGGTCCGTCCAGGTAGACCAGCCCGGCGCCGAACTGCGCGTCACCACCCGCGAGATTCCCGACCCCGATCCGGGTCAGGTGCGGGTCACCGTGGAGGCCTGCGGCATCTGTCACTCCGACGACGCGTTCGTCACCAACGCGCTGCCCGGCGTGACCTTCCCGGTGACCCCCGGCCACGAAATCGCGGGTCGCATCGACGCGGTCGGCGAGGCGGTCGCCCGCTGGCGCCCCGGGGATCGGGTGGCGGTCGGCTGGTTCGGCGGCGCGTGCCTGTACTGCGACCCGTGCCGGGACGGGGACTTCATGCACTGCGAGAACCTCCAGGTTCCCGGCTGGCACTACCCGGGCGGGTACGCCGACGCGGTGGTGGTGCCCGCCAACGCGATCGCCCGCATCCCCGACGAGTTCACCGCCGCCGAGGCCGGGCCCATGGCCTGCGCCGGGGTGACCACCTACAACTCGCTGCGCCGGAGTTCGGCCCGGCCCGGCGACCTGGTCGCGGTCCTCGGCCTCGGTGGCCTCGGGCACCTGGGCGTCCAGTTCGCGGCGAAGATGGGTTTCGACACGGTGGCGATCGCCCGCGGCCCGGACAAGGAACCGCTTGCCCGCCAGCTCGGCGCCCGGCACTACATAGACTCCACCACGCAGGACGTCGCCGTCGAGCTGACCAGTCTGGGCGGTGCCCGGGTCGTCCAGGCCACCGCCGCCAACTCCGCGGCCATGGCCGCCACCATCGACGGGCTCTCCGCGGACGGCGAACTGATCGTCATCGGCGCCGTCCCGGATCCGATCCCGGTCAGCCCCTTCCAACTGATCTTCCAGTCCCGCGCGGTGCGCGGGCACCCGGCCGGCACCGCCCGCGACGTCGAACGGACCCTGGACTTCGCGGCCCTCACCGGCATCCGTCCCATGATCGAGCAGGTCCCGCTGATCGACGCGCCGGCCGCGTATCGCCACGCCCTCAGCGGCAAGGCCCGATTCCGCGTCGTCCTGACGACCGGGCTCTGACCGCTACGAGCCGTTGGCCGCCGCGACGATCGTGTCGGCCACCACGCCGGGCTGCGAGACCAGCGCGACGTGCGAGGCCTGGACCTCGCTGGTGTGCGCGTGCATGCGGTCGGCCATGAACCGCTGCGCCGCCGGCGGGATCACCGTGTCGCCCGCCGAGACCAGGTACCAGCTCGGGGTGTTCGACCACGACGTGGGCCCGGACGGTTCGAGGTTCGCCCACAGGGCGATCGAGCGCTGGTGGGCGAGCATGGTCGCGGCGACACTGTCGCTGACGTCGGGCGCGAACACCTGGTGGAAGTATGCGTCGGCGATGTAGCCGTCAAGGTTCTTGCCGCCGATCGCGTGCGCGTCGTCGACGACCTTCACCTGCAGGGCCGGCGGCAGGAGTTGGCTGCCCGGGAACCGGATCGGATCCAGTGCCAGCTGAACCGGCTCGCCCTGCGCCGGGCCGAAGGCCGCCACGTAGACGAGCGCCTTCACGTTCGGGTTGTGGGTGTTGGTGATGACCGCACCGCCGTAGGAGTGTCCGACGAGCACCACCGGACCCGAGATGCCGGCGAGCGTCTTCTCGATCGCGGCGGAGTCGTAGCCGGGTCCGCGCAGTGGGTTGTCCGGTACGACGACGGTGTAGCCGCGGCCCCGCAGATTCGCCGCGACGCCGTCCCAACTGGTGGTGTCGGCAAACGCCCCGTGCACCAGCACGATCGTGGGCAGCGGTTTCGCGGCCGCCGGGATCGCGGTCGTCACGGCGGCCATGACCACCAGGGCCACCATGACGAAGGCCGACCTGGCGAGTTGGGTGATTCTCATGAGGTGTCCCTTCCTGCCCGTTTCTTCGGTGATCGGCTTCTACCTACACGGTGGTGATGAATCCGCCGTCGATGGTCATGTCCGCGCCGGTGATGTTCGCGGCCCGGTCGGAGGCCAGGAACACCACCAGGTCGGCGACCTCGTCGGGGGTGGTGAACCGCCCGGTCGCGGTGCCGGCGACGGCGCCGTCCGCGACCTCCTGGGCGCTCGCGCCGCTCGACTTCCCGATCACGTCCGCGACGCCGCCGTCGCCGAACCACAGGTCCGTCGACACCGGGCCCGGGCTGACGGAGTTGGCGCGAACACCCTTGGGGCCCAGCTCTTTCGACAGGGCCTTGGTGAGGTTGGTGAGCGCGGCCTTGACCGCGCAGTAGTCGGGTATGCCGGGATCGGGGTAGAACGCGTTGACCGAGCCGATCGTGACGATGGACCCGCTGCCGCGCGCGGTCATCCCCGGGATCGCGGCGCGGGTTGTCCGGACCGCGGCCATCATCCCGAGTGACCACGCGGCGTTCCAGTCCTCGTCGGTGACCGAGACGAAGCCACCGGGCCGCGGGGTGACCGCGCCGGCATTGTTGACCAGGATGTCGACACCGCCCAGCCGCTCGGCGGCCGCGACCAGCGCGATCGGCCCCTCGGCCGTGGACAGGTCACAGGCGACGAAGGTGACCTTCCCTTCGGACTCGAGGGCCTCCAGTTGCGGTGTACGGGTTCGTGATCCGGCGACCACCTGCGCACCGGCCGCGGCGAGGCTGCGGGTGATCGCCAGGCCGATGCCCTTGCTGGCGCCGGTCACCACCGCGGATCTTCCATCGAGGTGCAGGTCCATCGGACACCCTCCCGGGTGGATGCGAACTCCATCCGGCCACCGCGGCTGCGGTGGCCATCACCGCGAACTCGAGGACCCCGCGACGAATGTGTCCGTAGTCAGGCGCAGTCCACCTGCGACATTAGCCCCACACCGGCGTGCATGTCGGCCGAACTTCCCCATCTCCGGCGACCCCCGTCGGCTTCGATCCCTGTCGGAGCACCGCTTCCCCGTGCCACCATGACGACATGTCCTACATGGTCAAGGCCGGGCATCGAGCGCCAGCCCAGCGTGCGCCGATCACCCCCGACCCCACCTTGCCGCGGGTCTGCGTGATCGGCGCCGGGTCGAGCGGGATCACCGCGGCCAAGGCGCTCTACGGCGCGCGCGTCCCGTTCGAGTGCTACGAACAGGGCCCGGTCGTCGGCGGCAACTGGGTCTACGACAACCCCAACGGCCGGTCCGCCTGCTACGACACCCTCGAGATCAACACGTCCTGCCCACGGATGGCCTACTCCGACTTCCCGATGCCGCAGGACTACCCGGCCTACGCCATGCACCACCAGGTCGCCGCCTACTTCCGGGACTACGTCGAGCACTTCGGCTTCGGCGATCGCCTCACGTTCTCCACCACCGTCGACCGGGTCGACCGGGAGGCCGACGGCCGCTGGTCGGTCACCGTCACCGGGCCCGACGGAACGCGCACCGAGGAGTTCGACGCGGTCGTCGTCGCGACCGGCCACCACTGGGACGCGCGGTGGCCCGAGCCGGCCTACCCGGGCACGTTCGACGGGCAGCAGATCCACTCGCACGACTACCGCAACGCCGACCAGCTAAAAGGGCGGGACGTCCTCGTGGTGGGCGCGGGCAACTCGGCGATGGACATCGCGGTGGCGGCCGCCGAGTGTGCCCGGTCGGCGTCGATCTCCCAGCGTCGCGGCGAGTGGGTGCTGCGCAAGTTCCTGCTCGGGCGGCCGTCGGACCAGATCGCGCTGCCGGCGTGGCTGCCCTGGTGGGTGACCAGCGCCCGGCTGGCCTTCGGTGCCGCCCTCTCCGGCAACGTGGCCAAGCTCGGTCTTCCGCAGCCGAAGCACCGTCCCGGACAGTCGCACCCGGTGCAGTCCGAGGGCATCCGGGACGCCCTGCGCTCCGGACGCCTGACCCCTCGGCCCGGCATCGAGCGGCTCGACGGCGACCGTGTCGTCTTCGTGGACGGGAGCAGCGCACCGGCCGACCTGATCGTGTGGGCGACCGGGTACCGGGTGTCCTTCCCGTTCCTCGACCCGGACCTGCTGAGCGTCGAGGAAAACGACCTGCCGCTGTGGAAGCGGACCGTCCACCCCGACCTGCCCGGCCTGTACTTCGTGGGGCTGTTGCAGCCGGTGGGTGCGGTGATGCCGCTCGCCGAGGCACAGGGCGTCTGGATCGCCGAGACGGTGCGCGGCGACTACGTCGCCCCGGACGACACCGAGGTGCGGGCGCAGATGACCCGGGACGACCAGCTCTACAAGAAGCGGTTCTACAAGTCCGCCCGTCACACCATGGAGGTCGACTTCGACCACTACCTGTGGGAGCTGGGCCGTGAACGCCGGCGGGGTGCCCGCCGCGCCAGTGCGGCGGTCGCCGCGTCCGTCAGGCCGGGGTAGGACCCTCGCCGAAGGCGAGTCGGCAGTGCCGCACGAACTCACGCAGCGCCGGGGTGCCCGTCTGACCCCAGACCAGCGCCAGCACCGCGGGGATCCCGACGTCGTCGATCACCCGGGCGACGAGCCCGTCGTACCCGCCCGCCATCGACTCGCTGAGGATCGCCACGCCGAGGCCACGGGTCGCGAGGTCCGCCACCGCGTCCGGCGCGCTGGCCTGCAACGCGATCTCCGGTCGGGCCCCGACCGCCGCGCAGGCCTGGTCGAAGACCGTGCGGATCCCCGTGCCCTTCGGCATGCAGACGATGGGGTGCCGCGCCAGGTCCTCGATCCGCACCCGTCGCAGCCCCGTCAGCGGGTGGCCGGGCGGCGCCGCCACCACGAGTCGCTCGCTGACGATCTGCAGCGCGTCCAGTCCCGGCGGCGGGGCCGATGCGGACCCGACCAGGGCCAGGTCCACCGCGCCGGACCGCACCTTGTCCACCAGCCGATCCGACCCGTCCTCGACGAGGGTGATCTCGACCCCGGGATGAGCGGTGTGGAAGGCCGCCAGCGCGTCGAACAGCCCCGTGACGGTGCACGCGGTGACCATGCCGACCACCAGCCGACCCCGGATCAGGGTGGTCACCTCGTCGACGGCCTGCCGGACCGCCTCCGCCGACGTGAGCGCGGCGCGGGCGTGTGCGATCGCCGCCTTGCCCGCGGTGGTCAGGGTGGCGGTGCGGCTCGAACGGTCGATCAGGCGGGCACCGAGGTCGCGTTCGAGCTGGCGGATCTGCGCGCTGATCCCGGACTGGCTGACGTGCATGCGTTCGGCGGCCCGGGTGAAGTTGCGTTCCTCGGCCACCGCGACGAGGTACTCCAGCTGCCGCAATTCCATGACTGCAGATTCTAGTTCCTAGAAGAACTATCTGTTGGACACATGGCAGACGACCCGGAAGACTGGACCGTGTCGGCAGAACCGTCCATCCGAGCAAAGGAATTGCCATGTCGCCCAACGAGAAAGCGCTCGTCCCGGAAGACCTCACCCGCCTGTTCGTCGAACGCAGCAATGCCGGCGACGCGGCCGGGGTCGCGGCGCTCTACGAGGAGGACGCCGTGATGGCGTACCCACCCGGCGGCCAGACCGTGGGCCGCGCCGCAATCCAGGCACTCTGGGAGTCGGTGCTGGCCCACGCGCCGCGTTTCGAGCAGGAGCCGCCGCTGCCGACGCTGATCAGCGGCGACATCGCGCTGACGTCGACTCCCCCGAGGGACGGTGCGGGCGCCCGGGCCCAGGTCGCCCGCAGGCAGGCGGACGGAAGCTGGTTACGGGTGCTCGATCAGCCGGAGTTCGTGACGCCGACCGACGGCTCGTAGACGGACTGCTGGTCAGCAGGCCGCGTCGACAATGCCCGTCATACATGCACGTTGAAGCCGAGGTCGACGTCGCAGGCGGCTTGCCCTCCCCTGATCCCCCAGTTCTCGGGTTCGATCTCCCTGAGAGTGATCGTGATGTGGTCTCGGGGGATGCCGAGCGCCGCGAGGCGGTCGACGATTTCGGCATAGAGGTTCCGCTTGGCCTGCCCTGATCGACCTGCGAAACAGTCGATCGAAACGATGGTGCAGAACTCGGGTTCCGCCAGATGCGGCGGGCAGGCGAACCTGTGGGGCTCATGTGCGATGAGCCGCACATGCTTGTCCTGCGGCGGGATGAGGAAGGCGGCCACCAGCGCGCCATGGACCGCGTCGATGATGGCAACTTCATCCGCTTCCGAATAGCGTCGGCGAACCTCGATCAGGGCGGTAGGCATGGCGCCTACCTTGTCAGATCCGCATCAGGTCTTGGTCGCGATCCGCGACTTCGTCGTGACGCCGGCTCGCCCAGGAGTTGGCCGGCGATCTCCGTGGTCCCACGGACCAGCTGCCCAGCACTTCGCGAACACCGAAGCCCGAGGACTGGTTTGCGATGTCGTCGGCGTGGGATGAATCGACGGGCGAATCCCGAGCCGGTAAGGCTGATCGGGAAATTCGCCGCACTTCAGACGATACGATGCTGCACCAGTGCCGGGTCCGCGGGGAGGCTGGGTGCTGAGTTGACGACCGACCGTGAGCACCTTCGGTGTTACGCGGCATGTTTCGAGTTCAGGGGAGGACGTCCGTATGAGGAGTTCGAAGGTCGGGCGCGGCCGGGGTCTCGCGGCTGCGGTGGTCGTGTCAGCCGCCTCGCTGCTGGCGATCCCTGCGACAGCTTCTGCTGCCGGTGACACCGCCGCCACATCGAACGCCACCGGCTCTTACCTGGTGAGCACCACCAAGAACTCCGACCGCAAGGTCACCATCTCGGTGTACTCGCCGTCGATGGATCGGAAGATCCCCCTCGAAGTCATCCTTCCCTCGGACACCGGCGAGCCGCGACCGACGCTGTATCTCCTCAACGGCGCGGGCGGCGGCGAGGACTCGGCCACCTGGCAGCGCAAGACCGACGTCATGAACTTCTTCAAGGACAAGAACGTCAACGTCGTCACCCCGCTCGAGGGTGCCTTCAGCTACTACACCGACTGGGTCAAGGACGATCCGAAACTCGGCCGCCAGAAGTGGCAGACCTTCCTGAACGAGGAGCTTCCGCCCGTCATCGACGCCGCGTTCAACACCGACAAAGTGCAGTCCATTGCCGCGATCTCCATGACCGCAACCTCGGTGCTCAATCTCGCGATCGCGAAGCCCGGCTTCTACAAGAGTGTCGGCTCGTACAGTGGCTGTGCAGAGACCAGCACCTTCGCCGGTCAAGAGGCGATCCGTGTGGTCACCGGTACACGCGGCGGCGGCGACGTCACCAACATGTGGGGTCCCCTCGACGGGCCGGGCTGGGTGGAGAACGATCCCGTCGTCAACGCCGAGAAGCTCCGCGGGACCGACCTCTACGTCGCCGCCAGCTCCGGACTCCCCGGCCCGCACGAGACGCTGGACGCGCCCGGCATCAACGGCCAGGTGGGGGCGCTCGCCAACCAGGTCATCGTCGGCGGCGTCATCGAGGCCGCCACGAACTACTGCACCCACAATCTCGCCAACCGTCTTGCACAGTTGAACATTCCGGCGACGTTCGACTTCAAGCCCGGCGGCACCCACTCGTGGGGCTACTGGCAGGACGACCTGCACAACTCCTGGCCGATGATTGCCCGGTCGTTGGGAGTCTAGGCAGCCGTCAGGAGCGACATTGCCTGTGGACCGAGCTGGCGATTGTGCGCCAGCTCCGTCCGCTGCTTCCATCGAGAGGCGGCCAAACCATGGCGGGCGGACGTTCGACCAGCCTCAGAATCAGCCCTGCTCGAGCTCGGGGTGGCGCTGGAGCAGTTCGCACTCAACTCGGTGAAGTGAGGCAATCTCTGCGTTCACGTCATCGAGCCGTCGCCTCAATCGGTCCAGGCGAGCCTCGAGTTCGCGGCCATCGAGCAGGAGATCCTCCCGCTCGATCAGTAGGCGAGCGACCTGATCTGCAGCGGGGTTCGTGCCCATTCACTCAGGATATGGCGATGAGAGGGCGCATGCCGCGGGAGTCCGTCACTGGATCGGCTCTAGCTTGGGTGACGGCGACGACGTGGATTGCCGAGTTCAGGGTGCGGTGGCCGGACCGGGACAGTCGATGGCGCCTGCTTGTCGGCGCTGGCGCCCTCGACGGGCGCCAGCCTCGACAGCCGACTCAGAACGCGATGAACGCCGCGTTGACGATCACGGCCTGGGTGAACAACGTCCAGTCGTTGATGATGTGCGCGCCCGCGGACACCCACAGGTTCTTGGTCCGGATGTAGGCCAGCGTGAGCACAATTCGGGCGCCGCCGATGACGATGAAGGCCTGGGCGAAGTTCCAGTCGTAGGTCGGCAGGTGGGCGGCGGCAAACCAGGCGGAGCTGATCAGCCAGGCCAGCAGGATCGCGGTCTTGCGAGACACCTTCACCTTGGTGAACAGGAAGTACATGACCGCGAGGAACGGGATGATCGTGAAGACCTCCTCACCGACCAGCTGGAAGCCGGTGCCCACGTAGAAGGCAACGGTGTCGAGTGCGCCGCCGCTGCCGGCCTCCGAGATCGCGTCATTCTCGGCCGCCCCGAACAGGGACTTGACGATCAATGCAAGGGCGAATGTGACCACCAGGTTGAGCACGGCGAAGCCGATCATGGTGCGGACGTCGCGGCCGTGCACGCGGCGGAACAGCGCCCGCCAGTGATCCCGTGTCACCACCGCCAGGACGCCCAGCGGAATGCCGACGAACAGGATCCGCGGAATCAGTGCCACGAGGTTGTTGGGCTGAGGGATGAGGATTAGTGCCGCGAAACCCACCACCACGGAGGCGAGCACCAGGAGCCACTGCCGCACGGACAACGCCGCGGGCCGGTCGTTGTAGAAGGGGAAGTCGGCGTCGTCACTGCGTTCGATCAGGTGACCGAATCGTTCGTTCGCTGCCTGCTCCGGAAGCGCGTGTGCGCCGGTGGTGCCACTCATCTGTATGCCCCTTTTGGGTAGTTCGACGCAGGGCGCAATCCTCGCAGCCGGACCCGCGCCGCGCGCACCCGGGGCGCCCCGCACCGTCGGCGTGTCGCGTCAGGCAGACGCGCCCGGCCGGGTGCGGACATGCGCGCGTTCGCCCTGCGGGCCGAACAGGCTGAGTATCTCCACTGGCTCGTCGCCGGTGTTGCCGAACCAGTGCGGGGTCCGGGTGTCGAACTCCGCGACCTCCCCCGGCGTCATGACGATGTCGTGCTCGCCGAGCAGCAGCCGCAGCCGCCCGGAGAGCACGTACAGCCACTCGTAGCCCTCGTGCACCTGGAGCTTCGGTTCGCCGGCGGGCATGTGCGGCGGGATCACGTGCTTGAACGCCCGGACCCCGCCGGGTCGCCGCGTCAACGGGATGATCGCCATCCCGTTCCGGCTGATCGGCCGGGCGTGGATCCGCGGATCACCGGTGGCCGGCGCGTCGACCAGCTCGTCCAGGGGAAGCTGATGGGCGCGGGCCAACGGCAGCAACAGCTCCAGCGTGGGCCGTCGCTGACCGGACTCGAGCCGGGACAGGGTGCTGACCGAGATCCCGGTCGACTCCGACAGCTGCGCGAGCGTCGCACCGCGTTGCAGGCGCAGCACCCGCAGCCGCGGCCCCACCGCGTCGAGGACGTCGTCGAGGGCGTGCGGGTCTTCGCTCATCCCCTCAGTTTGCCGTCTCGGCAATAGAACTTGCCAGCATCCCGTCCGCGGGCGAAGAGTCGGACTCCACCGACGAGCACGAGGAGCACAGATGAACGAGAAGTACGACGTTGTTGTCGTGGGCGGCGGAGCGGCCGGGCTCAGCGGGGCACTGACGCTGTCGCGGGCCTGCCGCTCCGTCCTGGTCGTCGACGCCGGCGCCCCGCGTAACGCCCCGGCCGCACACATGCACAACTACCTGGGCCGCGAGGGCGACAACCCCGCCACCCTGCTGGCCGACGGACGCGACGAAATCGCCGGCTACGGCGCCGAGCTGGTCACCGGCAGCGTCGCCACGGCCGAGGCGGCGGACGGCGGATTCCGCGTCGAGCTGGCGGACGGCCGCCGGGTGGCCTCGCGGCGGCTGCTGGTCACCACCGGGCTGGTCGACGAGCTGCCCGACGTGCCCGGACTGGCGCAGAGGTGGGGTCGCGAGGTGCTGCACTGCCCGTACTGCCACGGCTGGGAGGTCCGCGACCAGAGGATCGGCGTGCTGTCCACCGGGCCGCTGGCCGTGCACCAGGCGTTGATGTGGCGGCAGTGGAGCGCGGAGGTGACCCTGTTCCTGTACGACGGCCCCGAGCCGACCGCGGACGAGGCCGAGCAGCTCGCCGCCCGGGGCATCGCCGTCGTGGCCGAGAAGGTGACCGGCCTGGAGGTGTCCGAGGACCGGCTCACCGGCGTGCAGCTGGCCACCGGCGAGCGCGTCGACTGCCGGGCCCTGGTGGTCTCGCCGCTCTTCGCCGCCCGCGCCGACTTCCTCGTGGGTCTGGGCCTCGAGCCGGCCGAGATGGAGATGGGCGGCCACGTGATCGGCACCCACATCCCCGTCGACGCGATGGGCGCCACCACGGTGCCCGGGGTGTGGGCTGCGGGCAACGTCACCGACCCGCGCGCCCAGGTGATCGGGGCCGCCGCGGCCGGGGTGATGGCCGGCGCTGCGCTGAACGCGGACCTGATCGCCGAGGACACCCGGCTGGCCGTCGCCGCCCGGCGCGACGCCGGTTCGCCTCGGGTACAGCAGGACTCGGCTGTCACGGACTAGCGGGGCGATCGCGGCCGGCGGTTCACGCCGGCCGCGTCAGCGCGCCTCGTCGCCGGCCTGACGTGCTGCCCGCGCCAACACCTGCGGGCCGGTGGTCAGCGCCCGCTTCCACGGCGGCACCCCCTCGATCTCCACCTCGATGGACAGGCTCAGCACGGTCCGGATCAGCACGATCAGGCCCAGGATTGCCGCGTCGGTCAGCGACGGTGTGGAGGTGACGGTCTTGACGATGTCCGCCGCGACGAGCAGCTCCAGGCCGAGCAGGATTGCCCCGCCGAGGGATTCGCGCAGGGTCTTGAACGCCCGCGCGCCGTCGTCCGTCCGCTTCCAGGTGAGCGCGGCGAGGAGGAACGCGAAGACGAACCCCACCACCATCGACAGGACCCCGAGCACCTCGAAGGCCTCGGTTGCCAGCTCGAAGAACCTGACTGTGTCCATCTGCCCATCTAATCCGAGGTGACGCTCCCCCGCCCACCGAACCGGCCGGAGTCACCCGTCCCCAATGTCACATCGGGGATCCCCAAGGGACCCAGTGTGACATTGGGGAGAAGGCGGCGGAGGTCAGCGCAGGGACACGCCCAGCAGCGAGTCCACCGCGTCGGAGACCAGACCGGGCGCCGCCGCGTCGGCCCCGCCGTGCTCGACGGCGCGACGCGCCCAGCCGTCCACCGCGTCGAGGGCCTTGGGGGTGTCCAGGTCGTCGGCCAGGTGCTGACGCAGCCGAGCGACGGTGTCCTCGGCGTTCTGCGCGGTCGGCCGTGCCGCGGCCCGGCGCCACAGGTCCAGCCGCTGTTCGGCGGCGGTGAGGACCTCCGCCGTCCAGGCCCGGTCGGTCCGGTAGTGACCGGAGAGCAGGCCCAGCCGGATCGCCATCGGGTCGATGCCCTCGCCGCGCAGCTTGGAGACGAACACCAGGTTGCCGCGGCTCTTGGACATCTTCTCGCCGTCCAGTCCGATCATCCCGGCATGGACGTAGTGCCGGGCGAAACGTCGCTCCAGGACCAGGGATTCGGCGTGCGCGGCGGAGAACTCGTGGTGCGGGAAGATCAGGTCGCTGCCGCCGCCCTGCACGTCGAAGCCGGAGCCGATGCGGTTGAGCGCGATCGCCGAGCACTCGATGTGCCAGCCGGGCCGGCCCGCGCCGAAGGGCGACGGCCAGGACGGCTCGCCCGGCCGCTGCGCCCGCCACACCAGGGCGTCGAGCGGGTCCCGCTTGCCGGGGCGGTCCGGGTCGCCGCCGCGCTCGGCGAAGAATCGCTCCATGGTCTCGCGGTCGTAGCCCGACTCGTAGCCGAACTGCTCGGTGGCGTCGGCCCGGAAGTAGACGTCCGGGTACTCGGCGTCCTCCACCACGTACGCGGCCCCGGCGGCGAGCAGCTTCTCCACCATCTCGACGACCTCGTTCACGGACTCGACCGCGCCGATGTAGTCGCGCGGCGGCAGCACCCGCAGCGCCTCCATGTCCTCGCGGAACAGCGCGGTCTCGCGCATGCCGAGCACCACCCAGTCCTCGCCGTCGCGCTCGGCCCGCTCGAACAGCGGGTCGTCGACGTCGGTGACGTTCTGCACGTAGTGCACCTCGTGCCCGGCGTCCCGCCAGAGCCTGTTCACCAGGTCGAAGGCGAGGTAGGTCGCCGCGTGACCGAGGTGGGTCGCGTCGTACGGGGTGATCCCGCAGACGTACATCGTGGCGACGGCGCCCGGCGTGACGGGCCGGACCCGGCGGTCCGCGGTGTCGAAAAGGCGCAGGGGCGGACCCTGACCGGGGACGGTGGGAACGGCAATGTCGGACCAGGACTGCATGGCCCCGAGCCTATCGGAGGCCCGGACACGCGATCCGCACGAGTCGGTCCAAGGAGGTGGTCCCGACTCCGACCGCTCAGGTCCGCCGCCCGAGTCGCGCGGCAAGCGTGGGACCGATCACAGCCAGCGACGACGGCTCGATCATGTCGTTGTGCCCGCAGTCGACCGGGCACTCGTCGATGGCGCCGGTGACGAGCGGCCGCCACTCCTGCGCCGTGCGGTCGGTGCCTCCCTCCTGCCCGCGCTGCGCCGGGAACACCAGCAGGTCGCCGTCGAAGACACCCGGCACGAAGCGGTGCACCAGCAGTCGTGAGTGCGCGTAACCGTCGTTGATCCGCTCGAGGTGTGCCGCGGTGATCCCCTCGCTGCCGAGGAACTCGCCCAGCATGCGCGCCGCGGAGTCGTAGGTCAGGTCCCGATGTTCGTCGGGCGCTCCGACGTCCAGCCCGAGACCGCGCAGCAACTCCGCGAGCTCGAGCCGTCCGAGCATCGGGTCCGCGCCGTCGTCCGGGTAACTGTCCATGACCGCCAGGGTCGAGACGGACTCGCCCTGGCGCTGCAGCTCGACAGCCATCGCGTGCGCGAGGACGCCGCCGAGGGACCAGCCGAGCAGGTCGTACGGTCCCTCGGGAGCGATCGCGCGAATCTCGTCGACGTACCGACGCGCGAGCTCCCCGATCGATCCGTAAGCCGGCCCGCCGGTGATCGCGGGCAACTGCAGGCCGAGCACGGGGCGTTCGACGGGTATGTACCGGACCAGTCCGGCGTACCCCCAGGACAACCCGATTCCAGGATGAACGCAGAACAGCGGGCGGCCGGTTCCGGTGCCGCGCAGCGGAATCACGACCCGGAGGGCGGCCTCGACGCCGACGGCAGCCGTCGCGCCGATCCGGCCTGCCATTCCGGCCGGGGTCGGATCCAGGAAGAGCATCTGGAGCGAGACGTCCCGTCCGAGGCGCTCGCGGAGGTCGGTCACCGCGCGGGTCGCCAGCAGCGAGTTGCCGCCGCGGTCGAAGAAGCTGTCGTCGGCGCCGATCCGCTCCACCCCCAGCACCGTCGCGAATGCCGATGCGACCGCGGACTCCACCGGACCCGCGGGTTCCCGGAACGCGGTCGCGGCAGACGCGAACTCCGGAGTCGGCAGCGCGTCGCGGTCGAGCTTGCCGGTCGGGGTGAACGGGACCCGGTCGAGCACCGTCACCGACGCCGGGACCATGTGGCTCGGAAGTCGCTGCGCCACCCCGCGTCGGAGCTCGTCGGGCTCGAGGTACGCGTCCCCGGCCGCGTGCACGTACGAGCACAGCAGCGTCTCGCCCGCCGGCCCGGTACGGGCGATCGTCACCGCGAACCCGACGCCCGCCTGCGCGGCGAGCGCGGCGTCTGTCTCGGCGGGTTCGATGCGGAAGCCGCGAACCTTCACCTGGAGGTCGCTGCGGCCGACGTACTCGAGCGTGCCGTCGGTCCGGCGACGGACCAGGTCGCCGGTGCGGTAGATCCTGGCACCGGGCTCACCGAACGGATCCGCGACGAAGC
Organism: Rhodococcus sp. P4_C10; assembly: GCF_056402135.1. NCBI lineage: Bacteria > Bacillati > Actinomycetota > Actinomycetes > Mycobacteriales > Nocardiaceae > Rhodococcus > Rhodococcus sp. P4_C10. The sequence goes on along the minus strand of NZ_JBFUHZ010000002.1, from coordinate 86,931 downwards.
GGCCGGCCGTCAGCGCCGGCCGACGGTGGTAGCCGCGGGCGAGGGCCGGCCCCGCGACGTACAGCTCCCCCACCACGCCACGCGGCACCGGGTGCAGGCGCGCGTCGAGCACCAGCTCGGACACGCCGCGGATCGGCCCGCCGAGCGTGATCGGCGCGCCCGGGGTCATCGGATCGCTGATGTTCGCCATGATCGTGGTCTCGGTGGGGCCGTACGCGTTGAGCATCGCGCGGTCCGGCGCCCAGCGCGCAACCAGTTCCGGGGGGCACGGTTCACCGGCGACGACGAGCGTGCGGAGCGAGTCGAGCCCGTCGGGATCGACCGACGCCAGCGCGGTCGGGGTGAGGAATCCGTGGGTGATGCGGCCGGCCTCCAGGGCAGCGGCCAGCTCGGTGCCCCCGTAGACGTCCGGCGGGACGACCACCGTGGTCGCGCCCGCACACAGCGCCATCACGATCTCGAACACCGACGCGTCGAAGCTCGGGGACGCGAAGTGCAGGGTGCGGGCGCCGGGAGTGACGTCCAGGCGGGTGCGCTCCTCGGCGGCGAGGTTCGCCAGGCCCCGGTGGGTGAGCACGACGCCCTTGGGGATGCCGGTCGACCCGGACGTGTAGATCAGGTACGCGGGGTTCTCGGCCCCCAGGGGGCGGATCCGCTCGGCGTCGACGACCTCCGCGTCCGACATGTCCGCGACCACCGCGGTGGTGTCGGCATCGTCGAGCACCACCCAGTCGACGTCGTCCGGCAGACGACTCCGCGCCCCGGCGACGGTCACCCCCAGCACCGCGCCGGAGTCGTCCAGCATGTGCTCGATCCGGCCGGCCGGGTACTCCGGGTCGACCGGCAGGAAGGCCGCCCCGGTCTTCGCGACCGCCCACACCGCGAGCAACGACTCGAACGACCGCGACAACCCGAGCGCGACGTAGCGCTCCGGCCCGGCGCCGCGCCCGATCAGCATCCGCGCCAGCCGGTTCGACCGCCGGTCCAGCTCGCCGTACGACACCTCGTCGCCGTCGTAGGCGACCGCGACCGCATCGGGATCCTGCCCGGCGTGGGCCAACAGCCCCGGCAGCAGCATCTCCGGGGCGTCGGGGCCGCCGTGCGTCGGCGTGAGGTCGCCCTCTTCGTCGTCGCGCAGGATCCCCAGGTCACCGACCGCACGGTGCGGATCGGCGAGCGCCGATTCGAGGACCCGGAGGAACCGTTCGGCGAAACCGCGCACCGTGTCGGCGTCGAACAGGTCCGCGGCGTACTCGATGCTTCCGGCGATGCCGGCCGGGGCGCCCGAGCCGTCGAACTGCTCGGCGAGCACGAACTCGAGGTCCTCCTTCACCACACCGGACGGCGGGGCGAGGCCCTCGACGGTCAGGCCCGGCAGGTCGAGGCGGGCCCGCGAGTCGTTCTGGAACTCCAACGCCACCTGGAAGATCGGGGAGTACGCGGTCGAGCGCGGCGGGTCGAGCGCCTCGACCACCCGCTCGAACGGAATGTCGGCGTGCCCGAACGCGCCGAGGTCCGCCTCCCGCACGGCGGCGACCAGATCGGCGAACGACTGCGCGGCCTCGATCCGGGTGCGCAGCACGAGCGTGCCGACGAGCATTCCCACCAGGTCGTCGAGAGCCGATTCCCCGCGGCCCGCGACCGGGGTGCCGATCACGATGTCGTCGGTGTCGCCGAGACGGCTCAGCAACACCGCGAGCGCGGCGTGCACCGTCATGAACACGCTCGTCCCGTGCCGCCGGGCGAACTCCTCGATCCCGCGGTGCAGCCGCGGTTCGATCGCGAAGCCCGTTCGGCCGCCGCGGAACGACTGCTGGGGTGGGCGTGGTCGATCGGTCGGCAGCCCCAGTAGATCCGGTGCCCCCGCGAGCGTCGACGTCCAGTAGTCGAGTTGCCGCGCGGCCACCGACCCGGGGTCGTGGTCGTCACCGAGCAGCCGGCGCTGCCACAGTGTGTAGTCGGCGTACTGCACCGCGAGCGGCGACCACTCGGGCGCGCGGCCCGCCGCCCTCGCGGCGTACGCGCGGACCAGGTCCCGGGACAGCGGGCCGGTCGAGAACCCGTCGACCGCGATGTGGTGGGCCACCAGCACCAGGACGTGCTGGTCGGCACCGAGCACGAACAGCGCCCCACGTATCGGCACCCGGGCGGTGACGTCGAACCCGGCGGACACCTCGGCGTGGATCCGCCGGGCCAGCTCGTGCTCGTCGGCGACCGGCACCGGCCGAATGGCGGGCGCCGCCTCGGCCGCCGGGCAGATCTGCTGAACCGGGCCGTCGCGCCCGACCGGGAAGACGGTGCGCAGCGACTCGTGCCGGTCGACGACGTCGGCCAGCGCCGCGTCGAGGGCCTCGACGTCGAGTGCACCCGACAGACGCACCACGAGAGGGACGTTGTACGCGGGCGAGGCCGGGTCGAACTGGTTGATGAACCACATCCGCTGCTGCGCCGGCGACAGCGGGACCTCGTCCGGCCGTTCGGTCGCCTCGAGGACAGGACGGCCGGACGCGCCCGCCGCCCCGTGTTCGATGCGCTCGGCCAGCGCCGCCGCGGTCGGCGCGACGAAGAGCGCGCGGACCCCCAGATCGATGCCGAGGGTCTCCCGGAGCCGGGCTACCACGCGTGTCGCGGACAGCGAATTGCCGCCGAGTTCGAAGAAGTCGTCGCCGGTGCCCACCCGGTCCACCTCGAGCACCGTCGCGAACACCTCGGTCACCGCCTCCTCCATCGGGTTGGTCGGCGACCTGAACACCTCCGCGGCGTGACCGGACTCGGGATCGGGCAGTGCGCGGCGATCGAGCTTCCCGGTGGGCGTGAGCGGGATGTCGTCGAGCACCACGATCGACGTCGGCACCATGAAGCCGGGGACCTGCGCGGCCAACCGCGCCCGGAGGTCGTCGACGGCGATGTCCCGGCCGCCGGCCGCTGCCACGTAGGACACCAGCACGGTGTCGCCGCCCGGCCCCGGGCGCCCGAGCGTGGCCGCGAACCGCACGTCGGGATGCGCCGCCAGCACGGCGTCGATCTCGCCGAGTTCGATGCGGAAGCCTCGGACCTTCACCTGGAAGTCGCTGCGGCCGCGGTACTCGAGCTTCCCGTCCGGGGTCCACACCCCGACGTCGCCGGTGCGGTACATCCGCCCGCCGGCCGCGCCGAACGGGTCGGCGACGAAACGTCCGGCGGTCGTACCGGCCCGCCGGTGGTAGCCGCGGGCCAGGCCCGGGCCGGCGATGTAGACCTCGCCCTCGACGCCCGCCGGCACCGGCTGAAGTCGCGCGTCCAGCACCGTCTCGGCGACGCCGCGGATCGGCCCGCCCAGCGGAATCGGCGCGACTCCCGGCACACAGTCCTCGATGTTCACGACGATCGTGGTCTCCGTCGGCCCGTACACGTTGACCATTCGTCGCTGCGGCATCCAGTCCGCGATGAGTTCCGGCGGCCACGCCTCCCCGCCGACCATCACGCACTGCAGATCGTCGAGCCCGGTCGGGTCGATCGAGGCGAGCGCGGCCGGCGTGATGAAGGCGTGGGTGACGCGCTGCTTCTTCAGCACCGCGGCCAGATCCGCGCCGCCGTAGACGGTGCGGGGCACGATCACCATGGTCGCGCCCGCCGCGAAGCACAGCAGGTACTCGAGCAGCGAGACGTCGAAGCTGGGAGACGAGAAGTGCAACGTCCGGGAGCCCGCGGTCACCGCGCACCGGTCCCGCTGCACGTCGGCGTAGTTCCCCAGGCCCCGATGGGTCAGGGTGACGGCCTTGGGCACGCCGGTGGATCCGGAGGTGTAGATCAGGTAGGCGGGATTGTCGACCCGCAGCGGCGCCGTGCGCTCGGTGTCGGCCACCGGCGCCGGCGATCGCGAAGCGCAGTCCGCGGCGAATCCGGGGTCGTCGAGCGTCAGCCACGGCAGCGTGTCGGGCAGCCGGTGCCGGTGGGCCGCGACGGTGAGCCCGACGAGGGCACCGGAGTCGGCGAGCATGTGCTGCACCCGTTCGGCGGGATAGTCCGGGTCCACCGGGACGAACGCGGCCCCGGTGCGGGCCACCGCCCACATCGCGAGAACCGATTCGACGGACCGTGGAACACCCAGCGCCACGTACGTTTCCGGCCCCACACCGTGGTCGATCAGTGCCCGTGCAACCCGGTTGGACCGAGCGTCGAGGTCCGCATAGGTGAGCTCGCGTCCGTCGGCGACCAGCGCGATCGCCTCCGGGTTGGGGGCGGCCGCGGCCGCGAGGATCTCCGGGAGGGTGCGGGCCGCGCCGCGTGGACCTCCCCGCACCGGCGCCAGCACCCGGCGTTCGTCCGCGGTCAGCAGGTCCAGTCCGGCCAGGCGCCGCCCCGGATCGTCGACGATCGCGCGCAGGACGTGCAGCAGTCGGCGGGCGGCAGCGTCGACCGCGGTCCGTCCGAGGAGGTCCGGGCGGAACTTCATCGTCAGGCGCAGACGGTCGGTCGTGGACGCGACCACGCTCAGCGGGTAGTGGGCGGAGTCGCGGACCTCGATGCCGGTCACCCGCATCCCCGCGATGTCGGCGTCCGCGGACAGCTCGCCGGGCACGGGATAGGACTCGAAAACGGTGAGCGTGTCGAAGCCGGCACCCGGTCCCGCCGCGCGCTGGATGTCGGTGAGCCCGACGTGGTGATGGTCGAGCAGCGACGACTGCTCCGCCTGCACCCGGTCGAGCAACGCACCCAGAGTCTCCGCGGGATCGAGCCGGATCCGGACCGGCACGGTGTTGATGAACAGCCCGATCATCGACTCGATGCCGGGCACGTGCGGGGGCCGCCCGGACACCGTGCTGCCGAACACGACGTCGTCGCGGCCGGTGAGAAGTCCGAGGACGATCGCCCACCCGACCTCGACGACGGTGTTGAGCGTCAGCCCGCGCTCACGTGCGAGGACCCGCAGCCGCTCGGTCGTCTCGACGTCCAACTCGTACGGCAGGTCCCGCGACGGGGTGGACTGCGCGGTCGTGGCGGACCCGGCGCGGACCAGCAGGGTCGGCTCGTCCTGCCCGTCGAGGGCGTCGGTCCACGCGTGCAGCGCCGCCGACCGGTCCTGCGCCGCGAGCCATTCGAGGTAGTCCCGGTGGGGGCGCACCCGCGGCAGCGCGGAGGGGTCGCCGTCGGTGGCGTAGAGGACGACGAGCTCCGCGAGCAGCAACGGCGTCGACCACCCGTCGAGCAGGATGTGGTGGTTGGTCAGGACCAGTCGGCTCGTGCCACCGGGCATGCGCACCAGACGAATTCGCAGCAGCGGCGGCGACGCCATGACGAACGGGTGGGTGCGGTCCTCGGCCAGGATCTCGGCGAACCGCTCCGACGCCGCCGGCTCGGCGGACGCGCTCAGGTCCGTCTCCGCCCAGGGCGCGGCCACCCCGTCCAGGACGATCGCCGCGGCCTCCCCGTCCGGAGCGCGCACGAATCCCGTGCGCAGGTTCGCGTGCCGGTCCAGCACGCCCTGGACCGCACCCCGCAGGCGCCGGGAGTCGACGACGCCGCCGAGGGTGAGGATCAGCTGCACCAGGTACGCGTCCACCGAGGTGTCGGCCAGTTCGGCGTGGAAGAACAGGCCGCGTTGCATCGCGCTCAGCGGCCACACGTCGGACAGCGAGGGGAACCGGTCCTCGAACCGCTCGACGGCGGACTGGTCCAGGTGCACCAGACCCAGATCCGACGGCGTCCGACCGCCCGCACCCGGCGCGTCTGCCCGCGCGACCACCGCGCGGGCCGCGACGATCCACCCCTGCGCCAGCCGCTGCACGTCCGCGGCTTCGAGCACACGGCGAGGGAACGCCCACGTCGCCTTGATCCGCGGGCCGTCCGGACCGGGCACCGTCACCGCGTTGACATCGATCGCGAATGCCACCGGCATACCGGCCGCGACGGCGTCGTGCAGGCCGGACTCCGTGACGGGAAGCCAACTTCCGTCTCCGCGCCAATCGGAGCCGCCGTCGAGTCGACCGAGGTAGTTGAAGCTGATCTCGGGCTCGGGCAACCGGCTCAGCTCGGGCCGGGTCTCGTCGTTCAGGTACCGGAGCAGTCCGTACCCGATCCCGTGGTCGGGCACCGCGCGCAGTTGCTCCTTGACCGCCTTCACCGCCGCACCGGCGGCAGCGCCACCGCCGAGAGCCTCCTCGACGTCGACGCCCGACAGGTCCAGACGCACCGGGTAGATCGACGTGAACCACCCGACCGTGCGGGACAGGTCGGCGCCCGGCACCACCTGGGGCTCCCGGCCATGTCCCTCGAGCGCCACCGCGACGTCCTCGGTCTCGACGCCGCGACCACGCAGCCAGTGCACGAGCGCGAGGGCCAGCGCGGTGAGCAGACCGTCGTCGACTGCGCCGTGGAACACCCGCGGCACCGTCGTCGTCAGGCCCCGGGTCACGTCGGCCGGCAGTTCCACCTCGACGCGCTCGACGGTGCCGGCCACGTCGACCGACGGATCGAGCTCGCGCGCAGCGCGTCCCGCCGGCGCTCGGGGGACCGTCGACAACCACCGGCCCAGCTCGCCGGCGCGCTCCCGCGCCGCCCGCACGAGCCCGTCCGCCCACGTCCGCATCGACGTGCCGGTCGCCGGCAGGTCCGGTTCCGCGCCGTCCGAGGCCTGCGTGCAGGCGATTGCGAGGTCGGGGATCAGGATCCGCCACGACACCCCGTCGACCACGAGGTGGTGGGCGACGACGAGCAGTCGGTCCGCGTCGCCCCCGACGAAGTGCACCAGCGCGATCATGATCCCGGACTCCGGGTCCAGCAGATCCGCGGCCGCTTCCACCGCGTCGCGGGCGGCCGCGGTGAAGCCCGCTCCGGTGACGGTGTCGACCGGGATCCGCCGCACGGCCGTATCGGCGGGCACCGCACCCGGCGGTCGCACCTCGAGCCGCCATCCGGACGCCGAGCGGGCGTCCGGACGCAGCCGGGACCGCAGCATGTCGTGCCGGTCCAGGACCGCGCCCACCGCGCGCGTCAGGGTGTCGCCGTCGATTCCGGCGGGCACCTCGAGCAGGACCGACTGCGAGAAGCGGCGGAAGCCGCCACCACCCGGCGCTCCCCCGCGCTCGACCATCCAGCGCATGATCGGCGTGAGCGGAACATCGCCGACGCCGCCGCCCGGCAGCTCCGGCAGCTCGACGACGTCGTCGGGATCGGTGCGGTCGGCGACCCCGGCGAGGCCCGCGACGGTGGGGCGCTCGAACACGTCGCGCGGCGTGAACGTCACCCCTGCGGCCTTCGCCCGGGACACCAGTTGGATGGACATGATCGAGTCGCCGCCGAGCCCGAAGAACGAGTCGTCGGCACCGACCGTCTCGACGCCGAGGATCTCCGCGAACAGCTTCGCCAGCACGCGTTCGGTGCCGGTGCCGGGTGCCGTCCCACCGACGCTCTCGGGTCGAGGCTCGGGGAGGGCGGCGCGGTCGAGCTTGCCGTGCGCGGTGATCGGGAACTCCGCCAGGACCGTCGTCACCGACGGCACCATGTGTCCGGGCAGCCGACGGCCGACGGCCTCGGTGACCGCGACCGGGTCGAGGCCGGCTCCGGACTCCGGGACCACGTACGCGACCAGCCGCGCGCCGCCGTCGACCTGTCCGGGTTGTGCAAGCACGACCGCGGACGCGACACCCGGAACCGCGGACAGCGCCGACTCGACCTCCCCGGGCTCCACCCGGAATCCCCGGATCTGGACCTGGGAGTCGCTGCGCCCCAGGAACTCGAGCTCGGCGCGCGAGGTCCACCGGGCGCGATCGCCGGTGCGGTACATCCGGCTCGACGCCGCGAACGGGTCGGCGACGAAGCGTCCCGCGGTCAGTCCGGGCCGTCCCCGGTATCCCCGCGCCACCTGCGGGCCCGACACGTACAACTCGCCGGCGACCCCGAGCGGTGCGGGACGCAGGCGCTCGTCGAGCACCCACACCCGCACCCCGGGAAGTCCGCCGCCGATCACCGACCCGGTGGGGCGCGGCCCGGTGACCGCCGCGACGTCGATCACCCGCCACGTCACGTGCACGCAGGTCTCGGTGATGCCGAACATGTTCACCAGAGCCGGTGCGGCGCACCCGTGCCGGTCGACCCAGGGGGCGAGGCGGGCGACGTCCAGCGCCTCGCCGCCGAACACCACCCAGCGGAGCGCGAGGGTGCCGCCGTCGGCCGCGGCATCGGCCCGCGCGAACTGGTAGAACGACGACGGCGTCTGGCTCAACATCGTCACCGACTCGGCCACCAGCAGGCGTCGCAGCTCGTCCGGGGACCGCGCGGTGTCGTGCTCGACGACGACCAGCCGGCCGCCGAACCCCAAGGCCCCCCACAGTTCCCACACCGCGAAGTCGAACGCGAACGAGTGGAACATCGTCCACACGTCGGCCGCGCCGAAGCCGAGCACGGCGCGGGCTCCGGTCAACAGCGTCACCGCGTTCCGGTGGGTCACCGCGACGCCCTTGGGCCTCCCGGTCGAACCCGACGTGTAGATCACATAGGCGACGGAATCCGCGTGCAGCGGACCGATGCGCTCGGCGTCGGTCACCGGCGCGGTGTCCCGCGCGTCGAGCTGTGCGCGGATGTCGGGGTCGTCGAGACGCACCACGGGCGCCCCGGCACCGCCGTCGCCGACGCTGCCGACGCCGAGATCCGACGGCGCGCTCGCGTCGACCAGCACGCAGGCCGGTGCCGCGTCGTCGAGCATGTATCCGATTCGCGCCGCCGGATACGACGGGTCCACCGGCAGGTACGCCGCACCCGACCGCGCGACCCCGACCAGCGCGGCCACCAGGTCCGCCGACCGATCCATCATCACGGCGACCACCGACTCCGGACCGATGCCGCGGTCGATCAGCCAGCGCGCCAGCCGGTTCGAACGCTCGTCGAGCTCGCGGTACGTCACCCGCATGCCCGGGGCGACCACGGCGACCGTGTCCGGGTCGGCGGCGGCCGCCGCCGCGAACAGGTCCGGCAGCGTCCCCTCCGCCGCGGCAGCCGGCACGCGTCCGCGCGCGAGTTCCGCCGCCTCCTCGCGCGCGAACGCCCCCGCGATGTCGATGTCCCCGACCCGGACGGACGGATCGGCCGCGACCGCCGCGAGCACCCGGCCGAACATGTCCGCGAGTGCCGTCGCGGTGGATTCGTCGAACACGTCGGATGCGAACAGCACGTCGCCCGTCAGTCCCGCCGGAGCGCCGGAGTCGTCGAATCGCTCGCCGATCCCGAACTGGAGGTCGAACTTGGCCTCGCCCATGTCGATGTCGAGCACGTCGGCCGTCAGGCCAGGCAGGCCGACGCGGGGCCGGTCGACGTTGCGGAACTCGAGCATCACCTGGAACAACGGGGCGTACGACGTCGACCGCGCCGAGGCCGACCTCTCGACGAGCCGCTCGAACGGCACGTCGGCGTGTGCGAAGGCGTCCACGTCCGCCTCGCGCGTCCCGGCGAGCACCGCGTCGAACGGCGCCGCCGGATCGACCGCGGTGCGCAGCACCAGGGTGTTCACGAACATGCCGACCACGTCGTCCAGTTCGGCCTCGCCGCGCCCGGCGACGGGGGTTCCGACGACGACGTCGCGGCCGGCCCCCACTCGGGACAACAGCACCGCGAGTGCGGCGTGCACCACCATGAACGGCGTCGAGTCGTGCCGGCGCGCGAGTTCGGTGAGCCTGCGGTGGACGCCGGCTTCCACCGAGAGCTCGACCCGCCCACCGCGCGTCGAGCGCCGGGGCTCGCGCGGACGGTCCAGCGGCAACCCCGTCACCGGCGGCGCCCCCGCGAGTCGGTCCTCCCACCAGGCGATCTCGCCGGCGACGCGCGAGTCCGGGTCGTCCCGGGAACCCAGCGCCGCGTGCTGCCACACGGCGAAGTCCGCGTACTGGACCGGCAGCGGCCCCCAGCCCGGTGCGGCGCCGCCGACCCGGGCCGCGTACGCCGTCGCGACGTCACGGGCCAGGGGTCCGATCGAGAACCCGTCGGCCACGATGTGGTGGACCACGAGCACGAGGACGTGCTCGTCCGGCCCGGTCCGCAGCAGGCGCACCCGCACCGGGACCTCGCGTGCCACGTCGAATCCCTCGTGCACGATCTCCCCGACGCGGGCGGTCACCCGGTCCGCGGTGACCGGTTCCGGCGTCAGGTCCCCGACCACGCCGGGCGCGGGCACCGTCACCTGGGACGGGCCTGCGGCCGAGGACGGGAACACCGTCCGCAGCGATTCCTGCCGCTCCACCACGTCGACCAGGGCCCGCCGCAGGGCCGGCGCGTCGAGACTCCCCGAGAGCCGCAACACCATCGGCACGTTGTACGCGGCCGACGACGGATCGAACTGGTTGACGAACCACATGCGTTCCTGCGCAAGCGAGAGCGGGATGCGGTCCAGCCGGACGCCCGTGCGCAGCCCGTCCCCGGGCAGTGCGGTGGCGGCCCCGCACCGCGGCGCGAGCGCGGCCGCGGTCGGGCACTCGAACAGGTCTCGCAGCCCGATCCTGCTGCCCAGCACGCGGTTGATCCGGGCCACCGCCCGCGTCGCGCTGAGGGAGTTGCCGCCCAGCGCGAAGAAGTTGTCGTCGACCCCCACCGTGTCGATGCCGGTCACCTCGGCGAACACGGTGACCAGTGCCGCCTCCGTGGAGTTGCCCGCTTCCCGGAATCGCGGTGTCAGCGAGGCGAGTTCCGGTTCGGGCAGTGCGGCGCGATCCAGCTTGCCCACCGGGGTGAGCGGGACCGCGTCGAGCGTCACCACCGTCGTCGGCACCATGTGCGCCGGCAGGCGCCCGCCCGCGAAGTCCGTGAGGGCGGCGACGTCGACGCCGTCCGCGGTGTTCGGCACGACATACGTCACCAGCATCGGGTCGCCGGCTTCGCGTGCCCGCGCGGCCGTGACGGCGAACCCGACCGCCGGGTGGGCGGCGAACACCGCGTCGATCTCCCCGAGCTCGACGCGCAGCCCCCGCACCTTGACCTGGAAGTCGCTGCGGCCCAGGTAGTCGAGCGCTCCGTCCGGCCGGCACCGGACGACGTCGCCGGTGCGGTACACCCGGCTGCCGGGCGCGCCGCGCGGGTCCGGGACGAATCGCACGGCGGTCAACGCGGCCCGCCGGTGGTATCCGCGGGCCAGTCCCGCGCCCGCGATGTACAGCTCACCCGGCACGCCGGCCGGGACCGGTCGCAGGAAACCGTCGAAGACGAGCAGGTCGGTGCCGTTCACCGGGCCCCCGATCGGCACCCGCGCCCCGGGCACCAGGGGCGCGCTGATCGTCGTCAGGATCGTCGACTCGGTCGGCCCGTATCCGTTGAGCATCGTTCGTCCGGGCGCCCAGTCGGCCACCAGTTCCGGGCCGACGGCGTCGCCCGCGACGACCAGCACGTCGAGGTCGTCGAGGCGGTCGGGCTCGACGGTGGCGAGCACGGCGGGCGTGATGCAGGCGTGGGTTATTCGCTCCCGGCGCAGCAGTCCGGCGAGATCGGCCCCGCCGTACACGCGCGGCGGCGCGATCACCAGCGTCGCGCCCGCAGACGCGGCCTGCAGCAGCTCGAGGACCGAGACGTCGAAGCTCGGCGAGCACACGTGCAGGCAGCGCGCCGCGGCCGGAATCGCATAGTGGTCGCGCTGCGCGGCGAGCAGGGACGACAGGCCGAGGTGGGTGACGCTCACACCCTTCGGCCTGCCCGTCGATCCCGACGTGTAGATCAGGTACGCCGCGTCGTCGGTGTGCACCGGACTCGGCCGCTCCGCGTCGTGGACGGCATCCGCCGGCCGTGCGGCGAGGTCCGCCTCGCAGTCCGGATCGTCGACCACCAGCCAGTGCACGGAGTCCGGCATGCGCCCGTGATCGGCGTCGAGCACCAGTCCCACCGCGGCGCCGGAGTCGGTGAGCATGTGCTGGACGCGGGCCGGCGGGTAGGTCGGATCCACCGGGACGAACGCCGCACCGGTCTTCGCCACCGCCCACACGGCCGTCACCGAACGCGCCGACCGCGGCAGGGCGATCGCCACCACCGCGCCCGGTCCCGCCCCCGCGTCGATCAACTGCCGCGCCAGTCGATTCGACTCCGCGTCGAGGTCCCGGTACGACAGCCGCGCGTCCTCCGAGTCCACCGCGACGGCGTCGGGCTCGATCCGGGCCCCGGAGACGAGGATCTCCGGCAGCGGGCGCGGCGGACTCGCCGCACCGCCGCGGATCGGCGCGGCCGCGGCCCGCTCGTCCGCGGACAGCAGGTCGACCCGGGCGACGGGGTGCGCCGTCTCGTGTGTCACGGTCGCGAACGCGCGCCGCAGCCGGGCGGCGATCGATTCCACCTCGGCCGGGTCGAGCAGGTCCGGCCGGTACTTCAGGACCAGCCGCAGGCGCTCGTCCATGCTCGCGAGCACGGTCAGCGGATAGTGCGTGGCGTCGAAACCCTCGACGCCCGCCACCCGCAGGCCGGCGACGTCGGTGTCGCTCGCCAGCGCCGAGCGGTCGACGGGGTACGACTCGAAGACCGTCAGGGTGTCGAACACCGCCGCCGGACCCGCCTCCCGCTGGATGTCGGCGAGCCCGACGTGGTGGTGGTCGAGCATCGCCGCCTGCTCCGCCTGCACGCGGCTCAGCAGCTCGCCGACGGTTTCGCGGGGATCGAACTCGATCCGCACCGGCACGGTGTTGATGAACAGCCCGATCATCGACTCGATCCCGGGCACCTGCGGCGGGCGGCCCGACACCGTCGCACCGAACACCACATCGGCGCGTCCGGTCAGGGCCGCGAGCGCCAGCGCCCAGGCGACCTGGACGACGGTGTTGACCGTCACCCCGCGCTCCCGGGCGGCCGTCGCCAGCGCCTCGGTCTCCTCGGCGGGCAGCGTCACGGTCACCTCCCCGGGTTCGGCCGGAGCCGCGACACCGTCGAGCGGAGCCTGCGGAGCGAGCACAGGCTCGTCCCGCGGCACCAGCAGCGTCGGCCCGTCGACGCCGGCGAGGGCCCGGCGCCACGCCTCGACGCCGGAGGCGTGGTCCTGCGCGGTCAGCCACGTCAGGTAGTCCCGGTAGTCGCCCGCCGGGGGCGGCTCCCGGTCCGCGGCATAGAGGGTGAGCAGCTCTTCGAGCAGCAGCGGCGTCGACCAGCCGTCCAGCAGGATGTGGTGGTGGGTGAGCAGCAGCCGGTACTCCTCCGTTCCCGTCCGGGTCAGGGTGAAGCGCAGCAGCGGTGCGCGGTCCATCACGAACGGCGTCGCCCGATCCGCCGCGAGCAGGTCCCGCCAGCGTTCCCGACCCGTCGCCCCGTCGAGTCCGGACAGGTCGATCTCATGCCAGGGCACCGGAATCCGGCCCTCGACGACCTGGTACACGTCGCCGGCGTCGTCCTCCACGAAGCACGCCCGCAGGTTCGGGTGACGATCGAGCAGAGTCCGCGCGGCCCGGCGCATCCGCTCCCGCGACGGTCGGCCGTGCAGCTCGACGACGAGCTGGACCATGTACGCGTCCACCGATCGCTCCGCGAGACGGGCGTGGAAGAGCAGTCCGGACTGCAGCGGGGTCAGCGGCCACACGTCGGTGAGCCCGGGCCGGCGCGCCTCGAGGGCGTCGATCGCCGTCTGGTCGAGCGGGACGAGATCGACGTCGGACGGGGTGAGACCGCCCGCACCGGGGCTGTGGGCGTACGCGGCGAGCGCACCCAGCGCCCGGTGCCACAGGTCGGCGAGCCGGTGCACGTCGTCGGCATCGAGAACTCCGGTCGGGAACGTCCAGGACGACTGCAGGACGGCGCCTCCGGGCCGCGGCACGAGCCCGGCCGCGATGTCGACGACGGCCGTCACGGGCATCCGTGGTTCATGGGCGCCGCCGAGCCCGTGCCGCCGGGTGGGCAGCCACGCCTGCGGATCGTCGCCGGCGCCCGCCGTGATCCGGCCCAGGTAGTTGAGGACGATCTGGGGCTCGCGCCACCCGCGCACCTGCGGCCCGGGTTCCCCGGCCAGTCCCGCCCCGGGTTTCCCGGCCAGTTCGCGGAGCAGCCCGTACCCGATCCCCCGGTCCGGGATCGCCCGCAGCGCCTCCTTCACGAGCTTGACCGCCGCGCCCGCCGCCGCGCCCCCGGCGAACGCCTCGGCGAGATCGATCGACGACAGGTCCGGGCGCACCGGCGACATCGTGGTGAACCAGCCGACCGTTCGCGTCAGGTCCGCACCGGGCACCGCCGACTCCTCCCGCCCGTGCCCCTCGACGCCGAGCAGGACGTCGGACCGTGGGGCGCCACGCTCGCCGCGCCAACGGACCACCGCCATCGCGAGTGCCGTGAGCAGCCCGTCCAGCACGGCGGCGTGGAGCGACTCCGGCAGCGCGGTGAGGACGGCATCGGTGATCTCGGGCGGCGCCTCCAACGTCAGCACCTCGCTCGTGGCGGCGACATCGCGCGCGGGATCCAGCGGCCGCGACCCGATCGTCGGGTCCGGGCCGCCGAGGATTCGCTCCCACATCGGCAGTTCCGGGACCCGCTGCGGGGCGAGTTCTTCCAGCGCGATCGCCCACCGGCGCATCGACGTGCCCACCGGCGGCAGCGCGGGCACCCGCCCCTCCGACGCCTGCGCCCACGCCGATGCCAGGTCCGCCACCAGCACGCGCCACGACACGCCGTCGACGGCGGCGTGGTGGACGACCAGCAGCAGCCGGCCGGTGCCGGACGGCCCGTCGAACCACACGACCTGCACCATCGTGCCTGCGGCCGGATCCAGGCGGTCGGCCGCGGTGTCGGCCGCCGCGGCCGCGCGGACGTCGAACGCGGCGTCGTCCAGTGAATCGACCTCGATCCGCGTCACCAAGTCCCGGGCCGTGACGCCCCCGACGCCGGGAACCGTCATTCGCCAGCCACCGGGGCGAGCGGAGCGACGGGGTGTGTCACTGTCGGTGTCACCGTCGCGGCCGAGCCGGGCCCGGAGCATGTCGTGCGTGTCGAGGACTGCCTGCACCGCGACCTCGAGCGTGGCCCGGTCGACTCCGTCGGGCAGCGACAGCAACACCGACTGGGAGAACCGGTCGATCCGGCCGGCGCTGCGGCCGAGCATCCACGCGAGGATCGGGGTGAGCGGTACCTCCCCGACACCGCCGCCGGGCAGTTCCTCGAGCGTCGACGGTGCGGTGGCGGTGTTCG
Organism: Rhodococcus sp. P4_C10; assembly: GCF_056402135.1. Taxonomy (NCBI): domain Bacteria; kingdom Bacillati; phylum Actinomycetota; class Actinomycetes; order Mycobacteriales; family Nocardiaceae; genus Rhodococcus; species Rhodococcus sp. P4_C10. The sequence continues at coordinate 71,829 of NZ_JBFUHZ010000002.1, read as the reverse complement.
AGTCGGCCACCGCGGCGAGCCGGGCGACGGTGGGGTTGTCGAACACGTCACGCGGTGTGAGCGACAGCCCCGCCGCCTTCGCGCGCGCCACCAGCTGGATCGACATGATGCTGTCGCCGCCGAGGGCGAAGAACGAGTCCTCCGTCCCGACGGTGCCGCGCCCGAGAACGTCCGCGAACAGCCGGCCCAGGGTCTCCTCGGTCGCGCCGGACGGCGCCCGGCCCACCGACACCTCCGCCCCGTGGTCGGGCGTCGGCAGGGCCGCCCGATCGAGCTTGCCGTGCACGGTCATCGGCAGTTCGGGGAGCACGACGATGTGTGCGGGGACCATGTACCCGGGCAGCCGCGCCGCCAGGGCCTCGTGCAGGCGCGCCGTGTCCACCTCCGCCCCCGCGGCGGCCACCACGTACCCGACCAGCCGGTCTCCCCCGCGCCCGACCGCGCGCACGTCGGCCACCGCCTGAGCGACGGATCCGTCTGCCGTCAAGCACGACTCGACCTCGCCGAGCTCGATCCGGTTGCCGCGCACCTTGACCTGACGGTCGGCGCGCCCCAGGCAGACCAGCCGACCGCCTGCGGTCCAGTGCACGAGGTCTCCCGTGCGGTACATCCGTTCGCCGGGATCCCCGCCGGGTTCGGCGACGAACCGGCCGGCCGTCAGCCCCGGACGCCGGTGGTAGCCGCGGGCCAACGCCGGGCCCGCGAGGTACAGCTCGCCGGGCACCCCGACGGGTACCGGCTGCAGCCTGCGGTCGAGCACTCGCACGCGGAAACCCGGTGCCGGGCCGCCTATCGTGACGGGATCGCCCGGGAACAACGGGTCGCTGACGCTCGCCGCGACGGTCGCCTCCGTCGGCCCGTACGCGTTGTACATCCGCCGTCCCGGGGCCCAGCGGGCCACCACGTCGGGCGGGCACGCCTCACCGCCCGACAGCACGCACACCAGGTCGTCGAGTCCGGCCGGATCCGTCGCCGCGAGCGCCGTCGGCGTGAGCATGCAGTGGGTCACCCGCTCGGCCGCGAGCAGATCTCTCAGCTCGCCGCCGCCGTACACGGTGGGCGGCGCGATCACCATGGTCGCACCCGCACCGAACGCGAGGAGCAGCTCGAGGATCGATGCGTCGAAACTGGGTGATGCGCAGTGCAGTGTCCGGGACCGGGGCGTCGTCCGGCACCGCCGCTGCAGGTGGTCGGCGAACGCCGCGAGACCGCGGTGAGTGACCGTCACGCCCTTCGGAGTTCCCGTCGATCCGGACGTGTAGATCAGGTAGGCCGCGTCGTCGAGCCGCAGCGGGGCGGTCCGTTCGGTGTCGCGGATCGGTGCGGCGGCAGTGGGTTCGCCGATCAGGCGGCCGGCGTCGAGCGTCCACCAGCGCGGCTCCTCGGGCAGGGCGTCCCGGGACCGCGCGAGCGTCAGCCCGAGGATCGCACCCGAATCGTCGAGCAGGAAGGCGAGCCGCTCCGCCGGGTGCGCCGGGTCGACCGGGACGAAGGCGGCCCCGGACTTCGCGACGGCCCACAGGCCGATCACGAACTCGACGCTGCGGGGCATGGCCAGCGCCACCACCGACCCCGGGCCGACGCCCGTGTCGATCAGGCTGCGGGCGAGCCTCGTCGACGCGCGGTCGAGGTCGCGGTAGAGGATCTCCCGGCCGTCGAATCGGATCGCCGGCGCGTGCGGATCGATCGCCGCGCCCGCCGCGAGCACCGCGGCCAACGTGCGCGGCGACGCGCCCGGCACCCCCTCCACCGCGGTGAGCGCGGCGCGCTCGGCGCCGTCGAGGATGTCGATGTCCGCCACCGGCAGGTCCGGGGACTCGGCCACCGCCTCGAGGATCCGCACGAACCTGTCGGCGAGGGTCCGCGCGGTGGCCTCGTCGAACATGTCGGTCGCGAACACCAGGCCGGCGGCCATTCCCGCTCCGCCGCCCGCGGCGTCGAACTCCTCGGCCACGGTGAGCTGCAGGTCGAAGTTCGCGGCCACCTCGCCGGGGTCGACTGGCTCCACCCGCAGACCCGGCAGCGCGAATTCCGGCTGCGCGATGGTCCGGAACTCAAGCATCACCTGGAACAACGGCGTGTGCGCGTGCGAGCGGGGCGGATCCAGCGCGTCCACGACCCGTTCGAACGGGATGTCCGCGTGCATGAACGCGCCCAGATCGGCCTCCCGGACCCGGTGCAGCAGCTCACCGAACGAGCAGGCGCCGCCGACATCGCAGCGCAGGACGAGGGTGCCCACGAACATCCCGACGAGGTCGTCGAGGGCGGCGGCGCCGCGGCCGGCGATCGGGGTGCCGATCGCGATGTCGTCGGTGCCGGCGAGCCGGGACAGCAGGGCGGCCAGCGCCGCGTGCACCACCATGAACACGCTCGCGTCGCGGCTGTGGGCGAGCGCGATCAGGCCCCGGTGCAGCCGCTCGTCGACCGCGAACTCGACGCGCCCACCGGACTGCGAGCGGTCCGCCGGCCGGGGCCTGTCGCTCGGCAGGTCCAGTACCTCGGGCAGGCCCGCCAGCGTGGTGGTCCAGTAGTCGAGCTGACGGGCGAGCGGGGACGACGCGTCGTCCTCGCTCCCGAGCCAATCGCGCTGCCACAGCGTGTAGTCCGCGTACTGCGCGGTCAACGGCGGCCACTGCGGCGCGCCGCCGCCCAGGCGCGCCGCGTACGCGGCGGCCACGTCCCGCGCCAACGGTTTCAGCGAGAAGCCGTCCGCGAGAATGTGGTGCAGCACCACGGTGAGCACATGGTCCGTCTCGTCGACCCGAAAGAGGCTTGCCGACAACGGGACCTGTTCCGCAACGTCGAAGCCGCGTGCCACCGTCGCCCGCACCCGGGAGCGCAGGTCGTCGCCATCGAGCACCCGGGCCACCTCGAGTCCGGACTCCGCGAGCTCGGCAGGCAGGATCTGCTGACAGGGTCCGTCGCCGGTGAGGGGGTAGACCGTGCGCAAGGATTCGTGCCGGGCGACGACGTCGCCGAACGCGGCCCGCAGCGCCTCGACATCGAGGTCTCCCGACAACCGCAGCGAGAACGAGATGTTGTAGGCCGGGGACTGCGGGTCGTACTGGTTGACGAACCACATCCGCTGCTGCGCCGGGGACAACGGGATCCGGGCCGGCCGGGCACCCGGACTCAGCGATCGCCGGCGCACCCCGCTGCCCTCCCCGCCGACCCGCCGGGCGAGCTCGGCGACGGTCGGGCCGTCGAAGACGTCCCGGATGCCGAGCGCGGCGCCGGTCGCGTCGTTGATCCGGGCGACCAGTTGCGCCGACACCAGCGAATTGCCGCCGAGCGCGAAGAATCCGTCGCCCGCGCCGACCCGATCGACACCGAGCAGATCGGTGACCACGCCCGCGACGATCTCCTCGACCGGGTTCCGCGGCGCGACGTAGGAGTGCCCGGCGACACCGGGTGCGGGCAGGCTCGCGCGATCGAGCTTGCCGTGCGCGGTGACCGGCAGCCGGTCCAGGATCACCACCGCCGACGGCACCATGTAGCCCGGAAGCCACTGGGCGACGGACACTCTCACCTCGTCCGGATCGAGGACCGCACCGCCGTCCGGCACCGCGTACGCGACCAGCCGGATCCCGACGGGGCCCGCGTCGGCGACCACCACCGCGGACCCCACCCCGGATACCGCCGCGAGTGCCGACTCCACCTCCCCGAGCTCCACCCGGTATCCGCGCACCTGCACCTGATCGTCCCTGCGGCCCGCGTACTCGAGCGTGCCGTCCACCCGCCACCGGCCCAGGTCGCCGGTGCGGTACATCCGGGTGCCGGCCCCGGCCGGGTCTGCAACGAACCGCGCAGCCGTCTCCCCCACGCGACTCGGGTAGCCCCGCGCCAGCTGCGTGCCCGACACGTACAGCTCCCCCACCACCCCGGGAGGCACCACGTGCAACCGCTCGTCGAGCACGCGCACCCGCAGCCCCGGCAGCGGGCGGCCGATCGACCCCCGGCCGCGGCCCGCCGAAGCCCTGGTCAGCGGGTCGTGGGTCACGTGCACGCAGGTCTCGGTGATCCCGTACATGTTCACCAGCTGCGGTGTGGAATCCCCTCGGCGCGCGAACCACGCGGTGAGCCGCGCCGGATCCATCGCCTCCCCACCGAAGATCACGTACCGCAGCCGCAGCACCGCGGCGTCCCCCTCGTCGGCGCGTGCCCGCTCGGCGTCGGCCAGCTGGTAGAAGGCACTCGGGGTCTGGCACAGGACCGTGACCGCCTCGTCCTGCAGCAGCCGCAGGAGCTCGCGTGGCGAGCGAGCGGTGATCTGGTCGACCAGCACCACGGTGGCGCCGTGGATCAGCGCTCCCCACAGCTCCCACACCGCGAAATCGAAGGCGTACGAATGGAACATCGTCCACACGTCGTCGCCGTCGAATCGGAACAACTCCTGCGCACTGCCGAACAGCGTGGTCACACTTCGGTGCGACACCGCCACCGCCTTGGGCCGTCCGGTCGACCCGGACGTGTAGATCACGTATGCGAGCGAATCCGGGTGCAACGGCGAGGTCCGGTCCGCATCGGTCACCGCCTCGGGCGACAGCTCGTCGAGCGCGGTCGTCACCCGGGGATCGCCGAGATCGACAACCGGAATGTCGTTGCGACGCAGAGCCGAACCGTTCTCGGCACCGTCGACCAGGACGCACACCGGCGACGCGTCGGTGAGTATGTAGGCGATGCGGTCCGCCGGATAGTCCACGTCCACGGGAACGTAGGCGGCGCCGGTCGTGAGGACCGCGAGGAGTGCGACCGGCAGATCGTCCGAACGCGCCGTCGCGACGGCCACCAGAGAGCCCGGACCGACGCCGTGACCGATCAGCAAACGAGCCAGCGCGTTCGCGCGCGCCGCCAGCTCGGAATAGCGGACGCGCCTCGCACCGGAGACGACCGCGCAGGCGTCCGGGTTCCGTGCCGCGGCACTCGCGAACAGCTCCGGCAGTGTGGCCGCCGGCACCACGCGGCCGGGCCGCTCCTGCGCCGCGAGCGCCCTTTCCCGCTCGTCGGTGATCACGATGTCGCCCACGACCGTGGTCGGGTCGCCGGCCGCCACGGCGAGGACCCGCACCAACCGGTCGCCGATCCCGGCGACGGTGGCGCGGTCGAACAGGTCGGTCGCGTACTGCAGGGCCACGGACAGGCCGGCGGCGCGACCCGAGTCGTCGAACCGTTCCCGCACTCCCAGCTGGAGGTCGAACTTGGCGACACCCGGGTCCACCTCGACGGCCTCGGCGGACAGTCCCCGCATCGCCACCGTCGTCGGCGCGCCGTGCTGGAACTCGAGCAGCACCTGCACCAGCGGCGCGTACGTGGGCGACCGGTCCGAGGCGAACTCGTCGACCAGCCGCTCGAACGGCAGATCGGCATGGGCGAAGGCTCCCAGGTCGGTCTCGCGCACCTGTGCCAGCAGGTCGGCGAACGTGGTCTCGGGCCGGACCGTGCTGCGCAGGACGAGAGTGTTGACGAACATGCCGACGATGTCGTCCAGTTCGGGTTCGCCGCGGCCGGCGACCGGTGTGCCCACGGCGACATCGGACCCGGCGCCGAGCCGGGCGAGCACCACCGCGAGCGCGGCGTGCAGGACCATGAACAGCGTGCAGCCGTGCTCGCGCGCGATCCGGACCAGGTCACGGTGGATCCCGGCCTCCACGTCCAACTCGATCCGGTCGCCGGACGCGGTCGTACGCGGGGATCGGGGGCGGTCGTGCGGCAGCGAGATCGCCGCCGGAAGGTCGGCGAGCCGGTCACCCCAGTAGGCGAGTTGCCGGGCGGCGAGCGACTGCGGATCGTCCTCCGCCCCGAGCAGTTCGTGCTGCCACAGGGCGTAGTCGGCGTACTGCAGCGGCAGCGGGTCCCACTCGGGTGCGCGACCGGCCACCCGCGCGGCGTACGCCGCCGCCACGTCTCGGGCCAACAGCTCGACGGACTGCCCGTCCGCCGATATGTGGTGCAGCACAACGGCCAGGACGTGTCGACGCGACCCGGTCCGCAGCAGCACGATTCTCAGCGGAACCTGCCCGCGGACATCGAAACCGGCGGCGGCCGTCGCCGCGACCGTCTCCCCCACCCGCTCCGGGTCCACAACAACGGGTGTCAGGTCCACTGCGACGTCCGACGCCGGCAGGATCACCTGGCACGGCCCCCTCGCATCTGCCGGGAACACCGTCCGCAGGGCCTCGTGCCTGTCGATCACGTCGTTCAACGCGGTCTGCAGCGCCGCACGGTCGAGCTCGCCCGTGAACGTCACGGCGAACGGAATGTTGTAAGCCGGCGACGCAGTGTCGATCTGGTTCACCAGCCACATCCGCTGCTGCGCCGGGGACATCGGGAGCCGGTCCGGGCGGTCCCGCGCAACGAGCGCAGGTCGCTCCCGCGCCGGCCGACCGGGGTCGGCGTTCTCGAGGATCCGATCGACGTGGTGTGCCAGTCCCGAAACGGTCGGTTCCGCGAACAGGTCACGCACGCTCAGCCGCACCGGCAGCGCCAGGTTCACCCGTCCGATCACTCGCGTGGCGACCAGGGAGTCGCCGCCGAGATCGAAGAAGCTGTCGTCGACACCGACGTGTTCCTCGCCGAGCAGATCCGCGAACGCCGCCGCGACGGTCTCCTCCGTCTTGTTGCGCGGCGCCTGGTATCCGGCGGACGTCCCGCGGAAGCGCGGTTCCGGCAACGCGCTGCGGTCCAACTTGCCGGCGGGTGTCAGCGGGACCCGGTCGAGTGTGACGAGGGCCGCGGGCACCATGTACGCGGGCAGCGACTCGGCGGCGTGAGCGAGGAGCTCGGCCTCGTCGATCTCGGCGCCTGCCGCGGGTCGCACGTAGCCGACCAGCACGACGTCCCCGGAGGGACGGGTGTACCCGGTGGTCGCCGCGAACGCGACACTCGGATGCGCCTGGAGCACGGCATCGACTTCACCGAGCTCGATCCGGAAGCCACGGATCTTGATCTGGAAGTCGCTGCGGCCGAGATACTCGAGCTCGCGCGCGGCCGTGTTCGCGGTCGCGCCGCTCGCCCGAGCATGCCACCGCACCAGGTCGCCGGTCCGGTACATCCGCCCGCCGGTGGCACTGAACGGGTCCGCCACGAAATGGTCCGCGGTCTGTCCCGGCCGGTGGTGGTAGCCGCGGGCCAGCCCGCCGCCCGTCACGTACAGCTCCCCCACCGCCCCCTCCGGCACCGGCTGCAGCCGCCGGTCCAGGACCATTTCACCGCATCCGCGAGACGGCCCGCCGATGGTGACGGTGGCGCCGGGCCGCAACGTGGTGCTGATGCCCGCGACGACGGTGGTCTCGGTCGGGCCGTACGCATTGAACATCCGGCGACCTGCTCCGCGGGAACTCGGGGGTGTCGGCCCGCCTCGGGAACCCGGGGGTGTCGGTGCAGCCCACTGCCGGACCAGCTCGGGCGGGCACACGTCACCGCCGGTGACCACGCAGTCGAGGCTGTCGAGTCCGGCGGGATCGACGGATGCGAGCGCGGCGGGGGTGACGAAGGCGTGCGTGACCCGCTCGCGGCGCAGCACGTCCGCCAGTTCCGCGCCGCCGAACACGTTCGGCGGGACCACGACCATCGTCGCGCCGGCCCCCACCGCCATCAGCAGTTCGAGCACGGACGCATCGAAGCTCGGCGAGGAGAAGTGCAGGGTGCGCGAGTCCGCGGTGATCGCGAACCGTTCGCGTTCCTCCGCGGCGAGGTTCGCCAGCCCGCGATGGGTGACCACCACGCCCTTGGGCACCCCCGTCGATCCGGAGGTGTAGATCAGGTAGGCCGCGTCGTCGAGATGCACCGGCCCGGTCGCCGCGACGCGGGAGAACGGGGGGTCCGGCTGCGCGATCGGGTCGTCGAGGACCAGCCACGTGGTGGTCTCGGGCAACCCGTCGCGGTGAGCGCGGACCGTCAGGCCGATTCCGGCGCCGGAGTCGGAGTCGGAGAGCATGTGCTCGATCCGGTCCACCGGGTAGTCCGGGTCGACGGGCAGGAAGGCGGCCCCGGTTCGCGCCACCGCCCAGACCGCGGTCACCGACTCGACCGAACGCGCAATCGCGAGGGCCACAACGGAATCCGGACCGACTCCGTGATCGAGGAGACGGCCGGTCAAGCTGTCGGCGAGCTCGTCGAGTTCACGGTAGGAGAGCCTGCGCCCGTCGGCGACGACCGCCTCGTGGTCCGGATCGACCGCGACCGCGTCGGCAAGGATCTGGGCGAGGGTCCGCGGGGCGACGTCGGCCGGACCCTCCACCGGGGTCAGGCCCGCGGTCTCCGCAGCGGTCAGGATGGGCACGTCCCCCACCGGCCGGTCCGGATCCTCGGCGACACCGGCGAGCAGGCGCTCGAACCGGTCGATCAGGGCGGTGACGGTGTGCTCGTCGAGCGCGGCGTTGTCGTAGGTCAGTCGCGCGTCGATACCGGCGGGCGCGCCCTGCGCGGTGAAGTGCTCGGTCAGGTCGACCGTGAGTTCGGTGTCCTCCGGAGCGATCGCGGCGGACGGGGCGGTGTGGACGCCGAACGTCACGCGAGGCCGGGGCGCGCCCAGCGTCTCGACGACCCGCTCGATGGGGGTCTCCGGGTGTGCGAAGGCGCGGCGCTCTCTTTCGCCGGTCTCGAGCACCAGGTCGGTGAACGCGGCGGACGGGTCGATCGGGGTGCGCAGCGCCACGGTGTTGCGGGTGGGGGTGCCGTCGGGGCGGGCCGGCACCGGGGCGGCGACGACGATGTCGTCGACGTCGGTGAGCCTGCTCAGCACCGCGGCAAGTGCGGTGTGCAGCATGGTGAACGGCCCGACGTCGAGGCCGCGGGCGAGCGCCGTGGCCGCGGTGTGCAGGTCGCGGTCGAGTGCGCGCGCGACCGAGCCCCGACCTGTCCGGCCGGTCGCCGCCGGGCCGGCGCGGGGCAGCACCGCCGATTCCGGCTGCCCGGCCAGTTCCTGCGTCCAGAAGGCCAGCTCGGCGGCCTCGCGCCGCATGCGCTCCCCGATCCGGGCCGACTCGGCATGGAGGTCCGACACCACGGTGTTCGGCTCGGCGGCGAGCAGGGCCTCGACGAGTTCGACGAAGCGCCGGTGATGGGCGCGCAACTCCTCCTCCCCGTATCTGTTGGGGTTGCCGCGGAAGTCGACGAGCGTCCGGGCGGGCGAGCCGCTCTGGTAGATGTTGACCAGCAGGTCCCGCACCGGTCCGGAGGTCACGATGTGGTACTCGCCGACGATCGACCCGAGGGTGATCTCCTGACGGAAGAGCATCACGTTGACCATCGGCCCCGACAGTCCCTGCCGCGCGCCGGTCAACCCGGCGTCGCGCCGGATGTCCTCGAGGCTGCACCTCTGGTGACGCAGCGCGCCCATCAGTTCCAGCTGCACCCGCCGCACGAGGCCGGCGACGGTGTCGTCGGGATCGACGGTGATCCGGAGCGGGGCGACGTTGACGAGCATGCCGCCGGAATGCTGTAGCGGCGCGGTGGTACGCGCGGACACCGGTATGTTCACCAGGACGTCGCGGCTGCCCGTCATCCTCGACAGGTAGCAGGCGAACCCCGCAATCAGTACGGCCGCGGACGTGGCGCCGACCAGGTCGTCGGAGGAGTTCAGCCGATCGAGCGCCGCGTCGGTCAGCTGTGCGCTCTCCAGCCGGCTGCGGGCCGCGGCCGGGCCGTCCCGGTGCGCGAGCGTGGAACCGCCCTCGATCCCGCGCACATGCTCCGCCCAGTACTCCCGGTCGCCCTCGAACCGGCTCGACGAGCGGTACCTCTGGTCCAGCTGGTAGAGCGTGCGCAGGTCGAGAGCCCGGTTCGTTTCCGGCTCGACACCCTTGGATGCGGCGGTGTAGAGGGCCGCGATCCGGTTCAGCATCGTCATGCCGCTGTAGCCGTCGAGCGCGACGTGGTGAATTCGTGTGTACCACAAATAATCCCTGTCGCCGACCTGGAGAATGGTCATCTCCACCAGACGGTCCCGCGTCAGCTGGATCGGGGTGACGTAGTCGTTGTCGATCCACGCATGCGCCGCGCCGAGCGGGTCCTTCTCCTGCCGGAAGTCGAACAACGCGATCGAGGTGTCGATCGAATGGTCGACCATCTGGCTCGGTTCCCCGCCGGTGTCCACCAGACGCAGGAACGGCGACTGGAACTCACGGGCCGCGGTCACCGCCGCCGAACGCAGCAGGTCGAGGTCCACGTCGCCGTGCAGTTCCACGTACTGCGCGATGAAGATCGGCGCCGTCGGGCTGAGCTGCTGTCCGAACCACACGCTTCTCTGGACCGCAGACAACGGAAACGCGTCCGACGAGCCGTACGGTTCGTGTACGACTGCGAGCGGCTGCGCGGCGTCGCGGTGCGGATCAGGCGATGAGAAGTTCTTCATCCGGATCCTCACGCAGTGGGAATCACTTCATTGTCGGCACAGGCTGCTCGTTCAGGGTATAGGGACGCGGCGGTCGTCGCCTCAATTGGTCGACGCGAGGAGCTGGTTCTTCACGGTGTCGCGGGTGGCGTCGGCCGGCGACCGGCGATGTCAGAACGGCGGCCAGGGAATGGTGCGACGGCCGAACGGCATCGGCATCACCGGATCCGCCAGCAGCGCGGCGGTCCGGGCCCGCAACGCGTCCACCTCGTCACCGGTGATGTGTTGGTGCAGCCGGTCCGCCAGCTCGCCGTCCAGCCGGCTCGCGAACATCTCGATGTCCGGCAGCAGCGCGCCCTCCACCGGCTGGCCGGCCCAGCCCCACAGCACGGTGCGCAGCTTGTCGTCGGTGTGCAGGCAGATGCCGTGGTCCACCCCGTAGACCGAGCCGTCGACGCCCTCGAGCGCGTGCCCGCCCTTGCGGTCCGCGTTGTTGAGCAGCACGTCGAGCACCGCCATCCGCTGCAGGCGCGGATCGTCGGCGTGGATCAGCGCGACCTCCTCGCCGTCGCTGTCCTCGGCCCGCAGCACCTCGAACCAGCCCGGCGGCACCTGGTCCGGCGGGCACACGTCGACCAGGTCGAGGCGCTCGCCCAGCTCCCCGGTCGGCTCGGGCGTCTCCACCCACTCCTGCACCATCCCGGGGCCGTACGGTCCGTCCCGCAGGACGGTGCGCGGGATGACACCCCACCCGGTCGCCTCGGACACCAGGTACGACGCCACCTCCCGCCCGGCGAGGGTGCCGTCCGGGAAGTCCCACAACGGCCGCTCGCCGCGGATCGGCTTGTACACGCAGCGCAGGCTCTGCCCGTTCGAGGAGGCCTCGCAGACCAGCGTCGCGTTGCTCGCGGTCACTATCCGCCCGAGTACCGTCAGTTCGCCCGACAGGAGCAGGTCGGTGTCACCGGGGTCGGGGAGATCGGCGGTCAACGGTCAGTTCTCTTCGGTGGGTTCGACGGCGTGGCCGAAGGTGGCGCCGCGCCGGTAACCGTTGGTCCGGATGCAGATGTGGCCGTCCGGGGCGAGCGGTTCGCCGCAGAGCGGGCACGGCGCCCGGCCGGCGGCGATCACCCGCACCGACCGCAGGGCGAACTCCCGGGCCTGTTCGGGTGTCAGGAACACGCGCACCGCGTCGGGGCCCTCCTCGACGTCGTCGAGGACGACGGACTCGTCGACCTCCGACTCGCTGACCGCGAGCAGTTCGACCACCACCGCGCCGGCGTCGGAGTCCCATCCCAGCCCCATCGTCCCGACCCGGAACTCGGAGTCCACCGGCATCACCAGCGGACTCAGGTCCGCGAGGTCGGTCTCCTCCGGCGGGATCGCGGTGCCGAACCGCCGGTGCACCTCGTCGAGCAGTAGGCCCATCCGGTCGGCGAGCACCTGCACCTGCTGCTTCTCGAGCATCACGCTCACCACCCTGGAGTCGTGGATGGCCTGCAGGTAGAACACGCGGTCGCCCGGTTCACCGACCGTTCCGGCGATGAATCGATCGGGGGTGCGAAATACGTGAATCGCTCGGGACATCTGCACCTCCACCTGTTCGAATCAGCTGCTCACTGGTCATTCGGGATCGGTCCCGCCCTCATTATCCGCTTTTCCATCGGTTCCCACCTCTCCCCCTGGCACCGCGTCCGACGCGCCGACCCCCGCGCCCTTCGCCGGCCCGGCGCCGTTCAGCCCGGACAGGTCCGCGCCGGTGTCGTTCATCCGCAGCACGAACGGGCGTGTCGCGGTGTACCGCACGACGCTGATCGAGGCCGGTTCCGCGACGATCCGCTGGAACCCGTCCAGGTGCGTGCCGAGCGCGTCGGCCAGCACCGACTTGATCACGTCGCCGTGGCTGCACGCCACCCACAGCACGTCCTTGCCGTGTTCGGCGGCCAACCGGGCGTCGTGTGCCCGGACCGCGGCGACCGCCCGGGCCTGCACCTGCGCCAGCCCCTCGCCGTCGGGGAAGACCGCCGCGGACGGGTGCTGCTGGACCACCTTCCACAGCGGCTCGCCGAGCAGGTCCTTGATCGGCCGTCCGGTCCACTGCCCGTAGTCCACCTCGACGAGCGCCTCGTCGACCACCGGCGTCAGGCCGCGGGCGCCGGCCAGTGGGCCCACGGTGCTCTCGCAGCGCAGCAGCGGCGACCGGACGATCGCGGCGAGGTCGAGCGCGGCGAGGCGCTCGACCACCGAGGCCGCCTGCTCGCGGCCGCGGTCGTCCAGGTCGACGCCGAGGGTGCGGCCCGCGAGCGTTCCGGAGGTGTTGGCCGTCGACCGCCCGTGCCGCAGCAGAATCACCGTCATGGCATCAGCCTAGGTGGCCGCGATCACCCCGGTGCCGAGCAGTCCGAACAGCACCAGGCCGAGGATGATCCGGTAGCCGACGAACCAGTACATCGAGTGGTTGACCACGAACCTGAGCAGCCACGCGATGGTCACGTACCCGATCGCGAAGGCGATGAGGGTGGCGACGATCAGCTGCGCGCCGCTGGCGTTGAGTCCCTCACCCGCCGGTTCGAAGGCGTCGGGCAGGCTGAACAGGCCGGCCGCGGTCACGGCCGGGATCGCCAGCAGGAACGAGTAACGGGCGGCGGCCTCGCGGGTGAGCCCCAGGAAGAGGCCGGCGCTGATGGTGCCGCCGGAGCGGGAGACGCCGGGGATCAGGGCCAGCGCCTGCGCCGAGCCCATGATGACGCCGTCCTTGAGGGTCAGCCCCTCGATCGGCCGACGCTTGCTGCCGTAGTACTCGGCCGCCGCGATGACCACCGCGAAGACGATCAGCATCGTGGCCACCAGCCACAGGTTCCTCGCCCCGGTCCGGACCTGGTCCTTGAACAGCAGCCCGAGTACGCCGACCGGGATGGTGCCGACGATGACGTACCAGCCCATCTTGTAGTCGTGCCCACGCCGGCCCGAGTCGCGCAGGCCCCGGAACCACGCCATCGCGATCCGGGCGATGTCCCGGGCGAAGTAGACCAGCACCGCGGCCTCCGTGCCGAGCTGCGTCACCGCGGTGAACGAGGCACCGGCGTCCTCCTGCCAGAGCACCTCCGAGACGATCCGCAGGTGCCCGGAGGACGAGATCGGGAGGAACTCGGTCAGGCCCTGCACGACGCCGAGGACGATGGCCTGAATCCAGGTCATGGACTCGCCGATCACCGGTCGGCTCCAAAGTGGTTGGCGGCGAGGGCCGCAGGGATGCTGGCTCGAAGATTCACGGAGTGCACCGTACCGGGCGGGTCCGTGCGGCGTTCAGGCCGTCGCGGCACTACGCTCCAGAACTTGTGGTGAGTATCTGATGCGGCAGCGCGCGGTCGGTAACAGCGGTCTCCGAGTTTCACGACTCGGCCTCGGCACCCTGGCGTGGGGCCGTGACACGGAGGGCGACGAGGCGGCGGCCCAGCTCATCGGTTTCACCGAAGCCGGTGGCACCCTTGTCGATTCGTCCCCGTTCTACGGCGGCGGTGTCGCCCAGCGGATCCTCGCGGAACTGCTCGACGACGTGGTCCCGCGCACCGAACTGGTGATCTCGAGCAGCGGCGGCATCCATCCCGGCCGCGACGGCGTGGACTGCTCGCGCCGCGCACTGCTCGGGCAGTTGGACGCGACGCTGCGCGAACTGGGCACCGACCACCTCGACCTGTGGCAGGTGGCCACCTGGGACCCGTTCACCCCGGTCGACGAGGTGGCCTCGACGCTCGAGTACGCGGTCACGAGCGGCCGGGTCCGGTACGTCGGCGCCCGCGGCTACCTCGGCTGGCAGCTGGCCACCGCGGCCGCGGGCACGCCGCTGGTGGCCACCCAGGCCGAGTACTCGCTGCTCGCCCGCGGGGTCGAGGACGAACTCATCCCGGCGGCGGACCACCACGGCGTCGGACTGCTGGCCGCGGTCCCGCTGGCCGGCGGCGTGCTCACCGGGAAGTACCGCGACGGCATCCCGGCGGACTCGCGGGGCGCCTCCGAGACCGGCGCGGAACTGGTGGCGGGCTACCTGACCGAGGAAACCGCCCGGGTGGTGGAGGCGGTCGTCACCGCCGCCGACGGACTCGGCGCCTCGCCGCTGGCCGTCGCGCTCGCGTGGGTGCGGGACCGTCCCGGGGTCGCCAGCGCCATCGTCGGCGCCCGGGACTACGCGCAGCACACCGGCGTGCTGGCGTCCGAGGAGCTGGAGTTGCCCGCCGCGATCTCGGCGGCATTGGACGACGTCAGCGCCTGACGGGCCCCGCCCGCCTACTCTGGGCACCGTGCACGCCGAGGAACAACGACGGCGGTTCGCCGCGGCGAGGGTGGCACGGATGGCCACCGTCACCGCCGCGGGCCGCCCACACCTGGTGCCCCTTGTGTTCGCGACGGCCGACGGCCTCGTGTACTCGGCGGTGGACGACAAGCCGAAGTCCACCCGCAACCTGCGCCGGCTCGACCACATCACGGCCACCGGCAGGGCCAGCCTCCTCGTCGACGAGTACGACGAGGACTGGCACCTGTTGTGGTGGGTCCGCGTCGACTGCGAGGCCCGCGTGGCCGACGCCACAAGCCCCGACGGCACCGCCGGCATCCGCGCCCTCGTCGCCAAGTACCCGCAGTACACGACCCTTCCCCCGACCGGTCCGGTGATCGTGTTCCGTCCCGACCGGTGGGCCGGATGGTCCGCCACTGCAACGCGTTCCGGAAGGGCAGGCTAACCTAGTGACAACTCGAGGCCCGCGCTCCGCGACGGTATCGACAAACCAGACCAACCCACGGGGAGATGAGCATGACGACGCTTGACGCGACCGATACCACGGCACCGGGCCTGGCCGAACGGATCAGGACCGAAACCGACGCGGCACACCGGAACACGGAGCAGTCCCGCTTCGTCGGCGACCTGCTCGCCGGCAAGCTGACCCCGGCCGCGCACGCCGCCCTGATCGGCCAGACCTACCTGGTGTACCTCGCGCTCGAGGCCGCCGGCCGGGCCAAGGCGAGCGACCCCGTCGCCGCGCCGTTCATCGGCGAGGAACTGCTGCGCACCGAGGCCCTCGAGGCCGACCTCGAGTTCCTGCTCGGAGACGGCTGGCGCGAGCAGGTCACCGCGCTGCCCGCGACCGCCCGCTACATCGAGCGGATCGACGAGGTCGCGTACGACTCGTCGACGGGTTTCGTTGCCCACCACTACATCCGGTACATGGGCGACCTGTCCGGCGGCCAGATCATCCGGCGGATGCTCGAGCGCGCCTACGGCTACACCGTCGACGGACTCCGCTTCTACATCTTCGACCAGATCGAGAAGCCCAAGGTCTACAAGGACGAGTACCGCGCCAAGCTCGACGCGGCCCCGCTCTCCGAGCAGGAGCAGCGGCAGCTCATCGACGAGGTGAACCTGGCGTACCAGCTCAACGGCGACCTCTTCGCCGCGCTCGAGGCCGACATCGAGAGCTACCTCGTCAAGTAATGCCTTCCTGCCCCACGGCAGGAGATCTCAGGCTCGAACCGCACCAACCCGCGAAAGGAGGATGGCACCTGTTGCTCCTCGGCACGAGGAGTACCGGCGCCAACCATCCGATGATCAATCACCGCCGCCGTGTCCTCGGCGCACTCGCCGCAGTCACGGTGATCATGGTGACCGCGGGGTGCGGCTCGCAGGACGACGCCGCCACCGGCGGCCAGACCGGGCGCAGCACCGCCACCCTGGCGAGCCTGGACCCGCAGCCGATCGCGGACAACCCGGCCGCGACCCTGCCGGTCACCGTGACGGGGGCGGACGGGGTCGCGGTGACGATCACCGACACCAGTCGCATCGTC
Source organism: Rhodococcus sp. P4_C10 (assembly GCF_056402135.1). Taxonomy (NCBI): domain Bacteria; kingdom Bacillati; phylum Actinomycetota; class Actinomycetes; order Mycobacteriales; family Nocardiaceae; genus Rhodococcus; species Rhodococcus sp. P4_C10. The sequence goes on along the minus strand of NZ_JBFUHZ010000002.1, from coordinate 55,661 downwards.
GCGGCGGACCAGTACGGCACGCTGACGGAGACGGTGTACGCGCTCGGCCTGGGCAAGAGCCTGGTCGGTCGCGACACCGCCTCCGGGTTCCCGGCCGTCGAGTCGGTGCCGGACATCACGCCCGGCGGGCAGTCGCTGTCCGCCGAGGCGATCCTGAACCTGCGCCCGACCGTGTTCCTCACCGACACCAGCATCGGCCCGCGGGCCGTGCAGGAACAGTTGCGGGCGGCGGGCGTGCCCGTGGTGTTCTTCGACCCCACGCGGACGCTGGCCGGTGTCCCCGGCCAGATCCAGGCCGTCGCCGACGCCCTCGGCGTGCCCGCGGCGGGCGCCGAACTGAGCCGGCGCACCGCCGACCAGATCACGGCCGCGACGGCCAAGGCCCCGACCGACGGCACCCGACCCAAGATCGCCTTCCTCTACATGCGCGGCACCGCCATCACCATGATGGCGGGCCCGGGCTCGGGGGCCGACTCGCTGATCGAGGCACTCGGCGGCGTCGACGCCGGCACCGCGGCGGGCCTGACCCAGCAGTTCCAGCCGATCACCAGCGAGGCGATGATCGCGTCCGCCCCGGACGTGTTCCTGATGATGTCGAACGGCCTGGACTCCATCGGCGGACTCGACGGGCTGGCGAAGATCCCGGGCGTCGCGCAGACCCCCGCCGGCCGCAACCAGCGGGTGGTGGACATGAAGGACAGCGTGCTGCTCAGCTTCGGTCCTCGCACCGGCGACGTCCTCGACGCGCTGGCCACGGCGCTGTACACCCCGTCGGCCCAGTGACGACCACCGCAGACCCCGTGACCACCACGACAGCACCGACCACTCCCGCCCGCCGCCGGTTGCGCGGCGGGACGGTCCTGCTCGCGCTGACGGTGCTGCTGCTCGTGCTGGCGGTCGCGTCGGCGTGCATCGGGCAGGTGCCGACCGGACCCGCCGAGGTGGTGGGCAGCATCCTGCACCGCATCGGCCTCGACATCGGCCCGATGCCCGCGCACCCGAGCGGCGAGGTCACCCTCTGGCAGGTGCGCTTCCCGCGGGTGACCCTCGCGGTGATCGTCGGCGCCGCACTGGCCTGCGCGGGCGCCCTGCTCCAGGGCGTGTTCGCCAACCCGCTGGCCGAGCCCGGTGTCATCGGCGTCTCGGCGGGCGCGGCGGTCGGCGCCAGCCTCGTCATCGTGACCGGCGGCGCGTTCGTCGCGGGCACCGCGGTGGCCGCGGGCGCCTTCGTCGCCGGCCTGGTGACCACCGCCCTGGTCTACCTGCTGGCCCGATCCGAGGGCCGCACCGAGGTGGTGACCCTGGTCCTCACCGGCGTCGCCATCAACGCCTTCGCCGGCGGACTCATCGCGTTCTTCACCTTCGTCGCCAACCCCGCCGCCCGCGACCAGATCGTGTTCTGGCAGCTCGGCAGCCTCAACGGCGCCACCTGGGGCGCGGTCGCGATCGTCGCGCCGATGGCGGCGGTCGGCATCGCGGTGAGCATGGCGATGGCGTCCAAGCTGGACCTGCTCGCGCTCGGCGAGAGCGCGGCGGCACACCTCGGGGTCAACGTCGAGCGGCTGCGTCAGCTCGCGGTCGTGGTGGTCGCGCTCCTGGTCTCCGCGTCGGTGGCGTTCACCGGGATCATCCTGTTCGTCGGCCTGGTGGTGCCGCACCTGATGCGGATGATCGTCGGCCCTGCGCACCGGATGCTGATCCCCGCCAGCGCACTGTGCGGGGCGATCGTGCTGCTCGCCGCCGACCTCGGCGCGCGCACCCTGGTGCCCAACGCCGACCTGCCGCTGGGCATGCTGACCTCGCTGATCGGTGGCCCGTTCTTCTTCTGGATGCTGCGGCGCACCCGGCACCAGCAGGGGGGTTGGGCATGACCGCGCTCGCCCGCCGGATCCAGGACCTCCTCGCCCGCGAACTCCCGGCCCCGACCGCGCCCGCGCCAGGCGAGGTCAGCCTGCGCGCCGTCGGCGTCAGCGTGGACCGCGGCCGGCGTCGGGTGCTCGAGTCGGTCAGCCTCGACGTGCGCACCGGTGAGGTGCTCGCGCTGGTCGGCCCGAACGGCGCGGGCAAGTCCACCCTGCTGGCCGCGCTCGCCGGGGACCAGGCCGTGGTGGCCGGCACCGTCGAACTCGACGGCAGGCCGCTGTCCGAGTGGACCGGCACCGACATGGCCCAGCGCCGCGCGGTGCTCCCCCAGCAGCACACCGTCGGGTTCTCGTTCACGGCACGCCAGGTGGTCCAGATGGGCCGGGCACCGTGGACGCGAACCGTCCGCCGCGACGAGGACGACGACGCCGTCCGCGAGGCGATGGCGACCTGCGACGTCGACCGGTTCGCCGACCGCCCGTTCGCGGCCCTCTCGGGTGGCGAACGCTCCCGGGTGGCGCTGGCCCGGGTGCTGGCCCAGCGGACGGGGACGCTGCTGCTCGACGAGCCGACCGCGGCCCTGGATCTCGGCCATCAGGAGGCGGTGATGGGCCTGGCCCGCGAACGCGCCCGCGCGGGCGCGGCGGTGGTGGTCGTGCTGCACGACCTCGCGCTGGCGGCCGCGTACGCGGACACCGTGGCGGTGCTCGAGGCCGGTCGCCTGGCCGTGCACGGCAGTCCGGCCGAGGTGCTGACCGAGACCTTGCTCACCCGGGTCTACGGCCACCCGGTCGAGGTGCTGGCGCACCCGGAGACCGGCGCCCAACTGGTGCTGCCCCGCCGCGGCGGCGGGTAGCGAGACAGCTCAGAACACGTCGATCACGGCGCTGAGACGGCTCAGGATCGCGCGCACCGTCAGCCCACCGCTGCCGGCCGGCTCCGTCCGCTCCGCGGTGGCCACGGCGTCGCGCACCACCGCAGCCACGCTGCGTTCGTCGGTGAGATCGACGTCGGTGACGGCGAATTCGGCCGTGGCCACCACGTCGGAGCTGTCGGGCACGTCGGTCTCGAGGTCGTGGCGGTACACCTCGACGCGCAGGGTGCTGCGGCGGACCCGGAAGGCGAAGACCTCGCCGTCCGGGTTGCGGCCGAACCCGTGCGCGTAAGCGCCGACCGTCAGGTCCTCGAGGACGAACTGTGCGGCCTCGTCTGCGTCCATCGCGTGTCCTCCACCGAGTCGACCGGCGCCTCGTGTTGGCAACAACGGTAGCCGTATTTGTTCCGCACGTCCGAGTCGGATTCTCGCCCCCGAACCGAATCAGGGATGCTGTGGGGTGGACATGGTGTCCGGCCGGTCGCCGGTCGCGGGGACAAGCCCGCGCCGACCCCAGCCGAACGCCGAGTGGCGACAAAGGAGACATACATGCGGGGACCGGCGGCACGCACCACGACCGTTCTGGCGGGAGCGCTGTTACTGCTGGTGACCGGCTGTTCCTCGGACAGCGGCGGGGACGACATGAAGACGATCGACTCGGCCACGGCGGCCGTCTCGCCTGCCGCCGCCTCCCCCGCCGGCACCGTCGTGCCGCTCGGAGCGCCCGTCGGCGCCACCGCTTTCGACGCCGCGACGGGCACCGTGGCGCTGCTCACAGACGACGCGACGCACCTGCTGCTCTACCCCGCCGGTGACGTCGCGGCGCCGCCGCGGGACATCACCCTCCCGGGCGGCACCGCCGCGCTGTCGGACCCCCGCGACGGCGTGCTGGCGGTGCCCGCCGGCCGTTCCGTGGTGAAGGTGATCGTCGGCAGCGGCGAGACGACCACGGTCGACGTCGACGGCGAGGTCCGCTCGGCCACCCTGCTCGGCGACGGCGGCATGGTCGTCGGGACCGCGGACGGTTCGGTGCTCGAACTCGACGCGAACGGCGCTCAGACCGGCAAGGTCTCGGGCTTCGCCTCGGTGGACGCCCTGGGCGTCACCGGCGACCAGGTCACCGCGCTCGACCGTCGCCAGACGTCCGTGACGAACGTGATCATGGACGAGGGACAGGGCATGGCGCTGCGGGCGGGCGAGGGCGCGACGAACCTCGCCACCGACCACTTCGGCCGGGTGCTGGTCACCGACACCACCGGCGGCGAACTGATCGCCTTCACCACCGACCCGCTGATGATGCGTCAGCGCTTCCCCGTGCCGAACTCGCCGTTCGGCGTGACGGTCGACCAGAACACCAACCTGGTCTGGGTGACGCTGACCGGCACCAACGAGGTGGTCGGCTTCGACCTCTCCAGCGGGATCCCGGTGGAGAAGCACCGCTACCCCACCGTCCGCCAGCCCAACTCCGTTGCGGTGGACTCGAAGACGGGCACCCTGTTCGTCGCCTCCGCGACCGGTGACGGGCTGCAGCGCATCGAGACCGCCGGCCAGTGACCGGGGGCCGCACCGACGCCGACCGCGTCCCCACGCCAGGAATCCAGGGAGAACCGTTGTACCGCTTGCTGCTTCGAATCATGTTCCTCGTCCCGCCGGAACGCGTGCACCACCTGGCATTCCGGGCGATGCGTCTGGTCACGTTCTTCGGGCCGCTGCGCGCGCTGGTGGCGCGGGTGCTCACCGTGCGGGACCCCGCCCTGCGCACCCAGGTGTTCGGCGTCGACTTCCCGGCGCCGCTCGGCCTGGCGGCCGGCTTCGACAAGGACGCCACCGGCGTGAACGTGTGGGGTCCGCTGGGCTTCGGTTTCGCCGAGGTGGGCACCGTGACCGCGCAGGCACAGCCCGGCAACCCCGCGCCGCGGCTGTTCCGGCTGCCCGCCGACCGCGCGCTGGTCAACCGGATGGGCTTCAACAACCACGGCGCCGGCCACGCGGCCAACCACCTGCGGCAGCGTCGGGTCGGCGTGCCGATCGGCGCGAACATCGGCAAGACCAAGATCGTGCCCGCCGAGGACGCGGCCGCCGACTACGCGGCCAGCGCGCGACTGCTCGGGCCGCTGGCGGACTTCCTGGTGGTCAACGTGAGCTCGCCGAACACCCCCGGCCTGCGCGACCTGCAGGCCGTGGAGTCGCTGCGCCCGCTGCTGCAGGCCGTGCTCGACTGCGTGGAGGTGCCGGTGCTGGTGAAGATCGCACCCGACCTGTCCGACGAGGACGTGGATGCCGTCGCGGACCTGGCACTGGAACTGGGCCTGGCCGGCATCGTCGCCACGAACACCACCATCAGCCGGGCCGGGCTGGCGACGCCCGACGCCGAGGTCGCCGCGATCGGCGCCGGCGGACTGTCCGGTGCCCCGGTGGCCGACCGGTCGCTCGAGGTGCTGCGCCGGCTCTACGCGCGGGTCGGCGGCCGGCTCGCGCTCGTCTCCGTCGGCGGGATCGAGACCGCGGACCAGGCCTGGGAGCGGATCGTGGCCGGCGCCTCGCTGGTGCAGGGCTACACGGGCTTCATCTACGGCGGGCCGTTCTGGATGCGCCGGATCCACAAGGGACTGGCGCAGCGCCTGCGCGACGGCGGCTACACGTCGCTGTCCGAGGCGGTCGGCGCCGAACACCGGAGCTGACCCTGTGGGTCCCCCCGGCCCCGATCAGGGACCGGGAGGACTCACCGGCGCAGGACTAGTGCCCGAAGGTGGCGGTCAGGGTCGCGCGCGCGATCGCGTGGCTGAACAGGTTGAACCCGAGGAAGGCCGGGGTGGAGTCGGTGGTCAGTCCGTCGACGGTCTCCACGCTCAGGGCGTGCACGGCGAAGATGTAGCGGTGCGGGCCGTGCCCGACCGGCGGCGCCGAGCCCAGGTAGCGGTGCCCCCCGCCGTCGTTCTTGAGGGTGACGGCGCCCGCGGGCAGTCCCGCGCCCGTGCCGTCGCCGGCGTCGGCGGCCAGCGAGGTCACCGAGGCCGGGATGTTCGCGACGGCCCAGTGCCAGAAGCCGGACGCGGTCGGCGCGTCCGGGTCGAACATCGTCACCACGAAGCTCTTCGTCTCGGGCGGGAACCCGGACCACGACAGCTGCGGGGAGACGTCCTGGCCACCGGGGACGCCGAAGATGCCGCTGCGCTGCGCGGCGGGCACCTCCCCGCCCTCGGCGATCTGCTCGGAGGTCAGCTCGAAGGTCGGCAGGTCCGGGAGCGGTCCGTACGGGTCGTGCGACATGGGGGTCCTTTCGTCGAAGGGGCGACTCGGCCGATCAGCCGGCTCGAGAACGCTTCAGCTGTTCAACAGGAAGTGCTCGAGTACCCGGGTACCGAACTCTAGTGCGTCCACCGGCACCCGTTCGTCCACGCCGTGGAAGAGCGCGGTGAAGTCCAGGTCCGGCGGGAGCTGCAGCGGCGCGAAGCCGAAGCACCGAATCCCCAACTTGGCGAACGCTTTTGCGTCCGTCCCCGCGGACAGCATGTACGGCACGGTGCGCCCGTCCGGGTCGTGCGCGAGGATCGCGTCGTTCATGGCGTCGACCAGGTGCCCGTCGAAGGTGGTCTCGTAGGGGTCGAGCTTGGTGATCCACTCGCGGGTGACGTCCGGCCCGATCAGCTCGTCGACCTCCCGCTCGAACGCCTCCTGCCGACCCGGCAGCACCCGGCAGTCGAACACGGCCGACGCGGTCTGCGGGATCACGTTCGCCTTGTAGCCGGCGGAGAGCATGGTCGGGTTGGCGGTGTCCCGCAGCGTCGCGCCGATGATCCGGGAGATGGTGCCGAGTTTCTCCAGGGTCCCGTCGATGTCGGGCGAGTGCGGGTCGAACTCGAGGCCCGTCGTCGCGCCGACCGCCCCGAGGAACTCCGCCACCGAGTCCGGCACCACCAGCGGGAAGGTGTGCCGACCGAGCCGCGCGACCGCCTCGGCGAGGATCGTGACCGCGTTGTCCTCGTGCAGGAAGGAACCGTGTCCGGCGCGGGCCTTCGCGGTCAGCCGCATCCAGCCGAGCCCCTTCTCCGCGGTCTCGACCAGGTACAGCCGCGCGTCGCTGCCGTCCGGGCGCGGCACGCTCAGGGAGAAGCCGCCCACCTCTCCCACCGCCTCGGTGATGCCGTCGAACAGGTCGGGTCGGTGCTCGACCAGCCACTGCGAGCCCCAGGTGCCTCCCGCCTCCTCGTCCGCGAGGAAGGCGAACACCAGGTCCCGGGGCGGCACCGTGCCCTCCGCCTTGAACTGGCGGGCCAGCGCCAACGTCATCCCGACCATGTCCTTCATGTCGACGGCGCCGCGCCCCCACACGTAGCCGTCCGCCACCGCGCCGGAGAACGGGTGCACGCTCCAGTCCGAGGGCTCCGCCGGCACCACGTCGAGGTGGCCGTGGATCATCAGGGCGCCGCGTTCCGGGTCGGCGCCGCGCAGCCGGGCGAAGACGTTGCCACGGCCGGGCGCACCTGACTCGACGTACTCCGTCTCGTAACCCACCTCTTCGAGCCGCGCCGCCACCCACTCGGCGCACTCCCGCTCGCCCTTGGTGGTCTCGGGCTCCCCGGTGTTGGAGGTGTCGAACCGGATCAGCGCGCTGACGAGGTCGACGACCTCCGCCTCGGCGCGGCCGCGGGCCCGTTCGGACTGCTGGAAACTCTGGGACTGCTGGGATTTCGCCATGTCGGACACCTCCCTTTCCTACCACCGCCCACCTGCCGCCACCGGTTTCCGCCGTCGAACCGACAATCCGCCTCCAAAACAGCCTTCTGACCTGCACAAACGAGACGATTTGGGGCTTTGGCCCACTCTGGGTTAATCTTTTCCAGCACGCAGCGAGAGCAGCGAGCAAGCAACACAGTGTGTGCAAGCGCGAGTGGCGGAATGGCAGACGCGCTAGCTTGAGGTGCTAGTGTCCTACTAATGGACGTGGGGGTTCAAGTCCCCCCTCGCGCACTCTGAGTTGAGACAGACGAGAAAGGCCCCGGATTTCGATCCGGGGCCTTTTTCGTTGTGCCGCAAGGACATTGGCGTTCACCTCGACATCATCACCGGCTCGCTGGGCGAGCGCGCCTGGGTTCGCGCGTGCTCCGCGGCCACCAGTTCACGCATCGCGAGTTCCTTCGCGCAGGCCAGCAGGGAGCCGACCGCGCTCACCCGCGGGAACGTCAGGCCGGTGTGGCCCACGTTGTCGTGCTCGTCGTCCCCGTCGTAGATCACCTCGCTGCCGCGCGCCAGCCATCGGGTCAGGTCGGCGACCGACGGCAACGACCCCGTCGTACGAAGGTAGAAGGACTGCAACAGCAGCACCACGCCGGTCGCGCACGCCGTCGCGTGACTGACCCCGTACTGGATCGACTCACCGGTGTCGTTGAGGATCCCGGTGGAGGTCACCGGCGACCCCGGCGCGAACAGCGACGTCGCGCACGCGCCACCCACCTTGTGGTGCAGGCGCTGGGTGAACGGCGTCAACCGGTCCGGAGCCGTGCTGAACGCCTTGGCGCCGTCCCGGTACCGGAACGGTCCCTCGTCGGCGTCGTAGACGGCTCCCACGCTGATCGTCTGCCGGAAGATCGCCGGGTAGCTCATCCCCTGCAGGCCGCCGTGTGCGTAGTACTCGCTGCCCGCGTTCACGCAGCAGGCGACGTCGGCGTCCGCCAGTTCCTGCAGCAGCGCACCGATCGAATCGCCCGGCATGTCGGTGTCGGTGGTCCGGTTGTCCGACGCGCACATCGACATGCAGACCCCGGAGATCCCGAGGGCGGCGCGGTGGTCGAGTACCCACTCCAGCCCGTCCCGGACGTCCGCGAACCGTCCGGTGTCGTCGTCGCACAGGACCTTGACCGGCACGATCCGCGCGTTCGGCGCGATCCCGGTGTGGATCCGGCCCGCGCAGACGATGCCCGCGACGTTGGTGCCGTGGCCGTTGCGGTCGGTGACGTCGGCCCGGTCGTGTCCGCCGTCGGCAGTGAAGTTGCGGCCCGGCACCACCCGGCCGGCGAAGTCCACGTGCGTCGACCGCAGGCCGGTGTCCAGCACGGCGACCGTGACGCCCGCGCCGCCGACGTTGAAGTCGCGTCGCGCGTCGGGCGCGCGCACCAGTGGATCCACCTCGGTCAGTTCCGGCAGGAACGGTCCATCCTTCTGCAGGGGCGCAGTCACCGGCACCACTGATTCGGCGTGCAGGGTCGGGTGCATCGCCCCGCTGCCGTCGCCGATCGCCCTCTCGTTCAGTGCTCTCTCGTTCATGATCTCGGCCTCTCTCGCCCGCCGGGCGCCGCGGCCCGGCCATCCCCCGACACCAAAAATCCTCCTCGCGCCCGGCGCCGTTGTCACCAGTTGACGGCGGCCGAATCGGCTGGTGGCCGCCGACTCGGTAGGATTCGCTGCGACCAGTACGACGCGATCAGAACTGAGTTTGCAACCGATGGCACAACCAATGACAGGTATCGATCCCACCGACCTGGAGACCTGCATCCGGGTGCTGAACGCGGCCGGTGAGCTCGACTCGGACCACCCCGATTCGGTGGCCCTGCAGCGGGCCAGCGGCAAGATGTTCAAGGAACTCAAGCGGCGTCGCCGGCTCGAGGCCCGGGACGCGGTCTCCGAGGCCGACCGCGCGGTCGTCGCCGCCACCGCGACCGGCTCGCCCGAGCGCATCGACGACGAGACCGCGGGCGTACTGATCACCTCCAACGCCCCGGGCGCCACCGCGGGCACCCTGATCCGCCCGCGCCCCTGCTACATCTGCAAGCAGCGCTACACCGTGGTCGACGCCTTCTACCACCAGCTCTGCCCGGACTGCGCGGCCAGCAGCCACGCCAAGCGCGACGCCAGCACCGACCTCACCGGCCGCCGCGCCCTGCTGACCGGCGGCCGCGCCAAGATCGGCATGTACATCGCGCTGCGACTGCTCCGCGACGGTGCCCACCTGACCATCACCACCCGCTTCCCCAACGACGCGATCCGCCGGTTCAAGGCGATGGAGGACAGCGCCGACTGGATCCACCGGCTCCGCGTCGTCGGCATCGACCTCCGCGATCCCGCCCAGGTGGTCTCGCTGGCGGACTCGGTGGCCGCCCAGGGTCCGCTGGACATCCTGATCAACAACGCCGCCCAGACGGTGCGCCGCTCCCCCGGCTCCTACTCCGCGCTGGTCGAGGCCGAGTCCGGTCCGCTGCCCGCGGGTGAACTGCCGGACGTGCTCACCTTCGGCAAGACCAGCGACGCCCACCCGGCCTCGCTGGCCAGTTCGCTGCCCGAGGCCGCGCAGTCGATCGTGCACCAGGTCAGCGAGCTGGCCTTGGTCGCGGGTTCGGCCTCCCCCGAACGCATTTCGCAGGGGATCGCCATCGACGCGGGCGGGCTGGTCCCGGACCTCGCACACACCAACAGCTGGGTGCAGACCGTCGCCGAGGTGGACCCGATCGAGCTGCTCGAGGTGCAACTGTGCAACTCGGTGGCCCCGTTCATCCTGGTCTCCCGGCTCCGCCCGGCGATGGCCGCGGCAGCGGCCCGCCGCAAGTACGTGGTGAACGTGTCCGCGATGGAGGGCCAGTTCTCCCGCGCCTACAAGGGCGCCGGACACCCGCACACCAACATGGCCAAGGCCGCGCTGAACATGCTCACCCGCACCAGCGCCAAGGAGATGCTGGACGAGGACGGCATCCTGATGACCGCCGTGGACACCGGCTGGATCACCGACGAGCGGCCGCACTACACCAAGCTGCGACTGGCCGACGAGGGCTTCCACGCCCCGCTCGACCTCGTCGACGGCGCGGCCCGCGTGTACGACCCCATCGTGCAGGGCGAACTCGGCGTCGACCTCTACGGCTGCTTCCTCAAGGACTACCAGCCCTCGCCCTGGTGATCTGCGCCACCTAGGCTCGGCGGCATGACCCGCACCCGCGACCTCGACGTCGTCGTCTACGGCGCCTCCGGCTTTGTCGGCAGGCTCACCGCCGAGTACCTGGCCCGCCACGCGCCCGACGGCACCCGGATCGGCCTCGCCGGCCGCTCCCGGGAGCGGCKCGAGCGGGTGCGGGAGTCGCTGCCGGGGGCGTCGGCGTGGCCGATCCTGATCGCCGACGCCGACGACCCGGACTCGCTGACCGCACTGGCGAAGTCGACGCACGTCGTGGTCACCACCGTCGGCCCGTACGCGAAGTACGGGATCGACCTGGTGCGGGCCTGCGCCGAGGAGGGCACCGACTACACCGACCTGTCCGGCGAGGTGCTCTTCGGCCGCGAGAGCATCGACCGGTTCCACGACGTGGCGGTGGCGTCCGGGGCCCGCATCGTGCACTCCTGCGGCGTCGACTCCATTCCCTCGGACCTCGGCGTGCACGTGCTGCACCAGCAGGTGAGCGCCGACGGCGAGGGCGACCTCACCGACACCACGCTGGTGGTCAGCGCGTTCCGCGGCGGGGTCAGTGGGGGCACCATCGACTCGATGCGCAACCTCGTCGACACCGTGAAGGTGGACCGCAGCGCCCGCCGGATCGCGGCCGGCCCGTACTCGCTGAGCCCCGACCTGGCCGCCGAACCCGACCTGGGGCGGCAGTCCGACTTCGAGATGGTGAAGGGCTCGGACATCGCGCCCGGCCTCGGCGGCCGCACCGCACCGTTCGTGATGGGCTCGACGAACACCCGGGTGGTGCGCCGCAGCAACTCGCTGCGCAAGTGGGCGTACGGCCGCACGTTCCGGTACCGGGAGGTGATGAGCGTGGGCCAGTCGGCGCTCTCACCCGTCTTCGCCGCCGGGGTGTCGGCAGGCCTCGGCGCGCTGATGGCCGGTCTCGCCTTCGGCCCCACCCGCTACCTCCTCGATCGCGTGCTGCCCGCACCCGGCGAGGGCCCGAGCGAGAAGACCCGCAGGACTGGCCATTTCACGATGGACGTCTACACCACCACCAGCACCGGCGCCCGGTACGCGGCCCGGGTGCGCGCGCAGGGCGACCCCGGGTACGCCGCGACCGCGGTGATGCTCGGCGAGTCGGCGCTGGCGCTGGCGTTCGACGGCGAGAGGCTGCCCGCCACCGCTGGCGTGCTGACCCCGGCCACCGCCATCGGCGACGCCCTCGTCGACCGGCTCCGGGCCGCGGGATTCGAGATCAGCGTCCGGAGGACGTAGTCGCGGCGAGGGAGCTGGCGGCCGTCGACCGGGCGGCGGCCAGCACCCCGAACACCAGCAGCGCCTGCCCGGCGACGTAGGTGAGCATCACCGCGAACCCCTCGGCCGGCGGGTGGTACCAGTCCGCGAACGCGCCGAGCGCAATCATGGAGTCGGACAGCAGGAACAGCGCCCCGCCGACGGCCGCGACCCGGCCCAGCGCCGTGCTGAGCACGGCCATCGCGCCGAGACAGGTGCCGTAGACCAGCGCGGGCACGAGCAGCGGCCCCGCACCCGGCGCGCAGGCCGCCACCAGGGCGACGATCACCGCGACGTATCCGAGAACCGCCGGTCGGCGCCGCACGCTCGCCGCGTGGTAGGGCCAGAACGCGGCGATGTACGCCAGCTGCGCGAGCAGGAAGAACCCGATCATCACGAGGAACGCGGTGTCGCCGTCCGCGAGGTCCGGCGCGGCGTCGCCCAGCCAGGACAGGCCGAGCGCCGCCAGCGTCAGCCGGACCAGCCGCGGGCGCGGCGCGGGGGTCGCCAGCGCCAGGAACCCGGCGAGCAGGGGCATCAGGAACCACTGGCTCACGTTCGCCACGCCGTCCGCGCCGACGAGCTGGGCGGCCAGGTGGATCACCGACACCACGGCGAACGCGCCCAGCGCGGCGGCGGACCGGCGTCCGAAAGTCCGTGCGGGGTCGGCAATCATCCGACCAGGGTAGGGCGTGTCTCTCAACCCCGAAACGGGGGTTGGGAGATACGCCCGGTCTGCGGGTATAGCGTCCAGGGATGGTGTCCGCCGAGCTGCTCCTCACCGACTACCAGAACGGCTGCGCGCTGCCGCGGTCTTCGGGGCGGGTGGTCTTCCCGCCCGCCGACGGCTTCCTCTCGTCCAGGTTGCCGACCGCCGCCCTCGCCCTGGGGTCCGTCGGCGCGCTGGCCTCCGCCGTCGACCGGCTGCACGCCTCCCGCGGCCTGGATCCGCACCCGTGGGCACTCGACCCGGAGCGGGTCGCCGCGTCGTTCGCCGGGGACGCGATGATGCGCATCGACGGCGAACCGGTGTCCGGCTTCGCGCCGATGTCGGGGTTCTTCGCGGCGGCCGACGGGTGGGTTCGCACCCATGCGAACTACCCACACCATCGCGCCCGACTGCTGGCGGCGCTCGAGCTCGCGGATGACTCCGACGCGGGCGTGCTGTCCTCGCGGATCGGGACGATGTCGGTGCAGGAGGTCGAGGACCGGGCCGCCGAGTCCGGCGCCGTCGCGGCGCGGGCACGGACCGAGGCACAGTGGTCACGGCATCCACAGGGTGTCGCCTCCGGCACCGGGCCGATCGTCCGGATGGGGACGGTCGGGTCTGCGCCCGGCACCGACCCGACCCCGCTGGGTCACACCGGCCGGGCCACCGATCCGGCCCGACCGCTGGCCGGGCTGCGGGTCCTGGACCTGACCCGGGTACTGGCCGGCCCGGTCGCCGGGCGGGCGTTGGCGCTGCTCGGCGCGCAGGTGCTCCGCGTCGATCCGCCGCACCTGCACGAGATCGACTGGCAGCACCGCGACACCGGCCAGGGCAAGCGGTCGGCGCTGCTGGACCTCGGTTCCGACGACGGGGCTCGGGCGATGCGCGGACTGCTGTCCACCGCCGACGTGCTCGTCACCGGCTACCGCCCCGGCGCGCTCGACCGGTTCGGCCTCGACGAGCACGCGCCCGGGATCGTGCACGGATCGGTCAGTGCGTGGGGCACCGACGGCCCCTGGGCGCACCGCCGCGGCTTCGACTCCATCGTGCAGGCCGCGACCGGCGTCGCGCTCGCCGAGGGCGGCGAACATCCCGGCGTGCTGCCGGTGCAGGCGCTCGACCACGCCAGCGGGTACCTGCTGGCCGCCGGGATCGTGGACGCGCTGACCCTGCGCCGCGGCGACGGTCGGGGGCGGACGGTGTCGGTGTCGCTGGCCAGGACCGCCCGCTGGCTGCTCGACGCGCCCGGACGGGTCGCCGATCCGGTGACCGCACGGGCGCCCGGCCCGGACACCACGGTCACCCACGGGGCGGTCACCTCCGCCCGTCCCCCGCTTCCCGGTTGTCAGAGCTACCCGTTTCCCGCCCACGACTGGGGCGCCGACGCCCCGCACTGGGTCTGACCGAAGCCGGGGTCCGACCGGGCGTCGGGTGTGGTCGGGACGGGCTCGCGAGCTGGCAGAATCAGCCGGGTGCGCGAACATCGCTACGACCTGACCGTGACGTGGACCGGCAACAGCGGCAAGGGAACCGCGGACCCTCGCGCCTACGGCCGCGGACACGTCGTCTCGGCGACCGGCAAACCGGACCTGCCGGGCAGCTCCGACCCTTCGTTCCGCGGCGACTCGTCGCGCTGGAACCCGGAGGAACTGCTGGTTGCGTCACTGTCCCAGTGCCACATGCTCTGGTTCCTCGGCCTCGCGGCGTCGGCCGGTGTGGTGGTGACCGGGTACGTCGACCACCCGACCGGCACGATGACCGAGGAATCCGGCGGCGCCGGACAATTCGCCGAGGTGACGCTCCGGCCGGAGGTCACGGTGTCGCCGTCCGCGGGCTCGGCGCCCGACGTCCGCGACCGGCTCGACGCACTCCACCAGGAGGCCCACCAGATGTGCTTCATCGCGCGCTCGGTGAACTTCCCGGTGCGCCACCAGGCCGACGTCCGGATCGAGGCCTGAGGTGACCGACGAATCGGCAAGGGTCCCACTGATCCTCGACCTCGACACCGGCATCGACGACTCGCTGGCCCTGCTGTACCTGCTGTCGAGCCCCGAGGCCGAGATCCTGACGGTCGCGAGCACCGCGGGCAACGTGCCCGCCGCACAGGTCGCCGCCAACAACCTGGCCTGGCTGGACCTGTGCGGCCGGCCGGACGTCGAGGTCACTCTCGGTTCGCCGGTGCCGTTGACCGATCCACTCCGCACCACCGAGGACACCCACGGCCCGCAGGGCATCGGCTACGCCGAGCTGCCCGCGTCGGACCGGCGGGTCTCGACGCGCAGCGCGGCGCAGGCCTGGGTCGAGGTGGCGCGGTCCCGGCCCGGCGAGGTGACCGGCCTGGTGACCGGTCCGCTGACCAACCTGGCACTCGCGCTCCGACTCGAACCCGCACTGCCACAGCTGCTCCGGCGACTGGTGGTGATGGGTGGCGCGTTCAACCACCCCGGCAACACCACCCCCGAGTCCGAGTGGAACATCTCGGTGGACCCGGAGGCGGCGCAGGAGGTGTTCGCCGCGTTCTCCGCGGCGCCCGCGGACCGTCGGCCGATCGTCTGCCCGCTCGACATCACCGAGACCATCGAGATGCGACCCGAGCACCTGCGGCGCCTCGCCGCGGCCGCGGGCAGCGTGCCGGCCGAGATTGTCACCGAGCTGGATCCGCCCGGAACCCGTTCGGCCGCATCCGTTCCGATCATCCGACATCTGTCCGACGCGGTGCGGTTCTACCTCGAGTTCCACCGTGACCACGGGCAGGGCTTCCTGGCCCACATGCACGACCCGTTCGCCGCCGCGCTCGCACTGGACCCGGCCCTGGCCGAGTACCGGCCCGCCACCGTCGACGTCGAGCTCGCCGGAACCCTCACTCGCGGTTGCACGGTCGCGGACTGGCACGGGATGTGGGGCCGCCCACCGAATGTCGACGTCGCGGTCCGGACCGATCCGGACGCGTTCTTCGCCCGTCTCGTCGGCCGGGTCGGCGCCTTTGCCCGAGATCAGACGGACGCCGATCTGCGCACGGGTTCGGACGAATTCGGGACTTAAGTCACACCCGCCACAGGCAGGGTTGTAGCGTCGGACCAAACCCCACGAGGGACAGCACGATTGGGAGGTCTGGATGATCGATCGGCGAAGGCTTCTCCTGGGTGTCGCGGGCGCCGGCCTGTTGGCGGGCGGCACCACCGCCGGACCGGCACAGGCGCAGTTGTCGTCGAACTGGCCATTGCCGCAACCGACCACCCCGCCGGCGGCCTCGCCGCTGCCGCCGGTGCAGGCTCCCACCGTCGCGCCTGCCCCGACCTCGGCGCCCACCAAGACCGCCGCCGCCGAGCTGCCGTTGGCACTCGTCTACCGCGGGCCGGCCTCCTCGCCGGGCTGCCCGGAGTCCGCCGCCGCACTGCTGCAGACGGCACCGCGGCCGTTCCGCACCGCGTACGTCGGACCGCAGGAGAAGCTGAAGATCACCAAGAATGTCCTCGACACGGCCGCCGTCTACGTGCAGCCGGGCGGCGGCACCCTGTCCGCGGCCTGGGTCGCGATGCAGCCGTACGCCAACGTCATCCGGAACTGGGTCTCCGGGGGTGGGAACTACCTCGGGTTCTGCCTCGGCGGCTACCTCGCCGGCGCGACACCGGGTTTCAAGCTGCTGCCCGGCGACACCTGGCAGTACATCACCGCGGCCGACGCGACGGTCACGACCACCGACGCCGCCCGGATCACCGTCCTCTGGCGCGGCGAACCGCGCACCCTCTACTTCCAGGACGGCCCGGTCTTCGAGCTGAACTCGAACCACACCGCGCAGATCCTCGCGACCTACGCCGGTGGCCAGGCCGCCGCGGTGGTGGCGGACTATGCCGCCGGCCGGGTCGGCGTCGTCGCACCGCATCCCGAGGCGCACAGCGGCTGGTTCCGCAGCGACGGGCTCTCGCCCACCAACGCGATCCATCCGGAGCTCGGACACGACCTGATCGAGACCACCGTCTACGGCGGCTGACGGCACCCCGGCAGGCGCTCAGGCCAGGCCGCTCTCCCGCGCAACCCGGATCGCATCCGCCCGCGTGTGCACGCCGAGCTTGCGGTAGAGGGACTGCAGTTGGGTCTTCACCGTGTTCGGCGAGACGTACAGGCGCGAAGCGATTTCCGCGACGGTCGCCCCGTCCGCCATGGACCGGAGCACAGTCGCCTCCCGGGCCGTCAGGCTGACCCTCCGCACCGGGTCCGGGAACTGCGCCGCACGCTCCTCTGCCGTCAGCGCCCGCCACGCCTGCGGCGCGGGCAGCTCGGCCGACAGCGCGGCCACCGTGGCGGCCGGCACCGTGGTCAGCAGCCCGACCGCCCCGGTCTGCTCGACGAATGCGGCCACCCGGCGCCAGCCCCGGCCGGCGGCCGCCGCCTCCGCGAGGGCGAGCGACGCGGCCGACCCGAGCAGGACCGCCTCCATCCGGGTCCCCGTCCACGCGTCGCCGCGGTGCGCCAGCTCCTCGCATTCCACGGCGGCGGTGCCCGGGTTCCCGGATTGGAACTCGACCCGGGCCCGCGCCAGTGCCACCAGCGGGTGGGACCGGTACGTTCCCGCCACCGCTGCTCGCGCCTCGGTCGCGCGTCCCAGCGCGCAGCGGAGGTCCGCCTCCACCGCGGCCAGCAGCGGACCGGACACGCTCCCCGGCCTCAACCAGCGGCCGTACACCGCGACGGCCCGGCGCACCCGGTCCAGCCCCTCCTCCGCGGCACCCCGCGCCAGGTCCAGCCGGCACCGCGCGTAGACCGCGAAGCCCCAGAGCTCGTCGCGATCGGACAGGTCGTCGAGCTGGTCGAGGGCCCGCGCCGCCGACGCAGGGTCGAGGCGTCCCACCCCGACCAGCGCTCGAGCCACCAGAGCGGGAACCCGCACCATCGGCCCGACCCATCCGGCCGGCACCCCGAACCGGGCCTCGGCCTCGAGCCACTGGTCGGCGAGGCCGTACTCGCCGGTGAGCGCATAGTTCAGTGCGAGCGCCCCCGCCGCGTTGCGGGCGGCGAACTCGATGCCACCGAGCTCGCTGGTCCGGTACGCCCGCAGCAGATCGGTCGTCGACTCGCCGAGGTCGCCGGCGAGTTGCCGGGTGATACTCCACTGCAGCCGGAGCAGCGGCAGGATCTCGTCGACCTCGGACCGGTCCGCCGCCGCGGTGCCGGCGGCCAGGGCCGAGGTGTGAACGGCAAGGTCGACGGCGCGGCCGAACTCCCCGGCGAACCGCAGGACCATCATCTGGACCGTGTTCAGGATGAGGGTGTCGCGAAGCGAGAGCGGCGCCCGACTCCCCGCGGTGCGTCCGGCCGGCCCGGCCGCACCCGGATACGGGACCTCGACCTGGTCGGATCCCCAACGGACGAAGAGCTCACGGGCCGCCTTCACCGTGGGGAAGCCCTCGACCACCCACGGCGGCAGCGCGGTCAGGCTCTCCCGCAGCACCCTCGGCCGGGTGTGGATCATCTCCACCCAGTTTTCCTCCACGATCGACAGCGCGAGGTCCCACTGCTCCGCCTCGACCGCGTGCACCAACGCCTCGGGCAGGTCTCCGGACTGCTGGAAGTGGCGGGCCAGGACCGCGGACTCCGGGAGGCTCCGCCCACCGTGCTCCGCCCTGGCGGCCCGGACCAGCGCGGTCCGGACCGCCGGAGGGTAGACCCACTCGTCGATCTGCGGGCCCGCCGCACGCACCAGGACGCCGGCCCGCTCGAGGGTCAGGATGTGCGACCGGGCGCCGTCGCCGGTCAACGCCGTGGCGACGGCCACCGTCACAACGGCGGCGACCGAGGTCGAGAGCAGAAAGGGGCGAAGCGGCGCGAGCTCGGCGTCACCGAGGAACTGGTCGGCGACGTACCGGTCGACCGCGGCGTCGAGCGCCTCGGTCGAGCGGGCCCGCTCGACCTCGTAGTCGGCGCCGAACACGCGAGCCACGGCCAATGCGGACCTCACCAGCCCGGCGTGCCCACCCACCGCCGCGTGGATGCTGCGGTAGGTCCGCTCGTCGAGGGCCACGCCCGACCGGGCGAAGTACTCGGCCGTCTCCGACTCGGTGAAGGACAGCTCGGCACCGACGAGCACCGTCGCCTCGAGTTCCGCGGGCCAGTGGTCCGCGAACCCCGCGCCCCAGCGCGTCGTGACGATCACCCGGATGCCGGGCCGCGACCGCAGCAGTCCGAGAATCCCGGCCCGGTGGTCCGCCTCGCCGAGCAACTCGGGCAGGTCCAGGACGACCACCGTGCCCGCGCTCGGGTCGGCCCGACGCAGCAACTCGTCGACACACCGCCAGTAGTCGGCCGGGTCGAGGCCCGGGAGAGGTGCCGGGACCAGGACCGCGTGCAGGTGCGCCGCCGTGGGAGTCGCCAACCACGACTGCACGAGCGCGGACTTGCCGGAGCCCCGCGGGCCACCGATCACCGTGAGCGGGCGCCCCTCGTCCAGTCGGGCGAACAGCCGTGGGCGCGGCGCGACCGTCGGATCGGCCACCGACCCGGACCCAGCCCCAGACCTGACGACCTCACCACAGAACGTCTCGAACACCCTGCACCCCCCTCGGCCGGTCAACTGTGTGGTCGGGCGGGCGCGTCGTTCCGTTACCGCAAACCGGACATTCAGCGCATCACGACCCTCCACTCGAAGTTACCCGTGATGTCACTGGACGCAAACAGCACCCAAACTTCTGGGTGATCCAGGACACCCGCATTGGTCGAAACCGGGTGAAGACGAGGTTGAAATCTGCACCACACCGGATGACCCCGGGTCCGTCACATCACCCCCGACTGCCGATTCCGGCCGAATCCCAAGTCCTCGACGGAGGCGCATTCCACCCCAGCGCCGATGCCACCTGACGCCGTACAAAACTAGCCACACGCAGGCCCTTTGTCGCCAAACCCGGACCCGCGGTACGGATTTGGACGACCGTCCGGAAAGGGTCCACTCGGCCGCCGGGCCCGGGCGAGGCCAGCGGTCACCCATCAAGTGGGACGCCACCGGCACATCGGCGACGCCCAACCCCCGTGGTTCTATGGCCGTGCTGTTCGCCACAAAGTTAACCATCGAATAACTTTCGCCTGGGGGGGCCTCCTTGCACGAAGACATGACAGCACCGATGCGGCGGGTGGAGCCGAGCCCGGCCGGAGGGTCCGCCTTCCGGCCCCTCAGTCGTCGGCTCAACCATGTCTTCGAGGCCACCACCGACCTCACGCCCTCCGCCGTGGCGGTCGAATGTGGGTCCGTCCGACTGACCTACGCTCAGCTCGAGTTCCACGCCAACCAGCTGGCCCACCAGCTCACCGCGCTGGGCAGCGGGGTGGGGTCCCGGGTGGCGATCCTGCTCGAACGTTCGCCCGCCACGTACGTCGCGCTCCTCGGTGTGCTCAAGGCCGGCGCGGCCTTCGTGCCGATCGACCCGGCGTCGCCGGCCGACCGGATCGCGTACATAACCGAAGACGCCGGGGTGGACCTCGTCGTCACCACCGCATCGTTCGGGCAGACCCTGTCCACGCTGCACACCAACTGGCTCGAGCTCGACACCCAGGCCGCCGAGATCTCCGGCCAGCCCGGCACCCGGCCGGACCTCGAGATCCTGCACAGGGACCCGGCCGCCTACGTCATCTACACCTCCGGTTCCACCGGAAGGCCCAAGGGCGTCGAGGTCGCGCAGTCGAGCATCTGCAACTTCCTCGACGTGGTGCCCGACGTCTACGACGTGCAGCGCACCGACCGCGTGTACCAGGGCATGACCATCTCGTTCGACTTCTCCATCGAGGAGATCTGGCCCACCTGGGCCGTCGGGGCGACGCTGGTCGCCGGCCCCACCGACTCCCGCCGGCTCGGCGGCGAACTGGCGGACTTCCTCGACGACGCCGCGATCACCGTCCTGTACTGCGTGCCGACCCTGCTCGCGACCATCCCCCGCGACCTTCCCCGGCTGCGCAGCGTCCTGGTCGGCGGAGAGGCCTGCCCCCGCGAGATCGTCGAGCGCTGGGCGCGGCCGGGCAGGCGGATCCTCAACACCTACGGGCCCACCGAGGCGACGGTCACCGCGACCTGGTGCGAGCTGCTGCCCGGCCGCCCGGTCACCATCGGCGTACCGCTGCCCACCTACTCGGTTGTCATCCTCGACGAGGACCGGTACCCGGTCGCCGACGGTGAGGTCGGCGAGATCTGCATCGGCGGACCCGGCGTCGCCCGCGGCTACGTCGGCCGCCCGGACCTCACCGCGGACCGCTTCTTCCCGCATCCCTTCGCCGGACCCGGCGGACGCCTCTACCGCACCGGCGACCTGGGCCGCATCACCGACGACCGCGAGATCGAGTACCTCGGGCGCGCGGACAGCGAGGTCAAGATCCGCGGCCACCGCGTCGACCTCGGCGAGATCGAGAGCGTGCTGCTCGAGGACCCCGCCGTCGCCAGCAGCGTGGTCACCCTGGCCACCGTCGCCGGCTCCCAGCACCTCGCCGCCTACCTGGTGCTGCGGACCGGTTCGGCCCGCCAGGGCGGCTCCCCCGAACTGATCGAGCGCCTGCACCGGGAGGCGCACTCGCGCCTGCCCGACTACATGGTGCCCACGTTCGTCGACATCGTCGACGAGCTCCCGATGATGCCCAGCGGCAAGGTCGACCGGCCCCGACTGCCGGAGCCGACCGGACAGCGTCTGGCACTTGCGACCGGGCCCGTGGTGGCCGCCGCGTCGGACCTCGAGCGCACCCTCCAGGTGCTGTGGGCCGACCAGTTGGGCGTCGAGGCCGACGCCCTGTCCGTGGACGCGAACTTCTTCACCGAACTGGGTGGACATTCGCTGTTGGCCGCGCAGCTGGTGACCACGCTCCGTGAGCGCGGCGTCGACGACGCCCTCGGCATCCGGGACGTGTACGCAAACCCGACGGTCCGGGAACTGGCCGCCGCCCTGGCGCCCGCGGCCGGTCAGGCCGCGGTCGCGGCACCGCCGGTGGACAAACTGCCCCCGCGGGTGCCCCGTGGCCCGGAGGTGGCCCGGGCCGGCGGCGCACAGGGCGGGCTGCTGCTGCTCATCCTCCTGGTGGTCACCCTTCCCGTCTCGGTCGTCTACAGCCTGCACGACGGCCAGCCCTCCTTCGGCGCGCTGGTGGACCTACTCCTGGCAACCGTGCCGACGTATCTGCTGGTGCGCTGGGTACTGCCGGTACTGCTGGTCCGCCCACTCTCCCGCGGCATCAAGCCCGGCACCTACCCCCTGTGGGGCGCCACCTACCTCCGGCTGTGGATGGTCGAGCACCTGATGATGCTCTCGCCCATGCCGGTGCTGAGCGGGTCCCCGATGATGGCGAACTTCCTGCGTGCCACCGGCGCCGAGGTGGGCCGCGACAGCTACATCGGGACCAGTACGGTGCCCTTCCCCTCGATGGTGACCGTCGGCGACCACGCCTCGATCGGCTACAACACCGACCTCCGCCCGTGGCATGTCGCGAGCGGCTGGGTAGTGCTCGCGCCCATCGTGATCGGCGACCGCGCCTTCGTCGCCGAGAACTGCGTTCTCGAGCCCGGTTCCGAGATCGGCGACGACGCGATGCTCGGCGAGCAGTCCGCGCTCACCCGCGGCTGGCGGATCCCGAACGGTCAGCGCTGGATCGGTTCGCCGCCGTCCGAGGTGCCCGCGCTGAGCGAGGGCGTCGAGGCGATGCACGCCGCCGGACCCGCGCCGTGCTGGACCCGCCGACTGACCGCCGCTGCCTGGGGCGGCCTGGCCCTGCTGGAACTGCTGGCCATCGCGACCATCGTGCCCAGCCTCGTCATGGTCTGGGCCGTGCTGCTCGAGTACGGCATGATCGCCGCACTGCTCGCGACGCTGCTGTCCGGCGCCGTCTACGTGCTCACCGTCTGCGCCGTGGTCGCAGGCGGCAAGAAGCTGATCCTGCCGAATCTGCCGGCGGGCGAGTACCCCGCCGCGTCCGGCCTCGGGATCCGGAAGTGGATGACCGACAAGCTCTTCGAGATGAGCCTGACCTACAACAATTCGCTCTACGCCACCCTGTACACGGCACCGTGGCTGCGCCTGCTCGGCGCCCGAGTCGGGGCCGGCGCCGAGGTCTCGACGGTGGCGCACATCGACCCGGACCTGCTCACCATCGGCGACGAGAGCTTCGTGGCCGACATGGCCAGTCTCGGTGGGGCGACGGTCTGCAACGGCCGAATGCTGTTCGAGCACACCGAGGTCGGGACCCGAGCGTTCGTCGGCAACGCCGCCATGCTGCCGAGCGGGACCCGCACCGGCGACGGCTCGCTGATCGGCGTGCTCACGGTGCCGCCCGCCGGCGGCGTGCCGCCGGACACATCCTGGCTCGGCTCGCCCGCGATCTTCCTGCCGGCCCGTCAGGACAGCGGCGACTTCGACGACTCCGAGATCTTCAGCCCGGGCCGGGACGTCGTCGCCCACCGGCTCTTCATCGAGTTCTTCCGGATCACCCTGCCCGCCACCGTGGTCGGGGTCAGCCTGTACTTCTACCTGCTCGGCCTGTCCCAGTTCGCCCGCAACACCGGCATGTTCGTGACCGTCGTCGTCGCCCCGCTGCTGGCGCTGGCGACGGCGTACGGCGTGGTGCTCTACGCGGCCGCGGTGAAGCGGAACATGGTGGGCACCTACGTGCCCCGCGTCGAGCCGCTGTGGGCGAAGTTCGTCCGTCGCGCCGAGTTCGCGACCGGTGTGTACGAGGCTGCCGCGGTACCGGTGCTGCTGCACCAGCTGATGGGCACCCCGTTCCTGCCCCCGCTGCTGCGCAGCTTCGGCGCCACCATCGGCCGCCGCGCCTGGATCGGCACCACCTACCTCACCGAGTTCGACCTGGTCCGGATCGGCGACGACGCCACCGTCGGGGCGGGTGTCTCACTGCAGACCCACCTCTTCGAGGACCGGGTGATGAAGATGTCCACGGTCACGGTCGACGACAGCGCCACCGTCGGCACTCGCTCGATCGTCCTCTACGACGCGGTTGTCGGCGACGGCGCCGAACTCGATGCGTTGTCGCTGCTGATGAAGGGCGAGCAGTTGCCACCGCACACCCGGTGGCACGGGATCCCGGCGCAGGGAGTCCGCTCGTGACCACCCGTCGTCCGCTCGCGCTGGTCTACCGCGGCGGGGCCACCGAGCCCGGCTGCCCCGAGTCCGTCGCGTCGCTGCTGCGCCGCAGTCGGTGGAACTTCGACATCCACTACGTGGGGCCCCGGGAGGAGATCAAGCTCACCCGCGCGGCCCTCGGCGTGGCGACCGTCTACGCGCAGCCCGGCGGCGCCACCCTGGGACCGGCCTGGCGGCGGATGCGTCGGCACCGGGACACCATTCGCGACTTCGTCTCCGGAGGCGGCCGCTACCTCGGCTTCTGCCTGGGCGGTTACCTGGCCGGCGCCACCCCGGGCTTCGACCTGCTACCCGGCGACACCGACCAGTACATCGCCTCCGCCGGGGCGGCCGTGGCCTCGACCGACGCCACCACCGTCGAGGTGCGGTGGCGCGGATACCGTCAACCCCTCTATTTCCAGGACGGACCCATGTTCGAGCTGAACGCGGCCCCCGCCGCCCCCGTCGAAGTCATCGCAAACTACGCCAACGGGCAGGTGGCCGCGCTCGCCACCCACTTCGGTTCGGGCCGGGTCGGCGTCGTCGGCCCGCACCCGGAGGCCGATGCCGACTGGTTCGCCGACTCCGGCCTGCGCACACCCGAGTCCACCGGCGTCGCCGCCGGGCTGGACCTGATCGACGCGGTGATGTGCTGACCATGAGCGTCACTCCGGACACCGCGGCCGTCTCGCAGCCGACCGTCGCTCCCCCGACCCGCAGGGCCTCGCGCCTCGTCGGCGTCGACGCCACCCGCGGGCTGGCGGTCCTGGGCATGATCGCCGTCCACTCCCTCAACGAGTACGACGACGCCGGCGAACCCACCTGGATGTTCTCGCTCGCGGCCGGTCGCGCCGCGGCCGTCTTCGCGGTGCTCGCCGGGGTGAGCATCGCGTTCATCTCCCGGCGTCGCCGCCTGCATCGCGGCCCCGAGGCGACCGGGATCAGCGCGTCGCTGGCCGCCCGGGCGGTCGTGATCGGACTGATCGGACTGTCCCTGGGATACACCGACATCGAGTTCGGCGTGGTGATCCTGACCTACTACGCGGTCATGTTCCTCCTGGCCATCCCGCTGATCTACCTCTCGACCCGGACGCTGCTGGTGTCGACGGTCGCCGCCGGACTGCTGCTGCCGGTTCTCAGTCAGGCGCTGCGGCCCCACCTGCCCGAGTTCCTCGACGAGCAACTGAGCTTCGGGGCGCTGTTCTCCGATCCCCTCGGCGTGCTCTCGACGCTCGTCCTCACCGGCGAGTTCCCCGCGTTGGTCTGGATGACGTACGTGGGCGCGGGCATCGTGGTCGGCCGGCTCACCCTGACCTCGATCCGCGTCGCGGCGGGCCTGGCCGGTACGGGCGTCGCGCTGATGCTCGGTTCCGCGGGGGGGGGGGGGGGCCCACGGCACCGTCCCCACCACCACCTGGTGGTGGCTCGCGGTCGACGGCCCGCACACCGGCACCCCGCTGGACCTGGCCGCGACCATCGGCAGCACCCTGGCCGTGCTCGGGGTGGCCCTGCTGCTCGGCCACGTCACGCGCCGGTACCTCGCGCTGGCCGTCCGGGTGCTGTTCGTCCCCCTGGCCGCCGTCGGCAGCCTGTCGTTGACGGCCTACGTCGGCCACATCATGTTCGTGAACTCGGACTTCGACGTGTACGGACCCTGGTCCGGCTACCTGCGCCAGGTGGTGGTGATGATCGCCCTGGCCATCGTCTGGAAGGCCACCGCCGGCCGCGGCCCGCTCGAGGGACTGGTCACCGCCGTGACCAGCCGGGTGCGCCGCCGCACCGAGGACTGGGCCCGGCGCCGGTCCGCCGCGAACGGCCCGGCGTGAGTACCGGGCGTAAGCAGCTGACCCGGCGGCGGTTCCTGCTCGGTGCCGGGACGGCGGCGATCGGCGGCGCCGCCGCCGGCTGGGCACTTCACGAGCGGTCCGACGATCGACCGGTGGCACTGGTGTACCGGGGGAAGGCGTCCTGCTCGGGCTGCTCCGAGGCCGTCGGGCGGCTCCTCGAATCGGCGCCGGACCCGTTCCGGGTCGTCTACTGCGGACCGGACGAGGACGTCGAGCTGACCGCGGAAGCGCTCGCCGGCGCCGCCGTCTACGCCCAGCCCGGCGGGGGTGAGGTGCGTCCGGCGTGGCGCCGGATGCGCTCGCACGCAGCCGACATCCGGGCCTACGTGCACGGCGGCGGCAACTACCTCGGCTTCTGCCTGGGCGCCTACCTCGCCGGGACCGACCCCGGTTTCGACCTGGTGCCCGAGGCCGTGCACCGCTACCTCGGGACAGCCGGCTCGGAGGTGCAGGACACCGACGACACCGTGATCGAGGTGGACTGGCGCGGCGAGCGGCGGCACATGTTCTTCCAGGACGGCCCGGAGTTCACCGGCGACTGGGTCACCGCCCCGGAGACCACCGTGCTGGCGCGGTACCGGACCGGGACCGCCGCGGCCGCCGTCACAAGTTACGGCGCCGGCCGGGTCGGGCTGGTGGGACCGCACCCGGAGGCCGACGAGAGTTGGTACCGCGGACCCGGACTGACCAACCCCGACGGCATCCGGTTCGACCTCGGTCACGACCTGGTCGCCGCGACCGTCGCGCGCTGACCGGTGTCAGCCGGTGGGGCTGACGGCGGGTGTCGGCGCCACGGACAACCCCGTGTAGATCTCGTCGAGAACCGTGGGCAGCAAGGCATTTGCCGTGGTCCTGCCGTCGGGCGAGAGGGTCAGGTTCGTCCAGATCACCAGCGTCACGTCGTTGTCCGGGTCGTGACCGATGAAGGAGTTGAAGCCCGGAATCTCGCCGCCGTGGTAGTACATCGCGGCGTTCGGCCCGAAACGCTGGTACGTGATGCCGTAGCCGTACTGCCGGCCGTCGGGTGAGCTCGGGTCCTCCGGCTGCAGACTGTGGAGCCACTGCTGCTGGTGGTCGGCGTCGAAGACCTTGCCCGACACCAGCGCTCGGGTCCACGTGGCCAGGTCGTCGGCCGTGGAGATCACCGCCCCGGCGGCGGTGGCGTAGGACGGGTTCTGGTGGGTGTAGTCGAGGGGTTGCAAGGACCCGCTGCGTGCGGCGGCCTGCAGGTCGGCGGGGTACGGCTTGTCGACCATCGCGTAGGACGTGTCGCCGTACATGTAGCCGTGCGAGTAGTGCTCCGGCAGCGAGTTGTCCTCGGCCGCAGGCAACGACGTCCGCCCCAGCCCGAGCGGGCCGAACAGCCGGTCCTGCAACTGCTGGGCCAGCGGGCGGCCGCCGACCTTCTCCGCCACCAGGCCCAGCAGCGCGTAGTTGGTGTTGCTGTACTCGAATGCCGTGTCCGGCGGAAACCCCGGCGGGTGCCGGAAGGCGATGTCCAGCACCTCCTGGGGTGTCCAGACCCGTGCCGGGTCGGCGTCCAGGGCCGCCGACAACTCCGGCGCGTCCGTGTAGCCGTAGAGCCCGCTGCGCATCTTCAGCAGCTCCGAAATGGTGATGTTGTCGCCGTCGGGCACGTCCGGCACGTAGGCGGACACCGGGTCGTCGAACCGGAGCTTGCCGTCCTGGGCCAGCAGCACGATCAGCGCCGCCGTCATGGTCTTGGTGTTCGACGCGACCCGGAAGTGGGTGCCGGTGTCCGGCGGGGTCTGCGCGCCCAGCTCGGTGGTGCCGACGACCGCGTCGAAGGTGCCCTGAGGGGTGCGGAGCTGAACCACCGCGCCGGGCACCATCAGCACCTCGGCGGCGGCCGTCACCGCCGCCTGAAATGCGGCCGGGTCGATCGGCTTCAGCGCGGCCGATGCCGGCGCGGAGGCGGTGGACGCGACGGATCGCGACGAACTGGTGGTGTCCGACGTGCCCGAACAGCCGGCGATCGCCAGCGCGGCGCACGACGTGAGGACCGCGAGTCGGGTGGCGCGTGCGTGCCGGAGGCGAAGCCCGCCATGACGGGGGCTCGGGCTGTGGTCCTTGCGGGAAACCCTCATGGTCGGCACTTCCGCCTCTGCCCCGGGCCGAGTACCGCGCCGATGAGCGGTACCTGGTGGGTCGACCTCGCGGGCGCCGTAATCCTACCGCGGCGACCCCACAGATCCGGTGCGGAGCGCCTCTGACCTGCACCGGAGCGATTCGGCCGGGCACAAAACGGCCCGGCCGAACCCACCGTCAGCTGTCGAACGCGTCCAGGATCCGGTGCGCGGCGAGTGCCGCCGTCAGCGAGCCCTCCCGCACCTGCTGCTCCACGTCGTGGCGGATCGACTTGACCTTCGCGTCGTCGTCGAGCCGGCGCAGCAGCTGGTCGTGGACCATGGACCAGGTCCAGTCCACCTGCTGTTGCTGCCGCTTGCGCTCGAGTTCCCCGGCGTCCCCGAGCACCTTCCGGTGCCGCAGGACCTCGTCCCAGAACTTGTCGACGCCGTCGTTCTCGAGGGCACTCATGGTGAGCACCGGCGGCTTCCACAACGCGTCGTGCGGGTAGATCAGCCGCAGCGCCCCGGCCAGTTCCCGGGCCGCACCCTTCGCCTCGATCTTGTGCTTGCCGTCCGCCTTGTTCACCGTGACGATGTCGGCCAGCTCGAGCACGCCCTTCTTGATGCCCTGCAGCTGGTCGCCGGTGCGGGCGAGGGTCAGGAACGTGAAGGTGTCGACCATGTTCGCCACCGTGACCTCGGACTGCCCGACGCCGACCGTCTCGACCAGGATCACGTCGTAGCCGGCCGCCTCGAGCAGCACGATGGTCTCGCGGGTCGCCTTCGCGACGCCGCCGAGGGTGCCGGACGTCGGCGAGGGGCGGATGTACGCGTTGGGCTCCACCGAGAGGTTCTGCATCCGGGTCTTGTCGCCCAGGATCGAACCGCCGGTCCGCGTCGAGGACGGGTCGACCGCCAGGACCGCCACCTTGTGCCCCAACGAGAGCAGGTACATCCCGAGCGCCTCGATGGTGGTCGACTTGCCCACCCCGGGCACACCGGTGATGCCGACTCGGATGGCACCACCGGCGTGCGGGAGCAGGCGCAGCAGCAGCTGCTGCGCCTGCTCCCGGTGATCCGCCCGGGTCGACTCGACGAGGGTGATGGCCTTGGCGAGCTGAGCCCGCCGGTCGGCCAGCACCGCGTCGCCGAGTGCGGTCAGGTCCAGGACCGGCCTAGCTGCCACTCAGATCGTGCCCCAACTGTGCCGACAGCTTCTCGAGCAGTCCGGTGGCCGCGTCCGCGATCACCGTGCCGGGCGGGAAGATGGCGGCTGCGCCGGCCTGGTACAGCTCCTCGAAGTCGCCGGGCGGGATGACGCCGCCGACCACGACCATGATGTCGGGGCGGCCCACCGCGGCGAGCGCCTCCCGCAGCGCCGGCACCAGGGTGAGGTGTCCGGCGGCCAGGGAGGAGACACCGACGACGTGCACGTCGGCGTCGGCGGCCTGGTTGGCCACCTCTTCGGGGGTCTGGAACAGCGGTCCGACGTCGACGTCGAAGCCGAGGTCGGCGAAGGCGGTGGAGATCACCTTCTGGCCGCGGTCGTGTCCGTCCTGACCCATCTTGGCGACCAGGATGCGGGGACGACGACCCTCGGCCTCGGCGAACGCCTCGACGAGTTCGGTTGCGGTAGCGATGTTCTCCGCCTTTCCGGCCTCGTCCCGGTACACACCGCTGATGGTCCGGATCTCGGCCTGGTGACGCCCGTAGACCTTCTCGAGCGCGTCGGAGATCTCCCCGACGGTGGCCTTCGCGCGGGCCGCGTTCACGGCGAGCGCGAGCAGGTTGTTCTCCATGCCGCCCTCGGCGGACGCAGCCGCCCGGGTGAGCTCGGCGAGCGCGGCCTGCGTCGCGGCCTCGTCCCGCTCGGCCCGCAGCGCCGCGAGCTTCGCGAGCTGCTCCGCACGCACCTTGGAGTTCTCGACCTTGAGCACCTCGATGCTGTCCGGCTCGTCCGGCACGTACTTGTTGACGCCGATCAGCGGCTGGCGGCCGGAGTCGATCCGGGCCTGGGTGCGGGCCGCGGCCTCCTCGATGCGGAGCTTCGGGATGCCCTCGCTGATGGCCTGCGCCATGCCGCCGGCCTCCTCCACCTCGGCGATGTGCGCACGCGCACGGTTCGCCAGCTGGTGGGTGAGCCACTCGACGTAGTGCGATCCGCCCCAGGGGTCGATCGGCCGGGTGGTGCCGGACTCCTGCTGCAGCAGCAGCTGGGTGTTACGCGCGATGCGAGCCGAGAAGTCGGTCGGCAGCGCGATCGCCTCGTCGAGCGCGTTGGTGTGCAGCGACTGGGTATGCCCCTGGGTCGCGGCCATCGCCTCGACGCAGGTCCGCCCGACGTTGTTGAACACGTCCTGCGCGGTCAGCGACCAGCCGGAGGTCTGCGAGTGGGTACGCAGCGAGAGCGACTTCGCGCTCTTGGGCTCGAACTTCTCGACCAGCTCGGCCCACAGCAGGCGGCCGGCACGCAGCTTGGCCACCTCCATGAAGAAGTTCATGCCGATGGCCCAGAAGAACGACAGCCGCGGTGCGAACTTGTCGATCTCCATGCCCGCGTCCAGGCCGGCGCGGATGTACTCCACGCCGTCGGCGAGGGTGTACGCCAGCTCCAGGTCGGCCGTCGCGCCGGCCTCCTGGATGTGGTAGCCGGAGATGGAGATCGAGTTGAACTTCGGCATCTTCGCGCTGGCGAAGGCGAAGATGTCGGAGATGATCCGCATCGACGGCTTCGGCGGGTAGATGTAGGTGTTGCGGACCATGAACTCCTTCAGAATGTCATTCTGAATGGTTCCGGCGAGCTGCTCGGGCGTGACGCCCTGCTCCTCGGCCGCGACGACGTACAGCGCGAGAATCGGCAGCACCGCGCCGTTCATCGTCATCGACACCGACACCTGCGACAGGTCGATCCCGTCGAAGAGCTGACGCATGTCGAGGATCGAGTCGATGGCCACACCGGCCATGCCGACGTCGCCGGCGACGCGCGGGTGGTCGGAGTCGTAGCCGCGGTGCGTCGCGAGGTCGAACGCGACCGACAGGCCCTTCTGTCCCGACGCCAGGTTGCGGCGGTAGAAGGCGTTCGACTCGGCCGCGGTGGAGAAGCCGGCGTACTGGCGAATCGTCCACGGCTGGTTGACGTACATGGTCGGGTACGGGCCACGCAGGAACGGCGCCGCGCCCGGGAAGCTGTCGAGCGGGTAGCCCTCGGCCTCCGCCGCGTCACGGTCGGCCTTGGTGAAGACCGGCTTGACGTCGATGCCCTCGGGGGTGGACCACACCACCTCGTCGGCGGTGTAGTTGTTCGCTGCCGCCGCCTCCGCGATGTGCGCGGCGGACTGGTCCGGGGTGGGCGGCTGCGGGGCGGGCGCGGCCGGGTCCGTCAGCGGGACGTCGGCGAAGCTGCCGATCAGGTGGCCGACGCGGCTGGTCATTTCACTCCCAAGGTGTCAAGCAGGCCGGACAGGGCCGACACTGCGTCGATACGAGCGGTGAGGAAGCCGTCGGGGCGGTCGGAACCCTCCGCGTCGGCAAAGGTCTTCTCGGGACCGGCGAGCAGCACCGTCTCGATGCCGGCCGCGCGCAGCGCGTCGACCGCGGGCACACCGTCCGTGCCGTAGCGCTTGTCGGTACCGCAGAGCACCGCGACCGTGGTGCCCGCGTCCCGCACGACGCCCGGCAGGGTGCCGAGGTCGAGGGTGCCCGGGTTGACGGCCTCGATGCCGCCGGAGGCCAGGAGGTTCGACGCGAAGGTGGTGCGGCCGTTGTGCTCGGCCACCGAGCCGAGCGCGGCGAGCAGCACCTTGGGCCGCGAGCCGTTCTCCGCCAGGTAGCTGTCGGATCGGGTGCGGAGCGCCTCGAAGGCGGCGCCGTAACGGGCGACGTCGTCGAGCGGGGCGCTCGCACCGACCGGCAGCGGCTTCTCGTCGAGGTTCGGGAACTCGTTGACGCCGGTCACCGCGGTCTTGCGGTGCGCGATGTCGGACTCGCGGGCCGCGCGGGTGACCGCGATCCGGTCCGCGACCAGCCCGGACTCGAGCGCCGCGGCGAACCCGCCGTCGGCCTCGATCTGCTGGAAGAACTCCCAGGCCTTGGCCGCGATCGAGGCGGTCAGGTCCTCGACGAACCAGGAGCCGGCGGCGGGGTCGAGGACCCGGCCGAGGTGCGACTCCTCGAGCAGCAGCAGCTGGGTGTTGCGGGCGATGCGAGCGGCGAAGGACTTGGAGGTCTCCAGCGTGCCCGCCGGCACCGCGGCGTCGAACGGCAGCACGGTCACCGAGTCGGCACCGCCGACGCCGGCGCCGAACGCGGCGAGCGTGGTGCGGAGCATGTTCACCCACGGGTCCCGCTGGGTCATCATCGCGGCCGAGGTGACGGCGTGCTGAGGGGCGCCGCCGAACTCGGATGCGCCACACACCTGCGCGATCCGGGCCCACAGCTGGCGTCCGGCCCGGAGCTTGGCGATGGTCTGGAACTGGTCGTCGGAGGCCGAGAACCGGAACTCGACCTGGCCCAGCGCCTGCGAGATCGTCAGACCGGCGGGGGCATCGCCCGTCGCTGCGGCCGCCCCGGCCGTCAGGGCCCGCAGGTACTCGAGCCCGGCCGCGATGGCCGCGCCCAGCTCCTCCGCGTCGCTGGCGCCCGCGTTGTGGAACACGGTGCCGTCGACGGTGAGCGCGCGGACGGTCTCGTCGCGGCCCGCGGCGGTCTGCGCGAGTGCCACGGCGGCGGCGAGGTCCACGTCGGCCCGGTCGGCGAACCGACTCGTCAGCGGCGCGGCGCCCAGGCTCACGGTGACCGCGGCCCGGTCGGTGACGCCGTCACCGGCGGCGGCCCGCGCATCGAGCAGCGCGAGGACCTGCTCGGCCGCGGCCGCGGTGTCCGCGCCCGCGTCGAGGGTCAGCGGCGCGAGGTCCAGGAGTACGCCCTCGAGCGCCTTCGCCACGCCGGTGGCGGGCAGCGCGTCGGTGCCGACGCTGAGCCAGACGGCGCTGATGCCGTTCTCCAGGCCGTCGAGGATCGTCTGGTTGGTGGCGGCGGGATCCGACTCGCCGGCACCGAACGCCGCGCTGACGAGCCAACCCCGGTTCACGTCACGGTGTGCGTCGCGGCCGCGGACGAACGGGAACTCGCCCGGCAGGGCGGTCTCGGCGGTCTCGTCACGGCGCGTGTACAGCGGCGCAATGGTGACGCCGTCGTAGGTCGGGGTGTCGAGGAGCCGTTCCGGCTCCGCGGGCAGCTCGGACACGTCCACCCGGCGGGCCTTCGCGAGCACCGCCGCCACCGCCTGCTGCCACGCCGCGTAGTCGCGGGCAGCCGATTCGGCCTGTGAAGCGTGTGACACTGGAGCTTGTGACACGGTGTCTGCTTCCTCTCGGTTATTCGGGCACAGTCATTGTCCCGTGATGCTAGCGGCCCCCGAAACGGCCGCGATCGCGCGTACCTAATTACCGCTCAGTAACATTGACGCCGGTGGGTGAGCCGCCCGGACGGCGCCAGGTAGCCTGGGCAATCGTGACAAGGTGGCTGCGTGACCCGAAGCTGATCGGGGCGTTGCTCCTGTTGCTCGCCCTCGCCGTGGCGGCGGTCCTCGTCCCGCATCCGTCGATCGACCAGATCCGCGAGTGGGCCGACTCGGTCGGCCCCGCCTTCCCCTTCGTCTTCCTGGCGGTACACGCGGTCGTGACCATCGCACCGGTCCCCCGCACCGTCTTCACCCTCGCCGCGGGCGTGCTGTTCGGCGCGCTGACCGGCATCCTGCTGGCGGTGGCCGCGACCACGCTCAGCGCCGCCCTCGCCCTGCTGCTGGTCCGCGCGGTGGGCCGCGACGTGGTCGCCGCCCGGCTGACGCATCCCGCGGTGCAGAAGGTCGACGACCGACTGGCCCGGCGCGGGTGGCTGGCGGTCGGCTCGCTGCGGCTGATCGCGCCGGTCCCGTTCTCGGTGGTCAACTACTGCGGCGGGGTGTCGTCGATCAGGTTCTGGCCGTTCGTCCTCGCCACCCTGGTCGGGGTGGTGCCCGGCACCATCGGCGTGGTGGTGCTCGGCGACGCCCTCGGCGGACGGACCAACCCGGCCCTGCTGGCGCTCTCCGGCGCCTGCATCGCGGTCGGTCTGCTGGGCCTGGTGCTCGACACCCGAATGCCCGTGCCGGGCACCACCGTTCCGCTGTCGGAGTCGGAAGTACCGACCGCCGTCAGGAAGGATTGAGCGGGTCCACCAGCAGGTCCATCGCCGGCTCGGAGGACGGGTTCGGCTGAGCCGGAGGTTCGACCTGTTGGTGCTGCGGCGCCGGCGCATCCACCGACTTGTGCGCCACCGCCTCGGCCGCCGCCACCGCGCGTGCCACCGACGGGTCGCTCGCGTTCTCGAACCAGCTCGCGACCTCCTCCGAGTCGTCCACCGGCGGCGCCGCGTCGTCCGTGGCGCTCGGCTCGTAGCGGAACACCCCGTCGTCGCCGGGCGCACCGAGCGTCTTCGCGAACCCCTTGAGGGCGTCACCGAAGTCGCTGGGCAGCAGCCACACCTTGTTCGCGTCGCCCTGCGCCATCTGCGGCAAGGTCTGAAGGTACTGGTAGGCAAGCAGTTCCGGAGTTGGCTTGCCGGCCTTGATGGCCGCGAACACCTTCTCCACGGCCTTCGCCTCGCCCTGCGCCTGCAGGTACTTCGCGGCCCGCTCACCCTCCGCGCGCAGGATGCGGGACTGCCGCTCGCCCTCGGCGGTGAGGATCGACGCCTGCTTGGCGCCCTCCGCGGCGAGGATGCGGGACTGCTTGTCGCCCTCCGCAGTCTTGATCGCGGACTCCCGATGGCCCTCGGCAGTGAGGATGGTGGCCCGCTTCTCGCGGTCCGCCTTCATCTGCTTCTCCATCGACTCCTGGATCGACGGCGGCGGGTCGATGCTCTTGAGCTCGACGCGGGCGACGCGCAGGCCCCAGCGTCCGGTGGCCTCGTCCAGCACGACGCGGAGCTGGCCGTTGATCGAGTCCCGCGAGGTGAGGGTCTCCTCCAGCGTCATCCCGCCCACCACGTTGCGCAGTGTGGTGGTGGTGAGCTGCTCGACACCGACGATGTAGTTGTTGATCTCGTACACCGCGGCCTGCGGGTTGGTCACCTGGAAGTAGACGACGGTGTCGATCGAGACCGTCAGGTTGTCCTGGGTGATCACCGGCTGCGGCGGGAAGGACACCACCCGCTCACGCAGGTCCACCTTGGCGCGGATCCGGTCCACGAACGGCACCAGGAAGGTCAGCTGCCCGGACACCGTGCGCACGTACCGTCCGAGGCGCTCGATCACCGCCGCCTCGGCCTGCGGGACGATCGCGACGGACTTCGCCATCGTGATCACCACCAGCACGACGATCACTGCAAGAACGATGAGTGCGGCCACTGTCACAACTCTCCAGACATTTCTAGGGTCCCCTCCACACGACGGCGGTCGCGCCGTCGATCTCCATCACGGTCACGGTGGTGCCGGGCAGGTACACCTCGGTCGGGTCGAGCGCGCGAGCGGTCCACACCTCGCCGCCGAGTTTGATCTGGCCGCCGTGCTCCGCGACCTCCGCCAGCACCGTCGCCTTCTTGCCCGGCAACGCCTCGACGTTGGTGGCCAACAGCGGCGGCTTGGCGAAGCGGCGCAGCAGGGCCGGTCGCACGCCGAGCACGAGGACCAGCGAGGTCAACGCGAAGATCACCGCGTCCGCCCACACGGGCAGGTCGGTCACGCTGGTGACCCCCGCCGTCGCGAGGGCGCCGCCGGCCAGCATGAGGAGGAAGAAGTCCCCAGTCATCGCCTCGGCCCCTGCGAGCAAAACGCCTGCAACCAGCCAGATTATCGCCGCCACGAGTCCATCTAACCAGAATCCGGCGCCGAGCCGGTGGGCTCGCGACGCCGCCCCCGGTCACCCCTCGGCGAGCGACCCGGTCACCCCTCGGCGACCGGCTCGGTGACGAAGTCCACCAGACGCTCGACCGCCCCGATCAGCGGCGCCTCGAGGTCGCGGAAGCTCGACACCGCGCCGTAGACGCGCCGCCAACCGTCCTGCGGAGTCCCCCACCCGAGTTCCCGGCAGATGCCGGTCTTCCAGTCCTGTCCCCGCGGGATCTTCGGCCAGGCCTGGATGCCGACGGCCTTGGGCCGCACCGCTTCCCACACGTCGATGTACGGGTGACCGGTGACCAGCACGTGCGGGCCGAGGTTCTGCGTCATCCGCGACTCCTTCGAACCCTCCACCAGGTGGTCGGCCAGTACGCCGACCTTCCGGCCGGGACCGGGGCCGAACTCGGCCAGCCGGTCGGCCAGGTTGTCCAGGCCCTCGAGGTGCTCGACCACGACGCCCTCGACCCGGAGGTCGTGGCCCCAGACCCGTTCGACCAGCGCCGCGTCGTGGATGCCCTCCACCCAGATCCGGCTGGGCAGCGCGGTGCGGGCCCGCAGACCCTCGACCCGGGTGGACCCGGACGCCGAGCGGGCCGGGGCGGCCTTCTTGACCGCGGTCGGCCGGACCAGCGTGACGGCCTTGCCGTCGATCAGGAAGGACGCCTCCCGCATCGCGAACAGCCGGGTCTGCCTGCGCCCGTCCTCGAGCCGGACGAAGTCGCCGTCGTATGTCTTCTCCATCCCGACCACGGCCCCGCAGTACCCGGTGGCCGCGTCCTCCACGACCAGCCCCTTGTCGGCGGGGACCCGGGGCGCCGCCGGACGGTGACGCCTGGTGTGGCCGGAGAAGATGTTGCCGCCGTACATGTCGCGTGAAGTCACGGACCATCACGCTAGGACACCCGCTCGGTTCGTCCGAGCCCGCCACGCCGACCTATGCTGGATTACCGTGTCCTGTCCGAGTACCACCCTGGCCGTGTGGGCCGCCTCCTGGCTTGCCGGCTCCAGTTCGCCGGACGACGTCATCGACGCCGTACAGGCCTGGGCGCCGATGCATCTGGTCGGCGCCGCCGACGCCGAGGTCTCGGTGCAATGGGACCTGCCGTGGCCCGATCCCGAGGACGCGGGGCCCGTGCTGTTGCTGCGCGCGGTGCGGCAGGTGTCCGAGCGGGACCGCGAGGCGTCGATCGCCCTCGTGCTGCCCGCACCCGGCGACGTCCGCGGGCTGCCACCCGGAACCGCCTTCGCCGGCGCCGCCGTCCAGGCCGGCGAGGGCGTGCTGGTCGGCGCCCACGGCCGCGCCGGAATCGGCATCGTGCCGTCGGTGGAGGGACCGGACGTGTTGCGGTGGACGGTCTTTCCGGTGCCGGCGATTCCCGTCCCGGCCGAGCAGACCGGCCTCGGCGAGGCCGAGTACGCGCTGCGGCAGGCGGTCCGGGAGGCGGCGGACGCGTTGGCGTCGATGCGCGGCGGGTTCGCACCGGGAGAGGACGACCCGCGGGCCCGGATCGCCCGACTGCTCGCGGAGTACGCCCACCACGGCTACCCCGGCGCCATCCCGGACCGGGCCCTGCGGATCTTCGACACGGCCGACCAGGTGGCCGCGATCCTGACCGTCGCGGGCGACGCCGGCGGCCGGGCACAGTCCGCGGCCGGGGCCGCGGCCCGCGAGGACACCCTGCGTCCGCTGTGGTCCGCGGTGCGCGCGGCGCGCCTCGGCGCCGCGGGCGCGAGCATGCGCGCGGTGCTGCCGCGCACGTGAGCGGTTCGGCCTACTTCACCGCGGTCAGGTACGTCGACTTCCGGGTCAGGTCGGCGAGGTCCTCGGGGAGCTCGGGGACCGGCCGGCCGTAGTCGGCGGCCAGCTCGAGCGGGTTCGCCAGCGACACCGTCCACCCGCGCCCGGTCAGCCACTGAACCGGATCTGCCCGCTCGTCCTGGTAGAAGAGCTCGGCAATGTCCATGTCGCCGAACGGGTTCTGGGGGAAGTACTTCTCCCGCAGCTCCGCGAAACGCTTGATGTCGGTGCCCGCGCCGAATCCGTCGACCGCGAGACGACTGCCCGGGCCGGAGAGCTCGTCGATCCGC
Organism: Rhodococcus sp. P4_C10; assembly: GCF_056402135.1. Lineage (NCBI taxonomy): Bacteria > Bacillati > Actinomycetota > Actinomycetes > Mycobacteriales > Nocardiaceae > Rhodococcus > Rhodococcus sp. P4_C10. Next base: position 18,052 of record NZ_JBFUHZ010000002.1, on the reverse strand, counting down.
TCGAACAGCGCATCGTGCGCCGCGCCGGGCAGGTACGGCAGCAGTCCTTCCGTCGACCACGCCGTGGGCCGGGCCGGGTCGAAACCCGCGGCCACGAGGGCGGCCGGCCAGTCCTCTCGCAGGTCGACGGCGACCGCACGCCGATCGGCCTTCGCCCGGGCACCGTGTTCGGCGAGCACCTCGCCCTTGAACTCGAGCACCTTGGGCTGGTCCACCTCGTACACCGTCGTGCCCGCCGGCCAGTCGAGCCGGTACGCCCGGGCGTCCAGTCCGGCGGCCACGATCACCGCCTGCCGAATCCCGGCCGTCGCAGCGGAGGTGAAGAAGTCGTCGAAGAATCTCGTCCGCAGCCCCATGAACCCGGGGAAGAAGAACGGCGTGTTCTCGAGCGGCGACGGGTCGGCCAGCAGTCCGGTGAAATGCGACTCGCCCGCCGCTTCGACGAACCACCGCGCACACTCGTCCCGGATCAGGGCGTCGGGCCTGGCCGTCTCCAACGCCCGGAATGTCGCCACACCCAACGCGGTGAGACCGACGCTGCTGACGATGTCCCAGGTGTCCCCGTCGGTCCGCATCATCACCGAAATGCCTCGCAATCCGTGTCGGCAGACTCGGCTGGGCGACTGCTCAACCGCGCTGAACGACCAGGCAGGGCGGCGGCAACAGGTACTGCGAGTGCGGCACGACCTCACCGGCCGACAACCGACGATTCTACGCCCGGGCCCCGGGCTCCCCGCGGTCCATCGCGATGTGCCGGTCGATGCGGATGTGCTCGTCGAGCGTCGGATACCGCAGCCCGGTGTCGCGACCGTAGTCGCGTTCGCGCAGCCAGCCGTAGACGTCCCCCCAGAGCCAGACCCCGCCGGAGACCGTGTTGAACGGCACCGGGAACGGCGCGGTCCGGTGCCGTTCGCCGCGCACCCACTGCCCCACCGCCTGCCGGGTCACCCCGGCCCGGTCCGCGATGTCCTGACGCGTCACCAGGTCCGGATGTGTCCGATGCGGCCGCACCCCGTGCGCCGTCAGGCGCTCGACCACGTCGGCGGCGGTGGTTACGGCGCGCATCCCCTCGGCGGTCATGGTCAGCAGTTGCAGCCCGTTCGCCTCATGGGCCCGTGAGCCGAGGTCGGCCGCCAGCGTGTGCTCGCGGGAGACGGTCAGCAGCGGCACCAGGAAGGTGAACTCGTAACGGTGGTAGAGGTCGACGTGCACCCCGTGAAGGTAGGCGGCCGCGGGCGCTTTCGCCCAACTGTGCTCGGGACCGGCGGCGACCGGTGTCGGTGACGCTTCCCGGTCGGGTGCGCGGTCGTCAGCCCTCGTCCCGGAGGCGCAGCTCGAGCAGTGCCCTGAGCTGCGTGCGGGCGTCGTCGAGTGGTCGCGGTGACTTCGTCGCGCGGCAGAGGACTACCGCGCCCTCCACCGCGCCGACGGTGAACCGCGCCAGCGACTCGGCCGCGTCGGCCGCCAGTCCGCGCTCGAGAAGCGCCGCGGCCAGCTGGGCGCACCAGACGGTGAACGCCGTCCCGGCCGCGGACACCACACCGGGCAGGTCGGGGCCGGCGAGCGCCGCGGCGACCACCGGGCACCCGGCCTCGAAACCGTCGCGCTCCAGCGCGCGCTGCCACCAGTCGACCAGCCCGTCGACCAGTCCCTCGACGCCGCCGTCCTCGTACAGCGACCCGAGCAGCGCCGACATCCGTTCGCCCGCGGCGAGCGTGGACGCCTCGACCAGTTCGGCCTTGCCCCCGTGGAAATGCTGGTAGATCGAGTTGCGGGCCGCGCCGCTGTGGGCGAGCAGTTCCGAGACTCCGGTGCCGTGTACACCGCGCACACCAACCATGGCGACAGCGGAGTTCACCAGTCGCTCGCGGGGACCCAGTCCGGTCTCCGTCATCTGTACCCCCAGGTCAATGCGTGGACCGATCGTTATAGACCGATCATTCCATGGATATCGGACGCCGGTGGACCGGTCGGTCCAAGGCTGCCGGAATTCGCCGCGGGTGGGACACTCGGGAGCGCGACACCGAGCCACCCGACGAGACGAGACGCCCATGCTCTCCGTCCCACGTTCGCCGAGCACGACCGGCACCCCGCTCGACCCACGGGATCGGGTGATCGGCTCCGTGGTGGACATGAGCGGCATCTCCCGGGCGAAGGTGATGCCCGCCGCGCGCCTGTCCACGTTCGCGTCGGCGGGGGCCGGCGCCTCCCCGAGTTGGTGCGTATTCTGCGTCGACGACCACATCGCGTTCACGCCGTCCTTCTCGGCGGTCGGCGACCTCCGGCTCCGGATCCGCGCCGACCAACTGCGCGACCTCGGGCAGGGTTCGCACTGGGCTCCGGCGGACCTCGTCGATCAGGACGGGAGCCCCTACGGGGCCTGCCCCCGCAGCGCGCTCCGCCGGGCAGTGCACCGGCTCGCCGAGGTGGACCTCGAGGCCTGCATCGGGCACGAGATCGAGTTCTGCCTCTTCGACGCGCTGCCCGCCGACGAGTGGTCGGCCTACGGGCTGACCGCAGCCCTCGCCGCGGAGTCGTTCGTCCGGGACCTCGTCGAGGCGGCGGACCGGGCCGGACTGGCGATCGAACAGGTCCACGCGGAGTACGGGCCGAACCAGTTCGAGGTCTCCCTGTCCCCGACCGACCCCGTCTCCGCGGCCGACGACTCGGTGCTGGCCCGCATCCTCGTCAGCAGGGCGGCACGAGCCCACGGGATGCGCGCCTCGTTCTCGCCGCTCCCCACCCTCGACGGCGCCGGGAACGGCGCCCACCAGCACCTCTCGCTGTCCCGGCGGGGTCGACCGGCCCTGTCCGGCGGCGACGGCCCGCACGGACTGACGGCCACCGGACGTGGCGCCGTCGCCGGCCTCGTCCGGGCCCTGCCCGCGCTGATGCTCGTGCTGGCCGGGTCCACGCTCTCGCACCACCGACTGCGGCCGAACACGTGGGCGGGCGCCTATGCCTGCTGGGGGCTCGAGAACCGGGAGGCCGCCGTCCGGCTGTGCGCCGACACCCCCGGCAATCCGCACGGCGCCCACCTCGAGGTGAAGCCGATCGACCCGTCCGCCAACCCGTACCTCGCGAGCACCGCGGTCCTCGGCGCCGCGCTGGCCGGCATCGCGACGGACCTGCCGCTGCCCGCCGAGGTGACCGTCAACCCGGACCAGCTCAGCGAGGAGGAGCGGCGCGCGCTCGGCGTCGAGGCGCTGCCCACCGAACCCGACGAGATGCTCGACCGGTTCCGGTCGTCCCGGCTGGCGGGGGAACTGTTCGACCCCCTCGTACTGGAGGCGTTGTACGCCGTCAGGAACTACGAGCTGACCGAGTACCGGGACAGGCCGCCGCTGGAGGTCGTCGACCGACTCCGCTTCGCCTGGACGATGTGACCGCCGGCGGCCGTCACTACCCGTCCGGCGAGGACGGGAACGTGTAGATCCGACACCCGCTCATGTTGGCCGTGGACACGACGCTCTCGGCGCGAGTCGCGTCGCCCTGCCGGTTCAGGTTGTTGGCCAGGGCCGCCTGGTCGTCACAGAAGGGCTGGTCCTTGGGGTCGTCCGTCTTGTTGCTGATGAACTTGTCCGACGGCGTGGCGGTGGCGCTGGGGGCGGCGGTCGTCGTGGTGCTCTGCGCTCCCGCGAGCGGTGTGGTGCCGGTCGGCACCACACCGGAGAACTGCGTGACGGCGGCGATCGCGAGGAACGCTGCCGCGGCGAGACGACGGGTCATGAATTGCTCCCCCGGCTACGGCGTGGACGAGGTGATGACATCATCATGCACCGAGGCGCGCCCCAATACCACCCCCGACGTGCAGAAACGTGAGATAGGAGCAGTTCCAGTCAGCCGCACCGTCGTGAAGTCGCCGCTGGCTCAGCGCGACGTGAGGGGCACCTTCGGACAAGGGACGCAGTCAGGTCCGGCGCTGCGGATCTACTGCCGCCCTTTGGCAGCCTCGCTGCGGGAGAGCCTGAAGACGGGGATCTGCCGCCCGATCGGCGCAGTCCTGACCCGATAGTCGTGGTACCCGGCGAAGACCCGCTCGGCGAGCGCGTACAAACGCTCGTGCTCGTCGGCCCCGGTGATCGCCGTCGCCACGAATCGCTCGCCGCCGAGTTGGCACTCCGGGTGCGCAATCAGGTTGTAGTACCAGTGGGGGTGTCTCGCTCCACCGTAGTTGGACGCGATCAGGATCGGATCGCTCCCGTCGTGGAAGTAGGACACCTGCACCTCGCGAGGCAGACCCGACTTGGCGCCGGTGGTCCTGAGTGGCGCCGACGGGACCGACCAGTCCCGTGACGGCAGGCGCCCGCCGGTGACGCGGTACACCCACGGGTCGGTGCGGGAGGCGATCTTGCGCACGTAGAGCTGTCCGATGCGGGAGCGCCCGAAGCGTTCCGTGGCCTTGTACACCGGGCCGTGCTTCTTGGCCGGATCGACGTATCGCAGCGGCATCCTCAGATCATACGCCCAGGTCAGACCCCTGCAATCGGAGTTCCGATCGACCGGATCGTCGGCCAAGCTACGCCTGGCGACCGGGCCGGCGAGCCGGTTCGCAGCACGCCGTCGCGCACAGGGCGCCGTTCAGCCCGGCGCCGTACAGCGGTTCGCTGCCGAGCCGGTCCGGTGCCGCCCCGCTCAACTGCTCGCGCACCAGCGCCGTCACCAGTTGGGCAAACCGGGGATCGGTGCCGGGCGTGCCGGCGCGGACGTAGCCCAGACCCAATTCCGCGGCCTTGTCGCGGGCCTCGGTGTCGAGGTCCCAGATCACCTCGAGGTGGTCGGAGACGAAGCCCACCGGGCACACGATCACGGCCTCGGTTCCGCCCGCCGCGAGCGCGTCGAGGTGGTCACAGATGTCGGGTTCGAGCCACGGCACCTGAGGCGGTCCCGACCGGGACTGCCAGACCAGGTCGTGGTCCGCCACGCCCGCGGCCTGCGCGCACAGCCGCGCGGCCTCGGCCACCTGGCGGCTGTAGAGCCGGCCGCCGTCGGCGGGCGGGCCCGCGCTCGCGTCCGCGGACACGGGTACCGAGTGCGCGGTGAACACCAGACGGGCGGCGGCGCGCTGCGACGGCGCCAGCTGCGCCCTGGCCGCCGCGATCGCGTCCGCGAAGGCCGCGACCAGCAGCGGGTGGTCGTAGTACTGCCGCAGCTTCCGCAGCGTCGGCGCCCCGTCGCCCACCGCGGCCCGCGCCCGCAGCACGTCCTCGTGGTACTGCCTGCACCCGGAGTAGCCACCCCACGCCGAGGTCGGGAACACCAGGGCCGAGCGGACACCGTCGTCGCGCATGCGAGCGACGGTGTCCTCGACCATCGGGTGCCAGTTCCGGTTGCCGAAGTAGATCGGCAAATCGATTCCCGCACCGGCGAACTCGGCCTCGACCGCGGCGATGACGTCGCGGTTGAGCCGGTTGATCGGCGACACCCCACCGAAGTGCAGGTAGTGCTCGACCACCTCGTCGAGGCGCTCGGGCGGCACTCCCCTGCCCCTGGTCACGTTCTCCAGGAACGGGCGGACGTCGTCGGGCTTCTCGGGCCCGCCGAAGGAGAGCAGCAGCAGGGCGTCGAACTCAGTCATCTCGGGAACCGTCGTCGTGGCGAGAAGGGATCCGGTCAGCCGACCATCGCGTGGAAACCGCCGTCGACGTAGATGATCGACGCGCTGGTACCGGGCAGCCAGTCGGAGAGCACCGTGCACACGCTCTTGGCGACAGGCGTCGGGTCGTCCACGTTCCAGCCGATCGGGGCGACGTCGTCCCAGCCCGTGTTCAGCTTGTCGAGCTCGGCACCCGGTCCGGTGCTGTCGCCGGCGATGGCCTTGGCGGCCAGCGTCTTGATCGGGCCCGCAGCGACCAGGTTCGAACGGATGCCGCGGACGCCGACCTCCTTGGCCACGTACCGGTTGACCGCCTCGAGGGTGGCCTTCGAGACACCCATCCAGTTGTAGAACGGCATCGCGCGCGACGGGTCGAAGTCCATGCCGACGATCGAGGCGTTGTCGTTGAGCACCGGCAGCAGCGCCTTCGCCAACGACGCGTACGAGTACGCCGAAACCTCCAGCGCGGTCGAGATGTCGGCCCAGGGCGCGTCGAGGAACGGCGCACCCAAACCGGAGCGCGGCGAGAACGCGATGGAGTGCACGACGCCGTCGATGCCCTCGGGCGCGAGCTCACGGACACGGTCCGCCAACGTCGCGAGGTGCTCGTCGTCCTGCACGTTGAGCTCGACGGCCGGCGGTACCGGCTGCGGCAGCCGCTGCGCGATCCGGTCGATCAGGCGCAGCCGGTCGAAACCGGTGATGATGACCTTCGCGCCCTGCTCCTGCGCCACCTTCGCGACGTGGAACGCGATCGACGAGTCGGTGATGATGCCGGTGACGAGGATGGTCTTGCCTTCGAGCAGTCCGCCCATAGCGCTTCTCCTGTGATGAAAGTCTGTGTGTGGGTGATGTATTCGGGCGGGGCTAGTGGCCCATGCCCATGCCGCCGTCCACCGGGATGATCGCACCGGAGACGTAGGCCGAGTCCTCGGAGGCGAGGAAGCTGACCACGGCCGCGACGTCCTCCGGCTTGCCCAGACGCTGCAGCGGGATGAACTCCTTGGCCTTGTCGCGCAGGTTGTCCGGCAGCTCCGCCGTCATGTCGGTCTCGATGAAGCCCGGGGCGACCACGTTGGCGGTGATCGACCGCGAACCCAGCTCGCGGGTGACCGAGCGCGCGAGACCGATGACTCCGGCCTTCGACGACGCGTAGTTGATCTGGCCGGGGCCGCCGCCCAGGCCGACCACCGAACCCAGGAAGATCATCCGGCCCCAGCGGCCGCGCAGCATCGCGCGGTTGGCGCGCTTGGCGCAGCGGAAGGCGCCGGTCAGGTTGGCGTCGATGACGCTGGTGAACTGCTCCTCGGTCATCCGCATGAGCAGGGTGTCGTCGGTGATGCCCGCGTTGGCCACCAGCACCTCGACCGGGCCCTGGTGCGCCTCGACCTCCGAGAACGCCCGGTCCACCGACTCCGAGTCCGTCACGTCGCACTTCACGCCGAACAGTCCCTCGGGAACCCCGGAGCCACGGTGCGTGACGGCGACCTTGTGGCCGTCCGCGGCGAGGCGCTGGGCGACCGCGAGGCCGATGCCGCGGTTGCCTCCGGTCACGAGCACGGAGCGGGACGGGGCAGCGTTGTTGGACGCAGGAGGGTTGGACATGCGATCAACCTATCTGTTCATGTTCGACTGGCGGGGTTGGGTCGGTGCAAATTGTGATCGGTCACCGCGTGGTCACGGCAGGCGTTGGCGCAGAACCAAAGCCGTCGCAAGACCGGCGGCGGTGCACAGTACCCCGAGCACCAGCCACGGCCGACTCGCATCGCCACGGGTGGTCTCGAAACCGATCTGTTCCTCGAGCGTGTCGTAGACCTTGCGCAGTTCCTCGAGGCTCGACGCGGTGAAGAAGCTACCGCCGGACAGCCTCGCGATCTCACGCAGCGACGGGTCGTCGACCGGCACCGCTATTCGGTCGTCCTCGATGTCCACGGTGCCGTAGCGGGTACCGAACGAGATCGTCGAGATCGGCACCCCCTTCTCCTTGGCCAACTGCGCCGCGGTGTAGCTGCCACGCGGGTCGGTCTCGAAGTCGGGAACGGTCTGCTTGCCGTCGGAGAGCAGCACGATCCGGGCCGGCGGGGCCTGGTCGCCGCCGCCGAGGACGGCGCCGAGGGTCTCGATGGACTGCAGCGAGGTGAAGATGGCCTCGCCGGTCGCGGTCCGCTCGGCCAGGGTGAGGTGGTCGATGGCGGTCTTCGTCTCGTTGCGGTTGGTGGTCGGCGAGACCAGCACGGAGGCCGTCCCGGCGAACGCGACCAGCCCCAGGTTGATGCCCGGGGTGAGGCCGTCCGCGAACGACTTCGCCGCCTCCTGCGCGGCAGCGAGCCGGGTCGGTTCGACGTCGGTCGCCTTCATCGACAACGACACGTCGATCACCAGGATCACCGTCGCGCGGTTGCGAGGGACCCGCTTGTCTGTCGTCGGGCCGGCCAGCGCGACGGTGAGCAGCAGCAGCCCACACAGCACCAGGGCCGTCGGCAGGTGCCGGAGCCGGCCGGGCTGCTTGGGGGCGACCCGTTCCAGCAGTTCGAGGTTGGTGAAGCGCAGGACGTGCTTGCGCCTGCCGCGTTGGACCACCACGTAGCCGACGGCCATCGCGGCCACCACGACGGCGAACGCCAGCCACCAGGGCGACGCGAAATCCGTGAGACTCACCGGCGGGGCACTCGATTCACCCGAGCACCATAGCTGTGCCGACGGGCCGCCACGAAGCGCACGACGTCCGCGATCCAGTCGCGGTCGGTGCGCAGGCTCAGCACCGACGATCCGCAGCCGTGCAGGGTCTGTTCCACCGCCCGGCGGTGGGCCTGCGCCGCGGCGGCGAAGTCGGCCCGCAACTCGGGCGTGGTGTGGAACTCGCGGGTGCGGCCGGTCTCGGGGTCGTGCAGCACCACGTCGCCGAGGTCTGGAAGTTCCAGGTCGCGGGGATCGAGCACCTCGACGCCGAGCACGTCGTGCCGGCCCGCGATCGCGCGCAGCGACCGCTCCCAGTCGAGCGGACCGAGGAAGTCGCTGATCACCACGGCCAGCCCGCGCCGGCGTTGCGGCCGGCGCAGCGACTCGATCGCGCCGCGCAGGTCCCCCCGCACCCCGTCCGGCGCGTGCGGCGTCGTCGCGATGGTGCGCAGCATCGCCTGCGCGTGCAGCCGTCCGCCGCGCGCCGGGATCCGTACGGTCCGCTCGCCGGTGGCCACGATCGCACCGATCCGGTTGCCGCCGCCGCTGGTCAGGTGCGTCACCGCGGCCGCGGCGGCCACCGCGAGGTCACGCTTCTCCGCACCCACGGTGCCGAAGTCGAGGCTCGCGGACAGGTCGATCACCATCCACGTCTCGAGCTCCCGGTCGGCCACGGACTGCCGCACGTGTGGGTGGGTGGTGCGGGCGGTCACCGACCAGTCCATCTGCCGGACGTCGTCCCCGGGCTGGTACTCGCGGGCGTCGCCCGGCTCGGTGCCGGGGCCCGGGATCAACCCGAGGTGCTCGCCGTGCAGCACCCCGTCCAGGCGTCGACGGACCGTCAACTCCAGGGTGCGTAGCGCGGCCGCCAGCTGCGGGTCGCGCAGTTGGCCCGAGCGGAACGAGGGCAGCCCCGCCGAGGAGGACGACCCCGCCCCGCCCGGGTGGGCCGACGGGGCGGCGTCACGTGCCGAACCGGTCACCGCTGCTGGCCACCGACCGCCGCGGTCGGGCCCGCCGGGTTCTGGGGCGCCGGGTTCTGGGGCGCCGGGCCCGACCCCGCCGACGGCTGCTCGGACGCAGCGACCGGTGCGGGCGCGGACGGGGCCGCCGGGGCCGGATGCTGCTGAACCGCGCCGACCGAGTGCTGTTGCGGCGCACCGTTGACCGCCGGCGGCGCCACGGGGGCGACCGGCTGGGCCGCGACCTGGGGCAGCCCGACGGTCTGCAGCACCCTGTTGATCACGTCGTCGGGCGAGACCTCGTCGGCGAGGGCGTCGTAGGACAGCACCAGTCGGTGCCGCAACACGTCCGGAATCACGTCGAGCACGTCCTGCGGCACCACGTAGTCACGGCCGCGGACCATGGCCAGCGCCCGCGCCGCGGAGATGATGCCGAGGGTGGCGCGCGGCGAGGCCCCGTACGAGATCCAGCCGGCCACGTCGGTCAGTCCCAGGTCGGCGGGCGTGCGGGTCGCGGCGATCACCCGGACGACGTAGTCGACCAGGGCGTGGTGCACGAACACACCGCTGGCCGCCTTCTGCAGGCGGATCAACTCGTCCGGGCCCAGCACCTGCTTGGGCACGGGCACCTCGACACCCATCCGGTAGACGATCTCGCGCTCCTCCTCGACCGTCGGGTAGTCGACGAGGATCTTGAACAGGAAGCGGTCCCGCTGGGCCTCGGGAAGCGGGTAGACACCCTCGTTCTCGATCGGGTTCTGGGTGGCCATCACCAGGAACGGGTCGGGCATCGGGAAGGTCTTGCCACCGATGGTCACGTGCCGTTCGGCCATCACCTCGAGCAGTGCGGACTGCACCTTCGCGGGCGCACGGTTGATCTCGTCGGCGAGCACGAAGTTGGCCACCACCGGGCCGAGTTCGGTGTCGAACTGTTCGCGGCCCTGCCGGTAGATGCGGGTTCCGATCAGGTCGGTGGGCACCAGGTCCGGGGTGAACTGCACCCGCGAGAACGACCCGCCGACCACCGTCGCGAAGGTCTCCACGGCCAGCGTCTTCGCAACACCCGGCACGCCCTCGAGCAGCACGTGGCCGCGGGCCAGCAGACCGACCAGGATCCGCTCGATCAGCCGGTCCTGACCGACGATCACCCGCTTGACCTCGTAGATCACCTTCTCCAGGAGTTGCGCATCCGGCATCGCGCCGGCCCCGTCCGCTGAGGTCACCAAGAATCCACCGCTTTCACATCGATCGCACCCGAACTCACCCGCGTCTCCCGGACCGGGAGCGAGAAGGAGGTCAGGCAACCATTCGGACCACGTAGGGGGTCATACCGCTCCACCGGACGGGCGAGACCTTGACGACCGAACCCGACTGCGGAGCCTCGAGCATCTCCCCGTTGCCAAGGTACAGCGCGACGTGCTGGCTGGCATTGGGCCCGTAGAAGATCATGTCGCCGCGCTTCATCTCCGACGTCGAGACCTGTTCGCCGGCGGTGTACTGGTAGCCGGTGTAGTGCGGGAGCGAGACGCCGATTCCGGCGAAGGCGTAGATCATCAGGCCCGAGCAGTCGAAGCCGACCTTGTTGAAGTCGCCGTAACTGTCCGCGACGCCGCCGTCCCGGATGCCGAGCGTCGGACCGTTCTCGTCGCCGCCTCCCCAGGCGTAGGTGATGCCCAGCTGCGCCATGCCTCGGTCGATGACGGTCTCGATCGCGGCGCTTCCCGAGACCGTCGGCTTCGGCTTGGTCGGCTTCGGCGTCGTCGGCTTCGGTTTGGTGGGCTTCGGCGTCGTCGGCTTCGGGGTGGTGGTCGGCGCGACCTCGTCGGTGCCGGACGTGTCGGTTCCGGAGCCGTCGGTGCCGGAAGTGTCTGTGCCCGAGGTGTCCGTGCCCGATTCGTCCGTGCCGGAGTCGTCCGTCCCGGAGGTGTCCGTGCCCGATTCGTCGGTCCCCGAGGTGTCGGTCTCGCCGCTCGGCGGGTCGTCCTCGATCTGGGTGTGCGCGCGCTGGCCCTCGGCCAGTTCGCGGGCGCGGGCCCGGGCGGCCTCGTTCGCCGCCACCCGGGCGGCGGCCTCGGCCGCGGCCTGCTTGGCCGCGGCAGCCGCGGCGGCGGCGGCGACCTGCTCGGCGGCACGCTGGGTGTCCCAGTTCACGAATGCCTGGCGTTGATTCTGCAGACCCGAGACATTCTCACGCGCGGCGCCCAGAGCCGCCTCGGCGGCGGCCTTCTCTGCCTCGATCTTCGCCTTCTTGCCCGCCTGCTCGGCCAATGCGGAGCGGGCCACCGCAATTGCGTTCTCCGCCTCCGCCTTCTGCGATTCCGCGGCGGACGCGGCCTCGTCCGCGGACTGCTTGGCCTCGCGGGCGGCGGAGTTCTTGTTGGCCTCCGCGGTGCGCGCACGTTGCAGCCCGTCGAGGACCGAGTTCTTGTTGGTGGCAAGGAGCTTGATCAACTGGGCCCGGTCGAGCACGTCCGCCGGCCCGGCGGATCCGATGAAGGAGGCGATCGACGCGACCCCGGTGCCCTGCCGATAGGTGTTCGCCGCGAACTCGTCGAACTTCGTCTGCGCCCAGTGGATCTGCGCGCCCGCGTCCTGCAGCGCCTGCAGCGTCCCGGCGACGGCACCGGCCGCGACACTGGCCGCGTCACGCGCGTTCTGCAGGTCCACCAGTGCCTTGTTGACGCCCTCGCGCTTGATCGCCACCTCGTCGTCGAGGGCGCTCAATTGCTGGTCGGCCGAAGCGACTTCGTTGATCAGCGCACCGACCTGACCCAGCCGGGAATCCACACCCGCCGTGGCCTGCTGAAGGTCGGAGTCACTGGGGTTCGGAGGTGGCGGCGGAACGGCAGCGGCCAGGCCCGTCGTGGTCGTCACCAGGGACGTCACGACGGCGAGTCCGACGAGCAGTTGCGCACTACGAATTCTCGATCGCGAGAATCCGCGGCGGTGGGTCCCGCGCGCTGCCCTTCGGCTCACTGACTTCTCCCTCGGTTCAACCACCACGGTGAACAACTCCGGTGTCACCGAGCCGACGTCCAGAACTGGCCCTGCAACCCGTCTTCGTGGTCGTGCCCATCGGGGGAAACGTGCGCGAGCAGCGGTCACCTACGTGACGATCCACATACGTGACGACGATGCCACGACGACACTTCTTCCCCTTAAGTGCCAATGGCACCGTACGACACTTTGCCCACGGGCGGTAACTCTAACCACAAATAACACTGAAGTAGTTTTCCGCACCATTGACGGACACGTCGAATTCACCGACTTCACATCCGAATGCCAACGCCCCGTAGGACTGTCGGATAAACGCGGGCCCTACGGCGCGCCGCGCGCCGACGCACGCGAGAAAACGCCCATCCGGGCGATGGAAGGAGTGTCAGCGACCGTCGCGGTCGGCGCGGCGCCTGCGCAGCACCCAGGTGGCCGTGGCCGCGCCGCCGGCCAGCACCAGGACACCGACGGTGATCAGCCCGTACGACTCCCCCGGCGCGATGAGTTCGTCGACGTAGTTCGACGCGGACTGCACGGCGTTGCCGGTGTACGCCTTGTCCTGGGCGTCCTCGACGGCGACCCGGGGCAGGGTGTTGGTGTACGACCCGACCCAGCTCGGGCTGAGCACCAGCACGGTGCCGTCCTCGTGCTTGCCGACCGCCGTCGCGATGTCGCGCAACTGCTCGTCGCGCCCCGGGTTCCGCTCGAGGACGACGATCTTCACGTCCAGCCCGTGTTCCTGGGCACGGGCCACCACCGCCTGCAGGCCGGGCACGTCGGCGGACGGCGCGGAAACACCGTCGTCCGCGAGGTCCGCGACGACGGTGTCGATGTTGACCTCGGGCGGGATGTCGGCCGGGGCCGGGAGGAACGCGAAGGTGAGGGCAGCAGGCATCTTTCATCCGGATCGGTTTCAGGCGCGTGGGCTCGCGCGGCGCGTCGTGCGCCCAGCACACTACGGGACCGGCCCGATCCCACCCGTGCCGCTCGGCGCCCGGCGTTGCGACACGCCGGGACGTGGGCAAGGATCGACACGTGCCCCGACCGGTCGAACGTCGGGAGCGCACGAACCGCCCGCGGGCTTCACAGGACAAGCGTACTGTTAGACTTGCCGCGAGGTGCTTCGGCGCGACCGATTGGTTCGCTGCGACGAGCCTCGCTTCAGCCGTCGGCACAGCCCCGCCGACGGCGAACCTCAAAGACGAGTGGAGCTGACGTGACCACCAGTATTGATTCATTTGGCGCCAAGGGAACTCTCGAAGTCGGAGACAACTCGTACGAGATCTTCCGACTCTCGGCTGTTCCCGGCACCGAGAAGCTGCCGTACGCGCTGAAGGTTCTCGCCGAGAACCTGCTGCGCACCGAAGACGGCGCGAACATCACCGCCGACCACATCCGCTCCATCGCGAGCTGGGATCCGTCGGCCGACCCGAGCATCGAGATCCAGTTCACCCCGGCCCGCGTGATCATGCAGGACTTCACCGGCGTGCCCTGCATCGTCGACCTCGCCACCATGCGTGAGGCCGTCACCGCCCTCGGCGGCGACCCGAGCAAGGTCAACCCGCTCTCCCCCGCCGACATGGTCATCGACCACTCGGTCATCCTCGACGTCTTCGGCCGCGCCGACGCCCTCGAGCGCAACGTCGACCTCGAGTACCAGCGCAACGGGGAGCGTTACCAGTTCCTGCGCTGGGGCCAGGGCGCGTTCGACGACTTCAAGGTCGTCCCCCCGGGCATGGGCATCGTGCACCAGGTCAACATCGAGTACCTGGCACCCACCGTCATGATCCGCAACGGTCAGGCGTACCCCGACACCTGCGTCGGCACCGACTCGCACACCACCATGGTCAACGGCCTGGGCGTGCTGGGCTGGGGCGTCGGCGGCATCGAGGCCGAGGCCGCGATGCTCGGCCAGCCGGTCTCCATGCTGATCCCGCGCGTCGTCGGCTTCAAGCTGACCGGTGAGATCAAGCCCGGCGTGACCGCCACCGACGTGGTGCTCACCGTCACCGACATGCTGCGCAAGCACGGCGTCGTCGGCAAGTTCGTCGAGTTCTACGGCAAGGGCGTCGCCGAGGTGCCGCTGGCCAACCGCGCCACCCTGGGCAACATGAGCCCCGAGTTCGGTTCCACCGCCGCGATCTTCCCGATCGACGAGGAGACCGTGAACTACCTGCGCCTGACCGGCCGCAGCGAGGAGCAGCTCGCGCTCGTCGAGGCGTACGCCAAGGAACAGGGCATGTGGCACGACGCCGACGCCGAGCCCAACTACTCCGAGTACCTCGAGCTGGACCTCGGCACCGTCGTGCCGTCCATCGCCGGCCCGAAGCGCCCGCAGGACCGCATCCTGCTCTCGGACTCGAAGAACGCGTTCCGTCGCGACATCCACACCTACGTGGAGGATCACGTCGCGGCCGACCACAGCCAGCTGGACGAGGCCGTCGAGGAGTCCTTCCCCGCGTCCGATCCCGCCGCTCTCACCTTCGCCGACGACGGCGCGGGCGCCGTGGCGTCGGCCGCGAACGGCGCCGAGGGCCGCCCCTCCAAGCCGGTGCGCGTCACCACCCCGGAGCAGGGCGAGTTCGTGCTCGACCACGGCGCCGTCGTGGTCGCGGGCATCACCTCCTGCACCAACACCTCGAACCCGTCGGTGATGCTGGGCGCCGCCCTGCTGGCCCGCAACGCGGTCGAGAAGGGCCTGTCCACCAAGCCGTGGGTCAAGACCAACATGGCGCCGGGCTCGCAGGTCGTCAACGACTACTACGAGAAGGCCGGCCTCTGGCCGTACCTCGAGAAGCTCGGCTACTACCTCGGTGGCTACGGCTGCACCACCTGCATCGGCAACACCGGTCCCCTGCCGGAGAACATCTCCAAGGCGATCAACGACAACGACCTGTCGGTCACCGCGGTGCTCTCGGGCAACCGCAACTTCGAGGGTCGCATCTCCCCCGACGTCAAGATGAACTACCTGGCCTCCCCGCCGCTGGTCATCGCCTACGGTCTCGCCGGCACCATGGACTTCGACTTCGAGGTCGACCCGCTCGGACAGGACCAGGACGGCAACGACGTCTTCCTGAAGGACATCTGGCCGTCCACGAAGGAGATCGAGGAGACCATCGCGTCCTCGATCAACCAGGACATGTTCGTCAACTCCTACGCCAACGTCTTCAAGGGCGACGAGCGCTGGCAGAACCTGTCCACCCCGGAGGGCGACACCTTCGCGTGGGACGAGAACTCGACCTACGTCCGCAAGGCGCCGTACTTCGAGGGCATGACGATGGAGACCACCCCGGTCACCGACATCAAGGGCGCCCGCGTCCTGGCGTTGCTGGGCGACTCGGTCACCACCGACCACATCAGCCCGGCCGGCCCGATCAAGCCCGGCACCCCGGCCGCGCAGTACCTGGACGCCAACGGTGTCGAGCGCAAGGACTACAACTCCCTGGGCTCGCGTCGCGGCAACCACGAGGTGATGATCCGCGGCACGTTCGCGAACATCCGTCTGCGCAACCAGCTCCTCGACGACGTCTCGGGCGGCTACACCCGCGACTTCACCCAGGAAGGCGCGCCGCAGGCGTTCATCTACGACGCGTCGCAGAACTACCAGGCCGCCGGCATCCCGCTGGTCGTCCTGGGCGGCAAGGAGTACGGCTCCGGTTCCTCGCGTGACTGGGCCGCCAAGGGCACCAGCCTGCTCGGCGTCAAGGCCGTCATCACCGAGTCGTTCGAGCGCATCCACCGCTCCAACCTCATCGGCATGGGCGTTGTGCCGCTGCAGTTCCCCGTCGGCGAGTCCGCCGCGTCGCTGGGCCTCGACGGCACCGAGACCTTCGACATCGAGGGCATCGTGAAGCTCAACGAGGGCGTCACCCCGAAGACCATGAAGGTCACGGCCACCAAGACGGACGGCGCCAAGGTGCAGTTCGACGCGGTCGTCCGCATCGACACCCCCGGCGAGGCGGACTACTACCGCAACGGCGGCATCCTGCAGTTCGTGCTCCGCAACATGATCAAGGGCTAGCCAGCCTGACCCAGTGATCTAAGCAGATCGCGCAGAGCGTGGGCGGCGGGCTCGGGACGTCTCGTCTCGGGCCCGCCGTTCCCGTTCCGTACGAAAGGATGTCGGCTGTGCCCAAGGTCAGCGAGGACCACCTCGCGGCACGTCGGAGCCAGATACTCGACGGCTCCCGACGGTGTTTCGCGGAGTACGGCTACGAGGGCGCTACCGTGCGCCGACTGGAGGAGGAGACCGGGCTCTCGCGCGGTGCCATCTTCCACCATTTCAAGGACAAGGACGGGCTGTTCCTGGCCCTCGCCCACGAGGATGCCCGCCGGATGGCCGACGTGGCGGCCGAGCAGGGCCTGGTCCAGGTGATGCGCGACATGCTCGCGCAGCCCGAGCAGTTCAACTGGCTCGGTACCCGCCTGGAGATCGCGCGGCGGCTGCGCACCGACCCGGAGTTCGCCCGGGACTGGACGCAGCACAGCGCGGAACTGACCCAGGCCACGGTCAGCCGGCTCGAACGCCAGAAGTCGGCGGGACGGCTGCGCGACGACCTGCCGACCGAGGTGCTGCTCGGCTACCTCGATCTGGTGCTCGACGGCCTGATCGCGCGGATCGCGTCCGGACATGCGACCGAGAACCTTTCCGCGGTACTCGATCTCGTGGAGGAATCGGTGCGGCGCCGGGACTGACCTCGACGTCTCCTTCCGCCGCCGCCGGGGCGGGGCGAGTCACGCCATCCGGTGTCGATTCGCCCCGCCCCGTCCGCGCAACACCACCCCGGACTCGGTCAGCACGGTGCGGATGAAGCCGTACGAACGGCCAGTGGCCTCGGCGAGGCTTCGGATGCTCTCACCGCGCGTGTAGCGGTCCCGCAGGTCCCGCTGCAGGGCATCGCGGGTCGCGCCGGTTATCCGGGTTCCCTTGCGAAGCGGATCGGGTCCTGCCATCGACGACCTCCAGGCGAGCCTGCGAGTGTTCGGTCAGCAGTTCCAGGCTAGCCACCACGCCTGGGTCACGGCAACGACCCGGGCGCCCGTCAGCCCTGCTCGATGTACGACTCGAGCTGGTCGCGTTCGCACTGCAGCTCGTCGATCCGGGTCTTCACCACGTCACCGATGCTGACGATGCCGAGCAGCCGGCCGTCCTCGACCACCGGCAGGTGCCGGATCCGTCGTTCGGTCATGGTCTCGGCGAGGCTGTCCAGGCTGTCGGTGGGCAGGCAGGTGAACACCGAGCCCGCCATTATGTCGGCGACCCGGGCGCCGAGCACCTCGGCGCCGCGCTCGTGGATCTGGCGCACCACGTCGCGTTCGGACACGATGCCGACCATCGCGCCGTTCTCCACCACCACCAGGGCACCCACGTTGCGCCGGGACAGTTCCGCGATCAGCCCGCCGACCGACAACCCCGGGCCCACCGTCGACACCGCCGCGCCTTTACGCCGTAACACATCCGCGATTCGCATCTGGACACACCGACCCGTCCGCTCTCGACTACCCGCCAGATGATCATAGGCAGGCAGTCGAGCCGGACGGAACCGTCGGGCGCCGCGGATGTCACGGCCGGACCGGGCGCTCAGGCGAGCTGGATGAGCTCCAGGTACTCCTGCGACCAGTGGTCCTCCTGGCCGTCGGGCAGCAGGATGACCCGCTCCGGGTTCAACGCTTCCGCCGCACCCGGGTCGTGCGTGACCAGCACCACCGCGCCCTTGTAGCTGCGCAGCGCGTCGAGCACCTGCTCGCGGGAGATCGGGTCCAGGTTGTTCGTCGGCTCGTCGAGCAGCAGCACGTTCGCCGCCGACGACACCAGCCCGGC